>NZ_JBYIVZ010000004.1:0-323529 GCF_057710365.1 Streptomyces sp. bgisy027
TGTACTCACCCTCTCGGGCTTTCCTCCGGGCGCTTCCCTTCGGTGTTCCAAACTCTATCAGTGTTTTTCCGGCCCTCTGACCACCGTCCCGCAGGCATGCAGAAGGTGACCCCGAGATAGGATCTGACAAGGTTGGATGCTGCCAGGCAAGGGCGCTCAACTGCGTCACTCAGACCCAAGCAGGAGTACGACTGTACACGTGGCCGTGGAGCGCGTGCAAATCGATTTGCGGTATGGTCTAGACCACTCCGGAGTGCCCACGCGGAACCGGCACTTCATGTGACATACCCTGCTGAACAGTGTGCCGTCCGGCACAGGCAGCGACGGCCCATAACGATCTCCACCCCTGGGAGGTTTCCCATGACCACCGTGACGTCCCCACAGGCAGGACGCGCCGTCGGACTGGCGTCCGTACCGGATCCCGTCTTCTCCGGCGCCATGGTCGGCCCGGGCACTGCGATCGACCCCGTGCGTGAGCCCTCCGAGGCCGTCTCGCCCGTGGACGGGGTCATCGTCTCTCTCCACCCTCATGCCTTCGTCGTTGTGGACGACCAGGGTCATGGGGTCCTCACCCACCTCGGTATCGACACCGTGCAGCTCAACGGCGAGGGCTTCGAGCTGCTCGTGAACAAGGGCGACACCGTTACGCGCGGCCAGAGCATCGTGCGCTGGGACCCTGCGGCCGTCGAGGCGGCCGGCAAGTCCCCGGTGTGCCCGATCGTCGCCCTCGAGGCCACGGCCGAGGCTCTCTCCGATCTGCGTGACAGCGGCGATGTGAAGGCCGGCGACAGTCTCTTCACCTGGAAGTGACTTCGATGCCGTCGTATGACGGCGAGTAGGGACCACAACCACCGCGGCGGCGGGACCCGCCGCACTATCGGAGACGGGTGAGATGGAGACAACGCTGCAAGGCGTCGGCGTGAGCCACGGTGTGGCCATCGGCGAGGTTCGGCACATGGGAACGGCGGTCCTGGAACCGCCTGCCAAGCAGATTCCGGCCGAGGACGCGGAGCGTGAACAGGGGCGCGCCCGCAAGGCGGTGGAGGCTGTGGCAGCCGACCTGATGGCGCGCGGCAACCTGGCGGGGGGCGAAGCCCAGGCGGTACTCGAGGCGCAGGCCATGATGGCCCAGGACCCCGAACTGATGGCGGACGTGGACCGGCGCATCGCCGTCGGCAGCACGGCCGAGCGGGCGGTGTACGACGCCTTCGCCGCGTACCGCGAGCTGCTGGCCGGTGCCGGTGAGTACCTTGCCGGTCGCGTGGCCGACCTCGACGACGTGCGGAATCGTATCGTCGCCCGGCTGCTCGGGGTTCCGATGCCGGGTGTCCCGGACAGCGACGAGCCCTACGTCCTGGTGGCGCGCGACCTCGCGCCTGCGGACACGGCGCTGCTGGACCCCACTCTCGTTCTCGGTTTTGTCACCGAGGAGGGCGGGCCGACCAGTCACAGCGCGATTCTGGCGCGGGCGCTCGGGGTGCCGGCCGTGGTCGCGCTGCCGGGTGCCGGTGAGCTCGCCGAGGGCACGGTCATCGCGGTCGACGGCAGCACCGGCGACATCTTCGTGAACCCGAGCGCGGAGAAGAAGGTGGAGCTCGAGGCCGCGGCCGCCGCGCGCAAGGCCGCGCTCGCCGCGTCGACGGGGCCGGGTGCCACCGCCGACGGTCACAAGGTGCCGCTGCTTGCGAACGTCGGCGGTCCGGCTGACGTGCCGGCTGCCGTCGAGGCGGGTGCCGAGGGCGTCGGTCTGTTCCGTACCGAGTTCCTCTTCCTCGACGACAGCAAGAATGCGCCGTCGGAGGAGAAGCAGGTCGAGGCCTATCGGCAGGTTCTCGAGGCCTTCCCCGAGGGCCGGGTGGTCGTCCGTGTCCTGGACGCGGGTGCGGACAAGCCGCTGGACTTCCTGACACCTGCCGACGAGCCGAACCCCGCGCTGGGTGTGCGTGGTCTGCGGACGCTGCTGGACCACCCCGACGTGCTGCGGACGCAGCTGACTGCGCTCGCGAAGGCGGCGGAGGGACTGCCCGTCTACCTTGAGGTCATGGCCCCGATGGTGGCTGACCGATCCGACGCCAAGGCGTTCGCGAACGCGTGCCGTGAGGCCGGGCTGCGGGCGAAGTTCGGGGCGATGGTGGAGATCCCCTCCGCCGCGCTGCGGGCGCGCTCGGTCCTTCAGGAGGTCGAGTTCCTGTCCTTGGGTACCAACGACCTCGCGCAGTACACCTTCGCTGCGGACCGTCAGGTGGGTGCGGTGTCCCGCCTTCAGGACCCGTGGCAGCCCGCGCTGCTCGACCTGGTCGCGCTGTCCGCGGAGGCGGCGAAGGCCGAGGGCAAGAGCTGTGGAGTCTGCGGTGAGGCCGCGTCCGACCCGCTGCTGGCCTGTGTGCTGACCGGTCTGGGTGTCACCTCCCTGTCCATGGGTTCGGCGTCCATTCCCTATGTCCGGGCGACGCTGGCGAAGTACACGCTGGCGCAGTGTGAGCGTGCGGCCGCGGCGGCGCGTGCTGCCGAGAGCGCCGAGGAGGCGCGCAACGCCGCTCAGGCCGTGCTCTCGGGCGAGTAAGGCCGCGGCGGCACGGCTGCGTTTTGGTTGTGTGGGGCGCCCCACCTTCGGGTGGAGCGCCCCTTGCACGTCTCAGTGGTGATGACCAGGGGGCGTCTGCTCGCTCCCGCTGCCGAGGTCCGGGGGCACGCAGTAGTCGACGCCTGATTCCGGTGAGATCAGGTCGCCCGTTTCGATATCGGTGCAGTAGGCGTCGAAGACCTCGCCAGCAGTGAGGGGTTCCAGTCCGTCTCCGCGCAGGCGCCATCCGTAGATGCGGTCGGTCGTGCCGGGCGCGCTGGTCCGCATCACGAGTCCGCCGGGGCTGCGGGTGGCAAGGCCGAGGGCGAGCACGGTGGTGAACTCCAGCGCTTCGGCCTCGTCGAGGTGTGCTGAACCTTCGTCGTCCTCGTCGGCGTGCAGGACGGAGAGGAGTGTTTCCGGGGTTCCGGTGACGCTGCATACGACGTGTCGGCTGCCCGGCGGGGCCATATCCAGGATGCGTACGAGGAGGCCGGAGGCGCGTGTGAAGGCGGCACGGCCGATGTCCTCGCCGCACGTAGCGCAGGTTCCGAGGCGTGCCAGGAGGATGGACGCGTATTCCCAGGTGGCTTGCCGGACGGCTTCGTCGACGAGGGCCGGGACGACGTCCGACAGCGGCCGGCCGTCGTAGGGGACGGTGGGTCCGGTGGCCGCGAGTTCAGCGGTGAAGCGTGTGCGGCTCGACGAGGCGTCGGGGTCGAGGCCGGTGTCGGCGCAGAACTCGGCGTACTCCTGTGGGTCGAAGAGCGCGATCGTCGTATGGCCGCCCTGGGAGGCCCGGGTCCTGAGGAGGGCTTCCACCTGTTCCAGGTAGAACTTGTGGTCGTCGAAGGTGAAGCTGCGGTAGCGCCGCATGGCTCGGAAGTCGTGCTCGTCGGTCAGAAGGCCGATCGTCCCGGCGATCTCGCGGCGCAGGATGCGTCGCATCGTCTGGTGGTCGGTGTGCGCCATGTTTTCCCCCTGGTACGCAGTCGATCAATGCTCACTCACAGTAACCGGCGGCACTGACAACGGGGCGGGAGGAAGTGCGCGGAGAGCTGGGTGGGGCGTATTTGCCCAGTTCGGAGGGGGGGTCCGGTGCTGTCGGCCTCGGACTCCGCGTGAGTGCGGTGGGTCCGAGGCCGGGTGTCAGGTCGGTCAGGCGCGCTTGCGGGCGAGGTCCTCGTAGAAGTGGAGGAGGTCGAGGTTGTCGACGGAGCCGGGGTTGACCGCCTTGTCCAGGGGGGTTCCCTGGAGGAGGCGCTTGACCGGGACCTCGATGCGCTTGCCGGTGAGGGTGTGCGGGACGCCGGGGACCTCGATGACCTCGTCGGGGACGTGGCGCGGAGAGAGCTGTTCGCGGATGGTCTGCTTGATGCGGTTCAGGAGGGCCTCGTCGAGTACGGCGCCCGGAACCAGGTGTACGAACAGGGGCATCCAGTAGCCGCCGTCGGCCTGTTCGATACCGATGACGAGGGATTCCTTGATCTCGGGGAGGCGCTCCACGGCTTCGTAGATGTCGGCCGACCCCATGCGGACGCCCTGGCGGTTGAGGGTCGAGTCGGAGCGGCCGTGGATGACGACGGAGCCGCGTGAGGTGATGGTGATCCAGTCGCCGTGGCGCCATACGCCGGGGTAGGTGTCGAAGTAGCTGTCGTGGTACCGGCTGCCGTCGGGGTCGTTCCAGAAGTGGATCGGCATCGACGGCATGGGGTTGGTGACCACGAGCTCCCCCACCTCGTCGATGACGGGTCTGCCGCTGGGGTCCCAGGACTGGAGACCGGTGCCGAGGCCGGCGGCCTGGAGCTCGCCGACGTGTACGGGCAGGGTGGGCACGGCTCCGGCGAAGCAGGAGCACACGTCCGTGCCGCCGCTGACGGAGGCGATCCAGAGGTCGTCGCGGACTTCGTCGTGCAGCCAGCGGAAACCGTCGGGCGGCAGTGGTGAGCCGGTGGTGGCGACGCACTGCACCTTGGAGAGGTCGAAGTCACGCGCGGGGTGCACGTCGGCTTTGCGGCAGGCCATGACGTAGGCGGCTGAGGTGCCGTAGAGGGTCGCTCCGGTGCGTTCGGCGATGCGCCACTGGGCGCCGGTGTCGGGATAGCCGGGGCTGCCGTCGTAGAGGACGATCGTGGTGCCGGTGAGCAGGCCGGAGACGAGGAAGTTCCACATCATCCAGCCGGTCGAGGTGAACCAGAAGAAACGGTCCTCGGGGCCCAGGTCGCAGTGCAGGCCGAGTTGCTTGAGGTGCTCGACGAGGATGCCGCCCTGGGACTGGACGATGGCTTTGGGCAGGCCGGTCGTGCCGGAGGAGTAGAGCACCCAGAGGGGGTGCTCGAAGGGGACCTGCTCGAAGACGGGTTCCTCGTCGGCGGCGGTGAGGGCCGACCATTCCAGGGCTCCTTCGGGGGCCTCGGTGCCGAGGACCGGAATGTGCACGACCGCTCGCAGGGTCGGCAGTTCGCGGCGGAGTTCGGCGACGGTCTCGCGGCGGTCGTGTTCCTTGCCGCCGTAGCGGTAGCCGTCGACGGTGAACAGCACGACCGGCTCGACCTGCTGGAAGCGGTCGAGGACGCTGCGGGCGCCGAAGTCGGGGGCGCAGGAGGTCCATACGCCGCCGACGGTGGCTGTGGCGAGCAGTGCGACCACTGCCTGCGGGATGTTGGGGAGGTAGCCGCTGACGCGGTCTCCGGGGCGTACACCGAGGGCGCGCAGCTCGGCGGCGAGGGAGCCCACCTGGCGGCGGAGCTCGGACCAGGTGACGGGGCGGGGCTCATGGGATTCGTCGACGTGCAGGAGTGCGGGTTGGTCCGCGCGGGTCGCTGCCGCGCGCAGGGCGTGCTCGGCGTAGTTGAGGGTCGCGCCGGGGAACCACTGGGCGCCGGGCATCGAGCGGTCGCCGAGCACGCGCGCGTAGGGGGTGGAGAACTGTACGTCGAACCACTCCGTGACGGCGTTCCAGAAGGCTTCCAGTTCGTCGACCGACCAGCGGTGCAGCGCCGCGTAGCCGCCCTCGGCGGGGGCGCCGTGGTTCTCGGCGGCCCAGGCCTGGAACTGGGTGACCTGTGCTCGGGCGATGCGCTGCGGGTCTGGCTGCCACAGCGGCTGGGGGTTCAGGATCGACATGGAGCGGCTCCCGGAAACTGTGCGCGTCGTGTGCGTCTTCCACGCACGGCGGGGGTGTGCGCGTGACGCGGATGACACGGACGATGCCATGTGATCGACTTCTACACCAGGGTCCGCCCCACATAGTCCGTGTCGTGAAGATGTGGTCCCGGCACGGGTGAACGGCAGTTGAACGGCACACGCGTGTGGGGCGGCGAATGGCAGGCTGAGCAGCATGGACGGTCGTGACCTGGTGCGTTCGATGAAGGTGGTCGGTTCTGTGGGGGCGGCCCAGGGGTTGCGCACCGTACGAGCAGCCTGGCGCAGGAAGCGCGCGGACGCCGTGGGGCTGCCACCCCGGGGTGCCGAGCGTGCCCGTGTGCCCGGGCCTGTGCAGGAGGTGCGGCCCGGTCCGGGTGGCGGTGTGATCCGGTTCAGCCGGTCCGAGCTGCAGGTGACCGTGACGGTGAACGGGGCGGTCTTCTGGGGCTGGGACGGGTCGGCTCCCGAGCCGTCGTACGCGCTGGCGGGCCGCTGTCCGGAACCGGATCCCAGGGCGGTGCTGGAGCCCGACAAGGACGGTGGCTGGCGGGTCGTGGCCGAGCGGGTGACCGTGGTCATCTCGCGGCACGGCGCCGTGGAGGTGCAGACGCCCGGTGGTGTGACGTTGCGTCGTGATCTGCCGCCGCGCTGGTGGGAGCCCGTCGCGGGTGGGCCGGCGCGCTGGATGCAGCGGTCGGAGGTGGCTGCGGACGCGCGGTTCTTCGGGCTCGGGGGGCGGGCATCGGGACCGCGGCTCAGGGACGGGACGTACTCACTGTGGAACACCGATCCCGGGCGTTCGTTCGGTCCCGGTGACGACCCGCTGTACATCACGATGCCGGTGCAGCTGGTCGTGGCCGACGCCGCCACGCACCTGGTGTTCCACGACACCTCGTGGGACGGCACCGTGACGCTGCGGGAGGGCGAGGAAGGCGCCGGTTCCGGGCACGACCGGGCGGGGACCAGCGAGCTGCGGATGGACGGCGGTCCCCTGCGGTGCTGGGTGATGGTGGGTACTCCCGCGCGCGTACTGCTCGTGTGGGCCTCCCTGACCGGTCCGGCGGCGCTGCCGCCCGCGTGGGCGCTGGGGCACCATCACGCGCGGTGGGGGTTCGGCAGCGAGCAGGAGGTGCGGCGGATCGTTTCGGGTTATCAGGAGCGGGATCTGCCGCTGGACGCGGTCCATCTGGACATCGACCACTACGACGAGCATCAGGTGTTCACGGTCGACCATGAGGGCTTTCCCAAGCTGCCTCAGCTCGCCGAGGATTTGCGGCGGGACGGGATCCGCCTGGTGTCGATCGTCGACCCGGCGGTCAAGGCGGAGCCGGGCAACCCCGTGTACGACAGCGGCACTGCCCTGGACGTGTTCGTGCGGAACGCCTCGGGTGAGGTCGCGCGGGGTGTGGTCTGGCCCGGGGATGCGGTCTTCCCCGACTTCACGCACGCGCGCGTGCGTGTGTGGTGGGGCGGGCTGTACGAGGAGCGGCTGGCGCAGGGTTTCGCGGGTTTCTGGCATGACATGAACGAGCCGACTTCGTTCACCGCGTTCGGGGAGTCGACGCTGCCGCGTTCGGCCAGGCACTCCTTGGAGGGGCGGGGCGGCGACCACCGGGAGGCGCACAACGTCTATGGCCTGTGCATGGCCAGTGCGGGCTACGAAGGGCTGCGCGAACTGGCTCCCGGGGAGCGCCCCTTCGTCTTCTCGCGCTCGGGGTGGGCCGGCATGCAGCGTTATGGCGGCAGCTGGTCCGGGGACGTGGCCACGGGCTGGCCCGGGCTGCGGGCGTCGCTGTCGCTGGTCATGGGGCTCGGGCTGTGCGGCGTGCCGTACTCGGGGCCGGACGTGGGCGGCTTCGACGGGAGTCCGTCGCCGGAGCTGTATCTGCGGTGGTTCCAGTTCGCGGCGTATCTGCCGCTGTTCCGTACGCACGCGAGTCTGCGGGCGGGGCGCAGGGAGCCGTGGGAGTTCGGCCCCGAGGTGCTGGAGCACGCGCGCGTGGCGCTCGTCGAGCGCCGGAGGCTGCTGCCGTACTTCATGACGCTGGCGCATCTGGCCCGGCGCACAGGGGCGCCCTATGTGCGTCCGATGTGGTGGTCGGCGCCCGAGGACCGCACGTTGCGCGACTGCGAGGATGCGTTTCTGCTCGGCGACGATCTGTTGGTGGTGCCGGTGCTGGATCCGGGGGCGGACCGGCGTGCCGTGCAGTTGCCGCGGGGGCGTTGGTACGACACGGCGACGGAGCGGGCGTACGAAGGGCCGGGGCAGGTTCTCGTCGACGCGCCCATGTCACGGATCCCGGTGCTTGTGCGCTCGGGCGCCGTCGTCCCCGTGCGTGGGGACGACGGCGGGCTGGAACTGGAGGTGTGGGCGCCCGCCCGGGGACGGGCCGGGAGCGGGCTGGTGGTGCCGGACGCGGGGGACGGCTGGCACGAGCCGGAGATCGAGCGCTACGTCACCCGCTGGGACGGCGACCGTGTGGTCGTCGAGCTGGAGCACGAGGACGGCATGATCCCGTCACCCCGTCCGGTGCGTGTTCGCGGGCTGGGCGAGGGTGCGGCTCAGATGTAGCGGCCCTCGAAGAAGGCCCGTACGGCCAGCGTGTGCAGCGGGAAGGCGAGCTCCTCCGGCCTGCGCAGGAGGTGCCGGCCCTCGGTCTCGTCCGTGGCGGCCGACGCCGGCAGACGGTCGGCGGGCCGCTCCGGGAGGAGGCCGAACAGCAGCAGGTGGCCGTCCGGGGAGCTCATGGCGTCGACGAGGCGTACGTCGCGGCCGGCCGCGTCGATGCCGGTCTCCTCGCCGAGTTCGCGGACCACGGCGTGCCGCCAGTCCTCGCGGTCGTCGATGTAGCCGCCCGGCAGGGCGATGCCCCCGCGCGCGGGGGCGATGGTGCGGGTGACGACGACCAGGGCTGTGCCCTGGGTGTCGTACACGGGCTGGAGGGCGATGGCCACAGGCAGCGGGTTGCGGTAGGCCACGGCTCCGCACACCGGGCAGGTGCGCGGCCAGCCGGAGACGCCCTCTCCGTAGGGCGCACCGCAGGTCGAACAGTGGGAGTTCGCTGCGGAGTTGGGAACGGAGGTTTGAGTTTCGGACACGCGGCGGACTGTATCCGATGAGTGGAAGGGCGTCTTCCGGGGGCCGGTCACCAGTGCGTGGTGAGGGATTTCGAGGACACGGGGAAGTCGAAGTAGGTGTCCGGGTAGAGCTCGGGCTTGTACGTGTAGTGCCACCACTCCTCGGCGAGGTTCACGAATCCGAGGGCTTCCAGGGCGCTCTTGAGGAGCAGTCGGTTGGCGCGCTGTTCGCCCTGGATGCGTGGGTCGAGGGTGTGGGAGAGGGTGTCGAAGCAGTCGAATCCGGTGCCCATGTCGAGGGAGTTGTCGGGGAACCGCTCGGCCTTGGCCGCATAGCAGGGCACCAGGGGCTCGCCGGGTCGGTACGGCCGGGTCGGCTTGGCCGGCAGCCTGACGATGGTCAGGTCCGTGGTGGAGCCGCGGCTGTGGCCGGACTTCTCCGCGATGTAGCCGTCCAGGAACAGCCGGGTCTTGTCGACGTTCGGGTAGAACTCGCCCTTCATGGCCTGGTCGTCGAGGTCCTCGGCCCAGCGCACGAAGTGGTCCACGGCGCGCTGCGGGCGGTAGCAGTCGTACACCTTGAGCGAGTAGCCCTGGCGCAGGAGCCGCAGCTGGGCCTTGTGGAGCGCTTCGGCGGCGGGTCGGGTGAGGATGCACAGGGGCTGCCGGTAGCCGTCGATGCGCTCGCCGACGAAGTTGTGCGGAGTGAAGTACCGCATCTCCTGGATGATCGTCGGATCCACGTTTCTCAGCGCCACGAAGTCCCTGGGGGCCTTGTCGGTCGCGGTCTTCGCCTGGGCGGTCGCGGGTGCGGCGGTCACGGCGAGGAGCGTGGCGAGGGTGACGGTCAGTCGCCGTGCCAAGGTCGAGAGTCGTGTCATGTCTCCTGCATCTATCAGGTGTGCGGTCCGTCGGGGAAGCGATCCGGTGCGGTTCCTTCCGAAGGGCGCACCCGGCGCCCTGCCGTTGTCCGGTCGACCGTGACAGACTTCTGACGAACCGTCAGATGAGTTGTCGGGAGGGGATATGCCACGCACGCGTACGCCTGTGGTCGCCGGGTGGTTCGCCGGCGACGGGGAGGACTTCCGGCTGATCGGTACCCGTTGCTCCGCGTGTACGTCGGTGTTCTTCCCTCGAGAGGGCGGCCACTGCCGCAACCCGGGCTGTCCCGGCGGTGACCTGGAGGAGGTCACCCTGTCGAGGCGCGGGCGCGTCTGGTCCTTCACGGACAGCCGGTACCGGCCTCCGTCACCCTATGTGACCAATCCGGAACTTCCGTGGGAGCCGTACACGTTGATCGCTGTGGAGCTGGAATCCGAGCGCCTCGTGGTGCTGGGACAAGCGGCTCCCGGGGTCACCGTCGCCGATCTGACGGTGGGTATGGAGGTGGAGGTCGTACCAGGTGTGCTCCATGAGGACACGGAGACAACCTGGACGACCTGGCAGTGGCGGCCGACGGGGGTGACGGCATGACGGACGACGTGGCGGTGCTCGGCGCGGGCATGCATCCATGGGGCAAGTGGGGACGGAACTTCGTCGAGTACGGCGTGGCGGCGGCACGCGCGGCGCTGGCCGACGCGGGCCTGGAGTGGCGGGACATCGGGTCGATCGTCGGTGCGGACACCGTGCGGGGCGGCTACCCGGGATACGTGGCCGGGGCGACGTTCGCGAAGGCGCTCGGCTGGCAGGGTGCGCGGGTCGCGAGCGTGTACGCGGCGTGCGCTTCGGGGGCCCAGGCCGTCAACACCGCGCGGGCGCAGATACTTTCGGGGCTCGCGGACGTGGTGCTCGTGGTCGGCGCCGACGCGGCTCCCAAGGGCTTCTTCCGACCGGCGGGCGGCGACCGGCCCGACGATCCGGACTGGCTGCGGTTCCGTGTCCTCGGTGCGACGAATCCGACCTACTTCGGGCTGTACGCCCGTCGGCGGATGGCGGTGCACGGGGACACCCCTGAGGACTTCGGCCAGGTCAAAGTGAAGAACTCCGCCCTGGGCGCGCTCAATCCCAACGCCCGCTACCGCAAAGCGGTCACCGCCGACGAGGTCGCCGCCTCAGCCGTGGTGGCCGATCCGCTGCGGCTGCTCGACATCTGCGCGACGTCGGACGGGGGCGCCGCGCTCGTGCTGTCCGGGATGGACTTCGCGCGTCGGCACGGAGTCCCCGATCCGGTGCGGATACGGGCGGTCTCCACGGTGACACCGCGCTACCCCAACACCGTTCTGGACCTGCCCGACATCGCGACGGACTCCGCGGTGGCGGTGCAGCCGACGGCCGAGACGTTCCGGGAGTCGATCGCCCGCGCGGCCTACGAGGAAGCGGGAATCGGGCCCGGGGACCTGTCCTTCGCGGAGGTCTACGACTTGTCCACCGCACTGGAGTTGCAGTGGTACGAGGATCTCGGGCTGTGCGGCGAAGGAGAGGCCGCGAAGCTGCTGAGAGAGGGCACGACGGCGCTGGGC
The DNA here is from genome assembly GCF_057710365.1 of Streptomyces sp. bgisy027. Classification (NCBI taxonomy): domain Bacteria; kingdom Bacillati; phylum Actinomycetota; class Actinomycetes; order Kitasatosporales; family Streptomycetaceae; genus Streptomyces; species Streptomyces sp. bgisy027. Next base: position 11,248 of record NZ_JBYIVZ010000004.1, read on the forward strand.
GGACGCATACCCGTGAACACGAGCGGCGGCCTGGCCTCCTTCGGCGAGGCGGTACCGGCCCAGGCCATCGCCCAAGTATGCGAGCTGACGTGGCAGTTGAGGGGCGCCGCGGGCGAGCGTCAGGTCGCCGGTGCGCGGGTGGGCATCGCCGCGAACCAGGGGTTGTTCGGACACGGGTCGGCGGTGGTCGCGGTGCGGTGAGATCGGGGCGCGGCGGTTGTGGCCCATGCCTGCGCGAGTGGTCGCGCCAACTGCGGATCGAGCTCGTTCGAGCCCAGGGCCATCAGCATCAGTCTACGCAGCGTGAGCGGGCCGGAATCCTGCGTGAACGTCTCATGAACTGGGCTCGGGCGGGCTCCAGCGGCGCAATCATGCTCCCGTGCACTCCTGGACGGATACTCTCCGCTTCGCCTTCCAACCGGTGGTCAATCTGACGACCGGCGGGGTCGCGGGGCTGGAGATACTGGCCCGCCCGGAGACCGGTGACGTCCTGGCCGAGGCGCGCCGCGATCCCGAACTCGACGGCCGGCTCGCCGTGTTGGCGTTCCGCGCGGCGGCTCGCAAGGAGACCCTGCTCCCCCTGTACGTCAACGTGTTCGCCGGCACCCTCGGCGACCTCGGTGGGCTGACACCTCTGCACGACGCGGTCCGCGCCGCGGGGCGGCTGCCGTGGGAGGTGACGATCGATGTCGGTCCGCCGTACACACATGTGCCCCAGCAGGCGCTTCTGGAGGCGGTCGGCACGCTGCGGGACCAGGGGTTCCGGATCAGCGCGGACGGCGTCGGCGACGGAGACGTCCCGCTGCGGCTGCTCACCGACATGTCGCCGGAGCTGGTGAAACTGGACGCGTCCCTGCTGGCGCGGCCGGCGGCGATCGGTGCGATGCGGACGCTGTCCGAGCAGCTGGGGGCACTCGTGTGCGTGGAGGGGGTGGAGACGGAGCTGCAGTGCGCGGCGGCACGAGCGGCGGGTGCGCAGCTGGCCCAGGGCGAGCTGTTCGCTCCACCGGCCCGGCTGCCCGCGGCGGAGGTATACGTTCCGCCGCGCTCGACCGGACTGGCGGTGACACCTCGGTCCGGTCCCTCGGTACGCGAGTTCGTGCGGCCGGCGGCACTGCTGCCCGCCACCGCGTCGGCCGGACAGGTGCGGGCGCTGCTGACCGGGTCCCCGGACGTGTCCGGGGTGCTGCTGGTGGACATGTACGGCGTCCCGGTGCGGTCGGTGCATCGTTCCCGCTTTCTGCTGTCGATGTCGGGCCGCTACGGCCACGCCCTCTACGCCGACCGGCCCGCGGCAAAGCTCGGCGATCCACCGCGCACGGTGGGCGTCGACGCCACGGCGTGGGAGGTACTGGACGTGGTCGCGGACGGCGGCCGGGACCGCACCTCGGACGACGTCGCCGTGGTCGACCGGTTCGGCCGGTGTGTCGGTGTCGTAAGGCTCGCGGACCTCGTGCGGGCGCTCGCCGAGAACCGGGTGGAGGAGGCGGCCGGGCTCAACCCGCTGACCCGGCTGCCGGGATCCGACGCGATCACCGGTGAGGTGGACCAGCGGATCGCGGACGGGCGGAGATTCGCGCTGAGCTGGCTGGACGTGGACCACTTCAAGCAGGTCAACGACGGGGCCGGGTTCGCGGCCGGCGACGAGCTGATCAGGTCGGTCGGACGGGCGCTTCAGCACGTGGCGACGGACAGCACCCGCGTCGGCCACATCGGCGGGGACGACTTCTTGGTCCTCGCGGATCCGGAGGGGCTGAATCCGCTGGCTGCCTCGGTGTTGGACGCGCCCTGGTCGGCGGGCGGACGCGCCATCACGCTGTCACTCGCCACGGTCCTGTGCGAACCCGGGAGCGTGACGGACCATCGGCAGGCGGCCTCCTGTCTGGCACCGCTGAAGAAAGCTGCGAAGTCGCTGCGCGGGGCGAGCTGGGTCCTGGGACGCGCGGGACTGCCGGGGCACGAAATCCTGCGCGGAGTGGAAACGGCGACTGCCGCCGGTTGCGCGGTGGCGGAGCCCGGCAGGGGGTGAGACGCTTTCCCCACGAGGTCGGCGGTGGCCGAAAGGCACCCGTGGGCCTCAGCACAGCAATAGCCTTCGACCCCTGTCGAGTCCAGCAGGAACTGGCCCGCCTGCCGGCCCCGGCGGGGCCTGGTGTCCCGTCCCTGTCCCGTCTCACTTCCGAGTGGGCGTGCCCGGAGCGCGGAAGGCGTGGGCCCGTGAACCGTCGGCACACCCCGAACCGTTGGCGTCAGCGACCTTGACGCCCCTTGGACACCGGTGAACACTTCCCGGTGTCAGCCGACATCGCCGTACATTCTCGGCGTATCCACGCACTGTGCCGCGCGGTTCCGCCTGTGCAAAGGCCCTCCCCCACGGGCGATTCGGCTGCGACGGCACGCTCGTCACGGACGCCGGGCGGGGTCGGGACCTTCCCTGCCTTCGTCTGAAGTCGCCATGGGAAACGCACCCCGCACGAAGAACCGGGGCCGATCGTCCCGGCCAGGGCCTAGGAGCAGCCATGAGCAACGGAGACATTTTCCTCGGTGAGGTCATCGGCACCGCGATCCTGATCCTCTTCGGAGCCGGTGTCGTAGCCGCCGTCCTGCTGAATTACTCCAAGGCGAAGGACGGCGGCTGGATCGTCATCGCCTTCGGCTGGGGATTCGGCGTCATGGCCGGCGCGTACACCGCGGCCCCGCTGTCCGGTGGACAGATCAACCCGGCCGTGACGATCGGGATCGCCATCGACACAGGGGTCTGGGACAAGGTCGGCATCTACATCGCAGGCCAGATGGTCGGCGCGATGCTCGGTGCGGTGCTGTGCTGGCTGGTCTACTTCGCGCAGTTCCAGGCCAACCGCGACGAGAAGCTCGCTCAGCCGACGCTCGGGATCTTCTCCACCGCGCCCGCGATCCGAAATCCTGTCGCGAACCTGATCACCGAGATCATCGCGACGATCGCCCTGGTGCTGCCGATCCTGGCGTTCGGCCTGACCAAGGGACTCGGCCTGTCGGGCACGGGAATCCTGATCGTCTCGTTCCTGGTGGTCGGCATCGGCCTGTCGCTCGGCGGTCCCACGGGGTACGCCATCAACCCGGCCCGTGACCTGGGCCCCCGCATCATCCACGCCCTGCTGCCGATTCCCAACAAGGGCACCTCGGACTGGGGTTACTCCTGGATCCCGGTCGTGGGACCGCTGATCGGCGGGGCGTTGTCCGGGGTCATCTTCAACGCAGCGTTCTGAAGGATCCGACGAAGGGGACGTCATGACGGACAAGTTCGTCGCCGCAATCGACCAGGGCACGACCTCGAGCCGCTGCATCATCTTCAACCAGGACGGCGCGATCGTGGCCGTCGACCAGCGCGAGCACCGCCAGATCTTCCCCAAGCCCGGCTGGGTGGAGCACGACGCCACGGAGATCTGGTCCAAGGTGCAGGCGGTGGTCGCCGGGGCGATCGCCAAGGCCGGACTGCGCACCGACCAGCTCAGCGCGCTCGGCATCACCAACCAGCGCGAGACGACGGTCCTGTGGGACCGTGCGACCGGCAAGCCGGTGCACAACGCGATCGTGTGGCAGGACACGCGCACCGCTGCACTGTGCAACCAACTCGGCGGCTCGGACGGGCAGGACCGGTTCCGCGAGCAGACCGGCCTGCCGCTGGCCAGCTACTTCTCCGGCCCCAAGGCGGCCTGGCTGCTGGACAACGTGCCCGGCCTGCGGGATCGCGCCGAACGGGGCGAGATCGCCTTCGGCACCATCGACTCCTGGCTCATCTGGAACCTCACCGGCGGCACGGACGGCGGGCGGCACGTCACCGACGTGACGAACGCCGGGCGCACGATGCTGATGAACCTGGGGACCCTCCAGTGGGACTCCTCGATCCTGTCCGCCATGAACGTGCCCGAGGCCGTCCTGCCGGAGATCAGGTCCTCCGCCGAGGTGTACGGCACCGCCGTCGGCCAGCTGGCCGGGGTCCCGGTCGCCTCGGCCCTGGGCGACCAGCAGGCGGCCGTGTTCGGGCAGGCCTGCTACGACGTCGGCACCGCGAAGAACACCTACGGCACCGGAAGCTTCCTGCTGCTCAACACGGGCAACCGGCCGGTGCCGTCGAAGAGCGGGCTGCTGACGACGATGGGCTACAAGATCGGCGACGAGGCGCCGGTGTACTGCCTGGAGGGGGCCATAGCCATAACGGGCGCGCTCGTCCAATGGTTCCGCGACCAGCTCGGCATCATCCGCACCGCCGACGAGATCGAGCCCCTCGCGGAGAGCGTCGAGGACAACGGCGGTGCGTACATCGTGCCCGCGTTCTCCGGCCTGTTCGCTCCGTACTGGCGCTCGGACGCGCGCGGTGTCATCACCGGCCTGACGCGCTACGTCACCAAGGCGCACCTCGCCCGCGCGGTGCTGGAGGCGACGAGCTGGCAGACGCGCGAGGTCGTGGACGCCATGTACCAGGACTCCGGCGTCGAGATCACGACCCTGAAGGTCGACGGTGGCATGACGAAGAACAACCTCCTCATGCAGCACCAGGCCGACGTACTCGGCGTGCCGGTGATCCGGCCCAAGATCTCCGAGACGACCTGCCTGGGCGCCGCCTACGCGGCCGGGCTGGCCACGGGCGTGTGGAACGACCTGGACGAGCTGAAGGCGCACTGGGCGAAGGACGCCGAGTGGACGCCCACCATGACCGCCGAGACGCGTGACCGCGAGTACCACAACTGGCGCAAGGCGGTGGAGAAGAGCTTCGGTTGGCAGGAGGACGGCCAGAGCTGACGCAGGCGCCGAGAGCGGCCCACGCGTGCGTGCGTCCGAGGTGAGCCACGTGTGTGTGCCCCAGGCGCACGGCCCGTACCCCGGTCGGCGGGGGTACGGGTCGTGTCTGTGAGCGCGGTTCAGGTCGCCACGGTCTGCCGGTGGCTCGCCTGGAAGGCCATCGCGTGCTGGACGACGCCGATGAGGATCTCCTTGACGGACTCCCGGTCGCGGGCGTCGCACAGCACCAGCGGTACGTCGGGGTCCAGATCGAGGGCCTGCCGGATGTCGGCGGCGGGGTAACGGTCGGCGCCCTCGAAGCAGTTGACGCCGACGAGGAAGGGTATGCCGCGCCGTTCGAAGTAGTCGATGGCGGCGAAGGAGTCCTCCAGACGCCGTGTGTCGGCGAGGACGATCGCGCCGAGGGCGCCCTCCGACAGCTCGTCCCACATGAACCAGAACCGCTCCTGGCCGGGCGTGCCGAAGAGGTACAGGACCAGGTCCTCGCGCAGGGTGATGCGGCCGAAGTCCATGGCCACGGTGGTGGTGCGCTTGCCCTCGACACCGCTCGTGTCGTCGACCGGACGTCCGGCCTCGGTGAGCAGTTCCTCGGTGCGCAGCGGCCTGATCTCGCTGACCGCGCCGACGAGGGTGGTCTTGCCCACGCCGAAGCCGCCGGCCACCAGGATCTTGAGCGTGACGGGCTCGACCGGAGGCTTCCCGCGCTCAGAACGCCCGAAGATCATCGATCTCTTCTCCTGCTTGATGGGGGTCGCGCGACGGTGGGCCGTAGCCTCCGCCGCCGGGGGTTTCGATGACGAGTACGTCGCCGGGGCCGACGTCAGCCGAGTCGCTGCCGGCGAGCGCGGTGACCGTGCCGTCCGCGTGCTCGACACGGTTGGCTCCCAGTGCGCCGGGCTCGCCGCCGGCCATGCCGTAGGGCGGGACCCTGCGGTGCTGGGACAGCGTGGAGACCGTCATGGGCTCGTGGAACCGGAGGCGGCGTACGGCACCGTCCCCGCCGTGCCACCGCCCGGCGCCGCCGCTGCCGTGCCGGAGCGCGAACTCGTCGAGTTGGACGGGCAGTCGCCATTCCAGCACTTCGGGATCGGTGAGCCGTGAGTTGGTCATGTGGGTCTGAACGACGGGCGCGCCGGGGAAGCCGTCTCCCGCGCCTGATCCGGAGGCCACGGTCTCGTAGTACTGGTGGCGTTCGTTGCCGAAGGTGACGTTGTTCATGGTGCCGGAGCCCTCCGCCTGGACGCCGAGGGCCGCGTAGAGGGCGCCGGTGATGGCCTGGGAGGTCTCCACGTTGCCCGCGACGACCGCGGCCGGTGGTTCGGGGGCGAGCATGGAACCGGGCGGCACGATGATGTCGAGGGGGCGCAGGCAGCCGTCGTTGAGCGGGATGTCGTCGGCGACCAGGGTGCGGAAGACGTACAGGACCGCGGCGTTGACCACCGAGAAGGGCGCGTTGAAGTTGGTGGCGAGCTGCGGGGAGGTGCCGGCGAAGTCGACGGTGGCGGTGCGGGCGGCGCGGTCCACGCGCACGCGTACCCGGATGACGGCGCCAGAGTCGGTCTCGTAGGCGTACTCGCCGTCGTCGAGGGCGTCGATGACCCGGCGCACCGCTTCCTCGGCGTTGTCCTGGACGTGCCGCATGTACGCCTGGACGACGTCGAGGCCGAAGTTCTCGATCATTCGGGCGACTTCGTCGACGCCCTTCTGGTTGGCCGCGATCTGGGCGCGCAGGTCGGCGAGGTTGGTCCGGGGGTTGCGGGAGGGGTACCGCGCCTCGGTGAGCAGGCGGAGGGTCTCCTCCTCGCGGAAGCGGCCGTTCTCGGCGAGCAGCCAGTTGTCGAAGAGGATTCCCTCCTCCTCGATGGTGCTGCTGTTCGCGGGCATGGAGCCGGGCGCGATGCCGCCGATCTCGGCGTGGTGGCCGCGCGAGGCGACGTAGAAGAGGATCCGCGGCTCACCCTCCGTGTTCGCCGTGCCGCCCGTGTCGAACACCGGGGTGATCACGGTGACGTCGGGGAGATGGGTGCCGCCGTGGTAGGGGTCGTTGACCGCGTAGGTGTCGCCCGGGCGCATGCCGGAGCCGCGGCGCCGGATGACCTCCTTGACGCTCGTGCCCATCGAGCCCAGGTGGACGGGGATGTGCGGGGCGTTGGCCACCAGGTTTCCGTCCGGGTCGAAGAGCGCGCACGAGAAGTCCAGGCGCTCCTTGATGTTGACGGACTGGGCCGTGGACTCGAGGCGGGCGCCCATCTGTTCGGCGATGGACATGAAGAGGTTGTTGAAGACCTCGAGCAGAACCGGGTCGGCTTTCGTGTCGAGGTCGGAACTCTCCGTAGTCGCCACGCGTTCCATGACCAGATGCCCGTCGTCGGTCGCCACGGCTTGCCAGCCGTCGTCCACGACGGTCGTCGCGCCGGCCTCGGTGATGATCGCCGGGCCGGTGACGGTTTCACCGGGAGGAAGGAACTCGCGGCGGTGGAGGGGTACTTCGCGCCGGGTGCCGCCGGTGTGGAGGCGGACCGTCGGCGGTGCGGCCGGGCTGCCCTCGGGGGCGGCCTCGTAAGGGGCGAGAGCGGAGAGATCAGGGGGTTCGGTGATGCCGGTGGCCTCGACGGAGAGGGCTTCGACGACGATCGGGCGGTCGAGAGTGAAGGAGTACGTGGCGCGATGACGTTCTTCGAAGGCACGCCGCATCGGGGCGGGCTCGGTGAGTTCGACGGTGAGGGTGGTGTCGGTGCCGTCGTAGCGGAGTTGGGCGCGTCGGGTGATCCTGACCTGGTCCTCGGGGACGTCCTCGTCGAGGAGTTCGGCGCGGGCGGCGGATTCGAGGTCGTCCGCGGTCTTCAGTACGCCTGCCATCGAGGAGGTGTCGAGGGGGACCTCCACGGACTGTTCGCGCATGGCCGTCGTGTCGGCGAGCCCGATGCCGAGTGCGGACAGGACGCCGGCCATGGGCGGCACGAGGACGGTGCGGATGCCGAGCGAGTCGGCGACCATGCACGCGTGCTGTCCACCCGCGCCACCGAAGGTGGTGAGGGCGTAGCGGGTGACGTCGTGGCCCTTCTGGACGGAGATCCGCTTCACGGCGTTGGCGATGTTGGCGACGGCGATCTGAAGGTAGCCCTCGGCCACCTGCTCGGGGGTGCGGTCGTCCCCCGTCTGTTCGCGGATCTCACGCGCGAGGGCGGCGAAGCGGTCGCGGACGAGGGCGTCGTCGAGGGGCTGGTCGCCGTCGGGCCCGAACACCTGGGGGAAGTACGCGGGTTGGATGCGGCCGAGCATGACGTTGGCGTCGGTCACGGCGAGCGGTCCGCCGCCCCGGTAGCAGGCGGGCCCCGGGTCCGCGCCCGCCGAGTCCGGCCCTACGCGGTAGCGGGAGCCGTCGAAGTGGAGAACCGAGCCGCCGCCGGCCGCGACGGTGTGGATGTCCAGCATGGGGGCGCGCAGCCGCACCCCGGCGATCTGGGTGGTGAAGACGCGTTCGTAGCCGCCCGCGAAGTGCGAGACGTCGGTGGAGGTGCCGCCCATGTCGAAGCCGATGACCCGGTCGAACCCGGCCAGCTGCGACATGCGGGCCATGCCGACGATGCCGCCGGCGGGTCCGGAGAGGATGGCGTCCTTGCCGCGGAACTGCCCGGCTTCGGCGAGACCGCCGTTCGACTGCATGAACATCAGCCGCACGTCTTCGAGCTGGTCGGCGATGTGCTGGACGTAGCGGCGCAGCACGGGCGAGAGGTAGGCGTCGACGACGGCGGTGTCCCCGCGCGGGACGAGTTTCATCAGGGGGCTGACCTCGCTGGACAGCGAGATCTGCGGGAAGCCGACGCGACCGGCGAGTCGCCCGACAGCCTGCTCGTGGGCGGGGTGGAGATGGCTGTGCATGCAGACCACGGCGACCGCACGGATCCCGTCGTCGTACGCCTCCCGGAGGGGACCGGCCAGGGCATCGAGGTCGGGGGTGCGCAGGACGGTGCCGTCGGCGGCGATGCGTTCGTCGACCTCGACGACGCGCTCGTACAGCAGCTCGGGCAGCTCGATGCGGCGGGCGAAGATGCGGGGGCGGTTCTGGTAGGCGATGCGCAGGGCGTCGCGGAAGCCACTGGTGATCACGAGCAGGGTCCGCTCGCCCTTGCGCTCCAGGAGGGCGTTCGTGGCGACCGTCGTGCCCATGCGGACGGCCTCGATGGGGTCCGGGGAGCCGTCCAGCAGTTCGCGTACGCCCGCCACGGCCGCGTCGGAGTAGCGCGCCGGGTTCTCCGACAGGAGCTTGTGCGTCAGCAGGCGGCCGTCCGGGCGTCGCGCGACGATGTCCGTGAAGGTACCGCCACGGTCGACCCAGAACTGCCAGCCTGTCACGTCACTACCCCGCTTCCGCGCCGCTCAGAGCGCCCGCAGGCCGTTGATCACGTCGCGCAGAATACTCTCGTCCACCAGCTCGGCAGGCGGTACGGGCCGGTTCACATGGACGAATTCCGCGTCCACGAGGTCCCCGACGAGTACCCGCACGACTCCGATGGGCAGATCGAGTTCGGCGGAGAGTTCCGCGACGGACTGCGGGGCGTCACGGCACAGCCCGACGATGTCCACGTGTTCCGGGGACAGTGTCGAGTCGGCGTCCGGGTCGTCCGCGTGCGATTCCGCGACGACCACCGCGATCAGGTCGAGGCGGTGCTGGGCCGCACTGGTGGTGCGGCCGCGCGTCATGGCGTACGGACGGACGACCGGTCCGGCCTCGTCGTCGAACCAGTGGCTTCTTCCCTGACCGTCAGCGCTCATGCCATCCCACTACCCGCCCGAGGTCAGATCGGTGCGCGGAGTGGAGCCCAGATGTACGCCGACCCGCTTGACGAGGAGCGTCATCTCGTACGCGACCTGGCCGACGTCGGAGTCGGCGTCCGAGAGCACGGCGAGGCAGCTGCCGTCACCGGCCGCCGTCACGAACAGGAAGGCTTCGTCCAGCTCGACGACCGTCTGCCGGACGCTGCCCGCCTCGAAGTGGCGGCCCACGCCCTTGGCGAGGCTGTGGAACCCGGACGCCACAGCGGCCAGGTGCTCGCTGTCCTCACGGGTCAGGTCCTTGGACACACCCGTCGGCAGGCCGTCGCCGGAGAGCACAAGGGCCTTGCGGATGCTGGCGACGCGGTCCACCAGGTCGTCGAGGAGCCAGTTGAGCTCCCCCGACTGGTTCGTCGCGGTGTGGCCGGTCGCCTCTGGTGCGGTCATCGACCGTCCCCCTTAGTCGTTCGTTGTGGTGCTGTGCCGCTGTGGGTGTCGTCGCCCGCGGCGTTCTCCGTGCGGCCGCGTTGCCAGCCGCGCTGGAGCGAGGCCATTCGGCTGCGTACCTCGTCCGCGTCCCGTTCCACGGGCTCCGGCTTGCCCTCGGGGCGCCGCGCGGGGCCCTGCCTGAGCTGGGGAGCCAGGTTGGCCTGCCGTACGCGTCGGGGCAGCGCGCCCGCTCCGGAGCCACTGGGCGGTTGCGCGCCGGCCAGGGTCGGTGCGGAGTCGTCGGGGCCGCCGGACGCGATCGCCGGGCGGTGTGTGCGCTTTGGCAGTGCCGGTGGCTCCGGCTGCTCACCGCGGTCCCGCGCGCCGGCGGACGGGATACCGGGGCGCTCCTGGCCATGGTCGTGCCCGTCGGCCGCGCCGCCCTGGGGCCCTGTGCCGCGGCGGCGGGTCGGCAGCGGAGCGAGGCCGTTGGGCTGCGGTCGGGTCTGGCTCGCCGTGGGCTCAGGGTCCGGCTTCTCGCGCCGGGAGCGCTGCTCCGTGACGGGGCGCCCGTGCGAGCTGACCAGCTTGGGTGTACTGCGGCGGGGCAGCGGCACCGGGGCGCTCATGTCGGCTTCGGGGCCGGTCTGCTCCGGGCCGCCGGGGATCCCGGAGGCCGGGTGCTGCTCGCCGAGGGGGCCCGTCGCCTCGGTCTCCGTGGGGCCGAGGGCCCGGCGCGGGCGGAACAGGCCGCCGCGATCGCCGTCCTCGTCGTCGAGGTGGTCCGGGAAGCCTCCGAGCGCGTCGAGGTCGACAGGGGCTTCCAGTTCGACCGGGCCGTCCAGGAGCGGGGTGGGCAGGCCGGGCACGCGGACCGGTACCTGGGAGAGGGCCGCGCGGCGCGCCTCCTCCAGCTCCGCCTCCTTGGACGGGGTGGGCCGGTCGAGGCGGAATCCGATGCCGTTGGTGTCGGGCACGTCGTCGGTGAGGAGCGCGTCGGGGATGAACACGACGGCGGTGGTACCGCCGTACGGCGACGGCTGGAGGGAGACACGGACGTTCTGGCGCTGGGCGAGACGGCTGACCACGAAGAGGCCGAGCCGGTCGGTGTCGGACAGTTCGAACTCGGGCGTCTCGGCGAGCCGGAGGTTGGCGTCGAGGAGGGCCTCGGCGGCCATGCCCAGGCCGCGGTCGTGGATCTCCAGGGTGAAGCCGTTGGCGACGCGCTCGCCCAGCACCTGGACCGCTGTGTGCGGCGGGGAGAACACCGTGGCGTTCTCCAGGAGTTCGGCGACGAGGTGAGTGATGTCCGCGACGGCCGGACCGGTGACGGCGACACGGGGCAGCCGGCGCACCTCGATGCGCTCGTAGTCCTCGACCTCGGCGACCGCGGCGCGCACGACATCCATGAGCTGGACGGGCTTGCGCCACTGCCGGGAGGGGGCGGCGCCGGAGAGGATCACCAGGCCCTCGGCGTGGCGGCGCATGCGGGTGGTCAGGTGGTCCAGGCGGAACAGGTCGGCGAGTTCGTCGGTGTCCTCGGTCCGGCGTTCCATGGTGTCGAGGAGGGTGAGCTGCTTGTGCAGGAGGACCTGGCTGCGGCGGGCGAGGTTCACGAAGACCTCGGAGACGCCGGCGCGCAGTTCGGCCTGCTTGACGGCGGCCTCGACGGCGGCGCGCTGGAGGGTGTTGAGGGCCTGGCCGACCTCGCCGATCTCGTTCTTGTCGTACTCCAGGCGCGGGACCTCGGTCTCCACGTCGACCTGTTCGCCGGCGGACAGGCGGCGCATCACGCTGGGCAGGCGCACACCGGACGCCTCGTGGGCCTCCATGCGCAGCTGCCGCAGGTCGCGGATGAGGCTGCGGCCGATCCGTACGGACAGCACGAGCGAGAACAGCAGGGCAAGCAGTCCGAGGACGCCGGCGATGGCGGCCTTGACGATGACGCCCATCGCGACCGGCTGGACGCGCTCCTGATAGCGGGTGCCCGCCTCGTCGTTGAGTTTGCTGAGCTCTTCCAGGACGCTGCCCGCGGCGGTGTCCCAGCTCTTGGCCTCGACGATGCTGGGCCGGCCCGGCTGGCCGAAGATGACGGCCTGTTCGGCGACGCGCAGCGGGGCGGTGGAGGCGTTCTTCCAGAAGCGCTCGAAGCGCTCGCGCTCCGACGACGGCAGGTCGGTGAGGCTGACGTCGTACATGAGGGTGCGCTGGGCCACGAGGTCGGAGACGTCGCGGATCTCCTCGCGGGTGAGCTTGCCGACCACGAGGGCGGAACTGAGCAACGCGTCCTCGCGGGAGAGGAGCTCGCGGGCGCGGGTGACGTTGAGCAGGGCGCGTGCCTGCTTGTCCATCGCGACGCTGTCGATGCCGTCGAGGGCACCCAGCAGGGCGTAGCAGGGGTCGACGAGGCGGTTGTAGAGATACAGGGCCTGGGCGCGGGTCACCGTGCCGTCCTCGACGCTGCGGCGCAGGGCGTTGATGCCGTCGAAGGCGTCCAGGACCGCGGTGAGGCGCTCCTCGTCGCCCTCGTCCATCCCGTCACGGACGTCGGGGTCCTTGGCGTTCTTGCGGATCTCGGACACCGCGGCGTCGGTGGAGCGCCGGGTGACGCGCAGTGCCGTCAGTGCGTCCGAGGCCCGTGGGTCGGCGAGATAGACGAGCGCCTGACGGCGCTCCTGCTGGAGGACGCGCACGGCGTCCTCGGTGGAGTAACCGATCTTCTCGACGAGGGACGACACCGTGAACAACTGGGCCACACCTCGCCCCGTGAGTACCGTGGCGAAACCCCAGATAGCGGTCAGGGACACCAGCGGCACGAGAAGCAGCGCCACCATCTTCCGGCGGATCGACTTCCCGCGAAAGCGCATGGCCTCCCCCAGCTCAAACCCCCCACCGGGCAGGGGGCACACCTGTGCGTCAACAGTCGGCGCGAGCCTACTACCGACGCACAACTAACTCGAAGAGCGGTCCGGAACCTGAACTTCCGTACCGGCGACGAGACATGTGGAGTTGTCCGTTCATTACGGGAGATTGCCTACCGCGATCCCATGGCACCCCGAGGGAGGGAACCAGCCGGTTTCTCTGGCCAGTTGGCCGGATTTCTATCATTCCCGGGAATCTTCGGGCCGCGTCGTTCGTCCTTCTGTACGGGAAATGGGGGCGGAATGGGCCACAGGAGCCGCATCCAGCCCCTGGGCGGCGTAAAACAGCGCAAGCCGGGCAGCCACTGGGGAGTCGGGTCTTCGGACACGGGCAAGGGGTCTGCTGGCGGTGGGGAGTGACACGGTGATGGGCACGGCGGAGCGGCGTGAGGCGCTTGAGGACGGCGCCACGGCGCACGAGAGGGCGCGGCGCGGTCCCGAAGCGCTGGATCGCGACATTCCGGTGGGCGGGCGCACGGAGACGGTGAGCCGCGAGATTCCGGAGGGCACACGCGTGGTGACGGCGGACGAGGACGACGCCGGCGTGGCGGCCGACGGTGACCGGACGCCCGGGGGCTGGTCGGGGTACCGGCCGTTGTGGGTGGAGGAGACCGCGCCCCGGCGCCGAATGCCGGATCCGGTGCGCAGGTCGGCGGTGCGGGCCGTGCTGATCATCGCGTTGACGCTGATACAGGCGATGGTGGCCTTCCTGTGCACGCTGGCGGGATCGTGGCTGGCGTTCCCCATGGTGATCAGCAGCGTCGTCAGCACCGTGGTGGCCACCTGGGGCGCCCTGGACGTCTGGGTGACCCGCCAGGTCTGGAACCAGCGCAACGGCGTGGTCTCGGCGCCGAGCAGCACGGCGCGCTCCCTGCGACGCGAGCGGCGCCGAGCCCGGCAGCTGGCGCGGGAGGCCGAGCGCGCGCAGGAGCGAATAGGCCGGCGGAGCCGGACCGGGCGGTTGTCGCACTCCTGAGTTCCGGTCGATCGGCACGCGGCCGGCCGCACAGCTGACGCGCGGTCGAGCGGCCGATCCCCCAACCCCCGGTCGGACAGCCGGTACCGGCAGGACAGCCGGCGCCCGTTCGCACGTGTCGGGGCACGTCGTACGGTTGCTGACAGCCGCAAGACCCCAACGCTGCGGCTCCGTACCACTGGTATCTGCGCCGGGGCGCGGTGCTGTTCGTCGCCGTCGTCGCGGGCGGCGGCTTCGCCTGCTACTGGTTCGTTCAGCGCCATCGGACGGGCGTCCTCGCCGAGCACAGCCTGGAGGGCGCGGCAAGGCAGGCCGCACCCGGCGACGGTCCCGTCGTCTTGTCGGCGGCGAACTGAGCGACCCCGCGCCTCCGTTCACCGCCGGCTCACATCACGGCGTCGCCGGTGCCGCCAGGCGCTTGAACATCCGGGTCGCCGTGATCTCGCTGTGCACCGCCTCCCCCGCCTGGGGCTGCTGGGGAAGCCCCGGGCGGAGGTGCTCCTCCACGCTGATGTACTTCAGGCCCGCCCGCAGGTCGGCGTCGTTGCGCAGGCGGATGACCAGCGGGAACTCGGCGAGCGCGGTCGTGTCGAACAGGCCCGTGGTGTAGAGGAGCTGGACGCCGAGCGCGTCCGACACGGCCCGCTGCAGCTCCAGCAGATAGGTCGCGTTGGCGCGCCCGATGGGGTTGTCGAGGAAGAGCGTGCCCGCGTGCCGGTGCTTGTCCCGGCCCCGGTCATTGCTCCTGAGCGCGGCCATCGTGCAGTACAGGGCGATGGCGGCGGTGAGGAGCTGACCGCCCGAGAACACGTCGCCCATCTGCCCGACGGGCACGCGCTCGGCGCGCAGCACGGCGTCCGGCTTGAGGATCTCGACGGCGACGCCCTTGGGCTGGAGCGCCGCGGCGACTCCCCGCAGGAGCAGCGACATTCCGTCGCGTCGCAGGTCGGAGTTCTTCTTCACGGCCGCGCGGGTCGCCTCGTCGACGACCTCGCCCAGCCGTTCGGTGAGGGTGGCCTGGTCGGGCTCCTCGAAGCGGATGCGCAGGAACTCCTGTCCGGACCACTCGCCGAGCCCTTCGGGCAGCCGGGACAGACGCTGCGCGGACCGCAGGGTGGCCAGCGCCGACTCCACCAGGCCGCGCAGCCGGTCCACGATCGAGTCGCGGTTGCGCTCCAGCTGCGCCAACTCGTCGGTGAGCACACGGAGTCGGGGCGCGAAGGCGTCCGCCCACTTCTGCGCGTGCTCGGGCAGTGCGGAGGCGGGCAGTTCACGGATCTGCTGGCGGGCGGGGGTGCGGACCTGCTCGTACCGCGTGGAGTTGGCGTGCCGTACGAGCACGTCGCTCGCCTCGCGCACGGCGGCCTCGGCGGCGGACAGGTCGGCGGCGCAGCCGCGCAGCGACCGGCGGGCCTCGGCCGCGGAGTGCCGGGCCTCCTCCGGGCCGCCGGGGTAGGCCTCCGGCTCGTCCTGCTCCTCGTCCAAGGCGTGCTCGCGCAGCAGGTCGCGCAGCATCGCGGCGATCTCGTCGAAGCCACCGGCCGCGTCCTCGGCGCCGCGGTGGGCTTCGAGGAGTTCGGCGTGCGCCTCGCGTGCCTGTGTCAACGCCTCGGTTCGGGCGGCGAGTTCGGTCGTCGCGGTGCGCAGCAGAGCCTGCGCGTGGTCGGCGTCGCGCGGCTGGATTTCCTCGGACAGCTCGGTGTGTGCCTCACCGTCCTCGGGGGCGTGCCGCTCGGCCTCGCCGCGCAGCCGCCCGAGCTGTTCGCTGGCGCTGGACATGCGGGTCTCCAGAAGCTGGACCAGCTCCTCCGCGCGCGCGGAAGCCGCCTGCCGGGAGGGTCCGTCGGAGCCGTCCGGCGACTGCAGGAGCTGCTCGGCCCGGGTACGGACCTTGTTGCTCAGCCGGTCCAGCTCCGCGCGCGCCGCGCTCTCGTCGCTCTCCGCGCGGGCCTGCTCGGCACGCAGGTCGGCGCCGACGCCGACCTTCTCGTACACCTGGGACGCGGCCCGGTACGCCTCGCGAAGCGCGGGCAGGGACGCCTTCGGCTCGACCGCGTCCGTGTCGGGTACGTCGTCGGGGGCGCCCGCGATCTCCGAGCGCTCGGCGCGCAGGGCACGCGCGGTGCGGCGCGCGTCGTCGGCCGCGCGCTGGGCGGCCCGGCGGTCCTCGTCGGCGGCGCGGGCACGCTCCAGGCAGCTCTGGGCGCGGGCCTCGGACTCGACGGCCTCGTCGGCGAGTTCGCGCACCTTGACCTGCCAGCCCGCCCGCTCACGCAGCCGGAACGCCAGCCCCGCCAGGGCGTCGGCGGACCGCCGGGCCTTCTGCGCGGTCTCCTGCCGCTCGTCGCGGACCTGGGCCGCCTCGGCGGCGGCTTCGTCGGCCTCGGCCCGCACGGTCCGCGCCTCGGCCAGTTCGGCCTCGGACTCCTCGGCGAACGCGCGCGCCTCCCCGGCCGCCTGCGCCAGCTCCACCAGCCGTCCGTCCGGGCAGCCGGTCCGCCATGAGGCGAGCCGGGCCGCCAGTTCACGGTCCTTGCCGAGCCGTGCGGCGAGGCCGCGGATCTCCTCGTCCCGCTCGGTCGTCCGCGCGCGCAGCGCCTGACGCTCCTCGTCGGCGGCGAACTCGTCGTGCATGGCCGGGTTCGGAGGTACGAGGAAGACGTCACCGTCCGGCGCGTCGGCGGCCGGAGTCGGGGCGAGCAGGGCGGCGGCCGTGCCCACCGCTACGGCGGACCGGGGCAACAGGGCCGCGTCGCCCAGCACCTCGCGGGCACGCGCGTGCGTGGCCGGGTCGGTGATGATCACGCCGTCGACCAGTTCGGGCCGGGCGGCCAGTACGCGCGCGTGGTCGGTGGGGTCGACGGCCTGGGCGAGGTAGCGCCAGCCCGGCAGCGCAGGGATGCCCTGCTCGCCGAGGAACTCCACGGTCGCCAGCACGTCCGGGCCGGGCGGCAGCAGCCCGCCGTCGCCGAGCGCGCCCAGGATCCGGGCGTCGTCCGCGGCCGCCGTACGCAGCTCGAAGAGCTGGCGCTCGGCGGCGGAAACGGCGTCGTCGAGCAGCTCACGCAGTTCGCCGGCGAACCGGTCCAGCTCCTCCGGGGTGAGGGCACCGGCAGCGGCCGGGCTTTCGTTGCCGTCCTCACCGTTGCGAGGAGCGGGAACCGACCCGCGTTTCACACCCGGCTCACCGGTCAGGCTCAGCAGTTCGGCCAGGCGTTCCTCCGCCGCCAGCCCCTCGGCGAGCCGCCGCTCGGCGTCGTACGCACGGTCCGCCGCCGTCGCCGCGTCCGCCGCGCGGGCCGCCGTCAGTTCCGCACGGGACTCGGTGGAGGCCGCTTCACGCGCGTGCTCCGAGGCGCGCCGGGAAGCCTCGCGGGCGGTGTCCCAGGCGGCGACGGCGCTCTTCTCGGCGTCGCTCGCCGCGAGGGCGGCGCGGGCCGGGTCGGCGTCGGGCGTGCTGTCGTCGAGCCAGCCCGCGCGGACGGCCTCGGCGGTCTCCTGCTCGACCTCGGTCAGGCGCTGCCGCAGGTGGCCGACCTCACTGCGGGCGCGCTGCGCGTCGGTGGCGGCGGCGGTGGAGTCCGCGTAGGCGGACTCGCTGACCTCCTGGAGGGCGGCGGAGCGCTCCTCCCCCTCGTTGGCGAGGGCCTCGGCGCTCTCCGCCGCGGCGTGCAGGGCCCGTACGAGATCGACGGCGGCCTTGGCGCGGGCGGCCAGCGCGGGGGCCGCGTCGCGCTCGGCCTCCTGGATGGCGGCGGCCACCCGTGCGACGCGGTCGGAGGAGGCGCGGTGCCGCAGGACGGCTTCGGCGGCCTGCCAGGCGGAGTGCAGGGTGCGGGCGTCGGCGAGCTCGCGCTTCTGGGCGGCCGCGGACTTCTCGGCCGCGGCGAGCGCCAGCGAGGCGTGCCGGTAGGCGAGTTCGGCGGCGATCAGCGCGCTGCGCTCGCGGGCCGCCTCGGCGTGGGTGACGGCGTACGCGGCGGCGGTGACCCGCTGGGCGAGGTCGGCGGCCCGTACCCGCTCCTGGACGCCTCGCGCGGACAGCCGCCGGGCCAGGGTCCTGGTGCGCCGCTCGGCGCCGGCGTGGATGTCACGTGCGCGTGAGCGGGTCTCGGCGGCCTCGACGATCCGCCCGAGCAGGTCGACGGATCCGGCGGTGAAGTCCCGCTCGGCGATCAGCTCGGCACGCCTGCCCAGCTTGTTGCCGAAGCCGCCGACCAGGTCGGCGAGGCCGTCGGTGTCGCGCGTGTCGGTCACGGCCCGCAGCAGCAGGTCGGTGAAGTCGGAGTCCTTCTTGACCGCGAAGAGGCCGGCCGCCTCACCCTCGTCCGCGTTCATCTCGCGCTGGTAGCGGAAGAGTTCGGGGTCGAGGCCGAGGTCGCCGAGGTGCTCGATCCAGCGGTCGTGGATCTCCTCCCAGTGCACCTCCAGATGCGGATACGCCTTGCCCGCCTCCGTGATCGCGTCCCGGAAGCCCTTCATGGTGCGGCGGCGGCCCTGCGCGCCGGACTGGCCCTCCACGGGCGCCCGTACGGCCGTGGACTCGGCGACGGGCAGGTTGTCCAGGGAGAGCCCGGGGCCGGGCCGGAAGGAGTACCAGGCCTCGGCGAACTTCCGGGGGTCGTTGGAGACCTGGCGTCCGCGCCACTCGCTCACCTTGCCGACCACGACACACTCGCCGGTGAGCGTGTGCTGCCACTCCAGCGCGACATGCCCGCAGTCGTCGGCGAGCAGGAACTTCCGCAGCACGCCGGAGCTGGCGCCGCCCAGGGTGTTGCGGTGGCCCGGCAGCATCACGGAGAAGATCAGCTTGAGCAGGACCGACTTGCCGCCGCCGTTCTCCAGGAAGAGCACGCCTGCCGGGGCGGGCCGGCGCGGCGGGCCGACGGGCTCCTCCTCGAAGAACTCCGCCTGCGTGGGCGCGGGGTCGGGCACCGGCTCGCCCACGCCGCGCAGGTCAAGCACGGTGTCGGCGTAGCGTGCACCGGCCGGTCCGATGGAGTAGAGACGGACCCGGGACAGCTCGTACATGGCGGACTCTCGTAAGTCTTCGGCAGATCGGGGAAGTTCGGGGCAGCCCACGGGCCGCGGGGCCTCAGGAAGCTCCGGCCGAGTGGAACGGCAACCCGGCGTCGGCCACCAGCTCCAGGTCGTCCGTCTCCTCCGCGGGCAGCAGGGTCGCGGTGCCGTCGGTGACCGGGACCACGCCCAGCTCCAGCAGCTCGGCCATGGCGGCGCTGCCGGCCATGTCCCGCACCTGGAGCTGGTAACGAGCGGTGGTCCGATAGGTGCCGCCGTTGTCGTCACCGGTCCGCTGGAGGAACCCGGAGTCGGTCAGGAAGGCCGCGGCCTTGCCGACGATGCCGGTGGTGGAGCCGGCGAGCCGACGCGCGTCCTTGGTGGCGCCGGTCGCGCTGCGTCTGACCCAGATCCGCCAGGCCGCCTCCAGACCGGGCGCGTCCGTGGCGGGGTCGGTGTTCTCGCCCTGTTCCTCGGCGCGCTCCTCCAGCCGGCGGCAGGCCTGCCGGACGAAGGCGTCGACGCCGTTGACGGTGACGCGTCCGATGTAGCCGTCGTCGGCGAGGTCCTCGGGCCGCGGGAACGCCATGGCGGCCACGGCGAGATGGGCCAGCCCGTGCAGGAAGCGGTCGCTGCCGTCGGCGGACGTACGACGCGCGTAGTCGCCCATGCGCACGGCGAACACGGAGTCCTCGGCCGCGGTCACCGCCATCCCGGCGCGCGGGGACACCTCCAGCACGACCAGCCCGAGCCCCGCGGCCACGGCGTCCGCGAGCCGCGCGAACGGCGGGTCCTCGCGGTACCGGCGCAGCAGATCGGTGTACTCCTGGTCCCGCGCGGGCTGCAGCTTGGGCTGGAGCCCGAAGGCGACGAGCCGCGCCGCGTCGGCGGCGTCGGCGGGGGTGACGGCGGCGGTCGCCGGCGGGGCGGCGGCCTCCGGTTCACTCCGATCGACGTGCTCGGTCACGGTTTCGGCTCCTCGGTGCGGTGGTGCTGGTGGTTCGTGCGGTGCTCGAAGCGGCTCATGCTGCTTCCGTTCTGTCGGCCGCCATCCCCACGGCGTCCAGCAGGGCCGTGCCGACGATGAGGTCGGCGCCGCCGAACTCGGGGTCGTCCAGCTCGGTGCCGTCGTCCACGGCGAACAGCAGCTTCTCCTCGCCCTGCCGATAGGCCGTGCCCACCGGCGGACTGGCGGCGTGGACCGCCAGCAGGGCGACCAGATACGGCAGGTCGGGGTCCTGGCGACGGGCCTGGGCCAGCAGTCCCGACAGTCGGCGCGGCGCGTCGGACGGCAGGTCCAGCAGCTCCATGGCGGCGGCCAGCTGCTCCTCGCTGAACCGGCTGTCGTCCGGCGTCGCGATCAGGTCGGGCTCGGGCATCTCGGCGCCCAGATGCTCCCGCTCCACGGGCGGCGTCAGCAATATGTCGACAAGATCGGCCACACGGACCGACACCGGCGTACGGAGACCCGTCCCGCGCGCGAAGTAGGCGTCCGTGACGCGGACCGCCTGCTCCAGCGGCAGCGGGAGCACCGGCGAGACCAGGTGACCGTAGAGGTCGATCCCCGACGTGGTCATGGGTGTCGCGAAGGCCTGCCGGTCCTGTTCGGCGCGGAACAGGGGGCCGGCCTCCAGCAGCCGGGACTGCAACTGGGTGTGCCGTCGGATGCAGTCCTTGACGATGTCGACCAGCTCGGCCGCGCGGCGCTTGTGCTCCGCGTCCTCGGTCTCGTCGCGTGCCTTGCGGATGTTCGTGAGGATCGCGTTCTCGTGGCGGTACCGGTCGGCGACGTGGTCGAGGGCCTCGGCGATCATGTCGGGGACGGAGTTCAGCCAGTCGACCGCCCGGACATTGCGCCGGGTCGCGTCCAGGGCGCGGCGGAGCGTCTCGGAGTACTGCACGGTGCGGTAGCGGGCCTGCTCGGCGGCGAGCTGGGCGTCGGCGAGGCGGCCGCGGTTGATCAGCACCTCCAGCTTGACCTCGGCGGCGATCTGCGCGCTGGTGACATCGGTGTCGAGGGCGCCGACGAGGACGTTGACCGCCTCGTCGGTCGTCCGGAGGTACACGGTGCCGCCCGGCCCCGGGACCTCCTCGATCAGCTTGAAGTCGTAGTCACGGCGGACATAGCTGCCGTCCGGCGCGAAGGTGCCGTACACGGCCCGGAAGCCGCGGTCCACGCTGCCGACGTTGATCAGGTTCTCCAGGACCCAGCGGGCCACCCGCTCGTGCTCGGCGACGGGGCGGCGCGGGGCCTGGGCGGCGATGCGGGGGATGAGACGGGCGACTATCTGGTCGTGGTCGGCGCCGGTGTCGAAGTCCATGTTGAGGGTGACCAGGTCGATGGCGGCGAGTGCCACCTCGGCCATGCCGTACACCGAGTACTCGCCGGCGAGGTTGGCCTTGCGCGTGTCGAGGTCGTGCAGCGGCGCGGTGCAGGCGAGCGCGCGCAGCCGCCGCGCCAGCCCCTCGTCGGCGGCCGGGCCCGGAGCCGGGCGCGGCCCCGCGCTGAGCTGGGGCGGAACACGGTCCGTCGATGCAGGCGAAGTCACGGTGCACAGACTAGGTCCTCGGTCTGACAACGAACCAAACGACGGCGCTCCGCCGGCTGAGCCGAGAATCGGTTCGCTTCTCGTGTGCGGGGCGGCCGTGGTTGTTCGCGCAGATCCCCGCGCCCCTTACGGGGCGCTCGACACCCGGCGTCGGTAGACCTCCACGACCCGTTCCAAGGAGTCCTCCAGATAGACCGCGAGCAGCTTCTCCGCCCCGCCCTTGTCGCCCGCTTCCAGCGCCTGGAGGATCTGCCGGTTACGTGCGAGGTAGGGCTCGTGCAGGCGCTTCGGGTCGTCCACGACGTGGAACGCGAGCCGCAGCTCGGCGAAGACGCTGCGCATCAGTTCGTCGGTGCGGGCGCTGCCGGCCAGGGCGACCAGCTCGCGGTGGAAGTGGATATTGGCCGTACCCACACCATTCCAGTCACCTTCACGAGCCGCCCCGAGCCCCTCCTCGACCGCTCCGGCGAGCGGGTCCAAGCCGTACGGCGGCTCGCCGAGACGCCGTACGACGGCGCACTCGACGAGGCCGCGGGTGCGGTAGATGTCCTCGACGTCCTCGACGGTCAGGACCCGGACGAAGACCCCCCGGTTCAGCTCGTGCACGAGCAGCCGTTCATGGGTGAGCAGCCGGAACGCCTCGCGCAGGGTGTTGCGGGAGACGCCGAGCGCGCCGCCGATGCTGTCCTCCGACAGCCGGGCGCCGGGTGGGAAGAACCCTTCGGCGATACGGCTCCTGAGGATGTCGGAGACTCGCTCCGCGGTGCTCGTACGGCCGAGGAGCGCGCGGTCCTCGGACAGTGAGGTCAGGTGCTCGTCCATGCCGGAATTCAATCGCAGACCGCAAGAACGAACCAACATGGGTATTGAGGGATCGTTGAACAATCCCCTACGGTACTTCGCACCGGCACGGCTCACCCCCCCCTGCACCCCCGTCCCCTCTCTGCGAGGTGCCCATGAGCAAGACCCCTCCACCGCAGGCCCTGACCCACCCCACCGCTGACGAACGCGCCGACGACGACGGCGCGTTCGGCTGGCTGCGCGCCCTGGGCCCGCGCGGCCGCCGCGCCTTCGCGGGCGCTTTCGGCGGGTATGCACTGGATTCCTACGACTACTTCATGCTGCCGCTGAGCATGGTGGTGCTGGCGGCGTACTTCGGCCTGGACAGCGGTCAGACCGGCCTCCTCACCACCGTCACGCTCGTCGTCTCCGCGATCGGCGGCGCCCTCGCCGGGGTGCTCGCCGACCGGATCGGCCGGGTCAAGGCGCTGATGATCACCGTGATCACCTATGCGGTCTTCACCGTCGCCTGCGGTTTCGCGCCCAACTACGAGACCCTGCTGGTCTTCCGGGCGCTTCAGGGCCTCGGCTTCGGCGGCGAGTGGGCGGTCGGCGCGATCCTGGTCGCCGAGTACGCGAGCGCCAAGCACCGGGGCCGCACCCTCGGCGCGATCCAGAGCTCCTGGGCCGTCGGCTGGGCCCTGGCCGCGATCATGTACACCGTCGTCTTCTCCCTCGCCGACGACGACCTGGCCTGGCGCGTGATGTTCTGGACCGGCGCCCTGCCCGCACTGCTCGTCATCTGGATGCGGCGCCGGGTGCACGACGCCCCCGAGGCCGTGGCCGTGCGTGAACGGAGCACGGACAAGGGCAACTTCGCGGCGATCTTCAAGCCCGGTCTGCTGCGTACGACGATCTTCGCGGGGCTGCTCTCCACCGGTGTGCAGGGCGGTTACTACACCCTGGCCACCTGGGTGCCGACCTACCTGAAGACCGAGCGCGACCTGTCGGTCGTCGGCACCGGCGGCTACCTGACGTTCCTGATCTCGGGCGCGTTCCTCGGCTATCTGACCGGCGGTTACCTCACCGACCGGCTGGGCCGCCGGCGCAACATCTGGCTGTTCGCGCTGCTGTCGGCGGTCTGCATCCTGGCGTACGCGAACATCCCGAGCGGTGCCAACACCCTGGTGCTGATACTCGGGTTCCCGCTCGGGTTCTGCATGTCGGCGATCTTCAGCGGCTTCGGCTCGTACCTGAGCGAGCTGTACCCGACGGCGGTGCGCGGCACGGGACAGGGCTTCACCTACAACACCGGCCGCGCGGTGGGCGCCGTCTTCCCCACCACGGTCGGCTTCCTCGCCGACAGCTGGGGTGTGGGCGGCGCGCTGGTCTTCGGCGCGATCGGCTACGGCATCGCGGCGCTGGCCCTGCTCGGACTGCCGGAGACGCGCGGGAAGGAGCTGGCGTGAACCGCACGGAGGACCGTCCGCTCACCGCCGCGACGGCGGACCAGCCCGTCACCGCCGTCGACGAGCACGCGCACGCGTGGAGCCCCGCGACCGCCCGCGCACGCTTCCGGGACGGACTCGCGGGCCCCACGGCCGGGGTCGCGGCGGGGCACACGCAGGTCAATCTGATCTCGGTGCCCGCCGACTGGGCGTACGACATGCTGCTGTTCTGCCAGCGCAACCCCAAGCCCTGCCCGGTCCTCGACGTCACGGACGCCGGTTCCTGGACGACCGTCCTCGCCGACGGCGCCGACCTGCGCACCGATCTGCCGCGCTACCGGGTGTGGCGGGACGGCGAGTTGGTGGACCAGCCGACGGACGTACGGGCGCACTGGCGGGGCGATCTCGTGTCGTTCCTGATCGGGTGCAGCTTCACCTTCGAGTCGGCGCTGGCCGGGGCGGGAGTCCCGATCCGGCATGTCGAGCAGGGCCGCAACGTCCCGATGTACGTGACGAGTCGGCACTGCCGGCCGGCGGGACGGCTGCACGGCCCGATGGTGGTGTCCATGCGCCCGGTGCCGCCGCAGCACGTGGCGGCGGCCCTGCGCGAGACGGGCCTCCTGCCCGCGGTGCACGGCGCCCCCGTGCACTGCGGTGACCCCTCGGCGCTGGGCATCGCGGACCTCGGACGGCCCGACTTCGGCGACCCGGTCGACCTGGAGCCGGACGACATCCCGATGTTCTGGGCCTGCGGAGTGACCCCGCAGGCCGCCGTGACGGCCTCCCGCCCGCCGTTCGCCATCACCCACGCACCGGGCCAGATGTTCCTGACCGATGCCCGCGACGAGCAGCACCGCATCGTCGCCTGACCACCGGACTGAGGAAACGACGGAACTCATGAGCTCGATCGATCTCAACGCCGACCTCGGCGAGGGCTTCGGCCGCTGGCAGCTCACCGACGACGAACGGCTGCTGTCGGTCGTCACCAGCGCCAACGTGGCCTGCGGCTTCCACGCCGGGGACGCGGCCACCATGCGGCGGGTGTGCGAGCAGGCGGCCGAGCGCGGGGTACGGATCGGCGCCCAGGTCTCCTACCGGGACCTGGCGGGGTTCGGGCGGCGCGCGATGGACGTGCCGCCCGCCGAGCTGACGGCCGAAGTGGCCTACCAGATCGGCGCCCTGGAGGTCTTCGCGCGAGCGGCGGGCACGCGCGTGTCGTACGTCAAGCCGCACGGCGCGCTCTACAACCGCGTCGTGCACGACGAGGAGCAGGCCGGCGCGGTCGTCGACGGCGTGCTCCTGGCGGACGCCACGCTGCCCGTGCTCGGCCTGCCCGGCTCCCGGGTGCTGGAGCTGGCCGCCAAGGCCGGACTCCCGGCCGTCACGGAGGCGTTCGCGGACCGCGCGTACACCGAGCGGGGCACGCTCGTGCCGCGCGGTCAGGGCGGTGCCCTGGTCAGCGATCCGGAGGCCGTCGTGGAGCGCTCGGTGGGCCTGGCCCGCACGGGCACGGTCACCGCACACTCCGGGGTCTGCGTGGAGGTACGCGCGCGTTCCCTGTGCCTGCACGGGGACACGCCCGGCGCCGTCGAGCTGGCCCGCCGCGTGCGGGCCCGGCTGGAGGAGTCGGGGATCCGGGTGGAGGCCTTCGCATGAGGGTGCTGCCCGTCGGTGACGACGCCCTGCTCGTCGAGGTGTCCTCGGGCGAGGAGGCCCGGGCGCTGCACACGGAGCTGCTGCGGCGCCGCGCCGAGGGCGCGCTGTCGGTCCGCGAGATCGTCCCCGCGGCCCGGACCGTCCTGCTCGACGGCCTCACCGACCCGGCCCGCCTCGCCACCGAACTGACCACCTCCGAAGTGCCGCCCGCTCCCCCACACGCGCGTGCGACCGTCGAACTTCCGGTGCGCTACGACGGCCCGGACCTCGCCGACGTCGCCGCGCTCTGGGGGGTGTCCCCCGAGGAGGTCGCGCGGATCCACGCGGACACCGAATTCAGCGTCGCCTTCTGCGGTTTCGCCCCCGGTTTCGGCTATCTCACCGGTCTGCCGCCGCGCTACGACGTGCCGCGCCGGCCCTCTCCGCGCACCTCCGTGCCCGCCGGTGCGGTGGCGCTGGCGGGTCCCTACACGGGCGTGTACCCGCGCTCGTCGCCCGGCGGCTGGCAGCTGATCGGCAGCACCGACACCGTGCTGTGGGACCACACGCGGGTGCCGGCCGCGCTGCTGACGCCGGGCACGCGCGTGCGCTTCGTCGCCGTGGGGAGCTCATGAGCGACCACGCCCTGTCCGTCGTACGTGCCGGGGCACTGACCACCGTGCAGGACCTCGGCCGTCCCGGGCACGCCCATCTCGGCGTGCCCCGCTCCGGGGCGCTGGACGCTCCCGCGGCGGCGCTGGTCAACCGGCTGGTCGGCAACCCGCCCGAGGCGGCGGTGCTGGAGACCACGCTCAACGGCTGCACGCTGCGGCCCCGTTCGGCGGTCACCGTGGCGGTCGCCGGCGCGCCCTGCCGGGTCACGGTGGACGGGCGCCCGGTCGCCTGGGGCGCTCCGGTGCACGTGCCCGCGGGCGCGCTCCTGGAGGTCGGCGCGGCCCTTTCGGGCGTACGCGGCTATGTGGGCGTCTCCGGCGGCGTCGCCGTCGAACCGGTCCTCGGCAGCCGCTCCACCGACCTGCTGTCCGCTCTCGGCCCACCGCCCCTCACGGACGGCGCGGTACTGCCGCTCGGCCCACCGACGCGGCCGCACGCACGCGTGGACGTCGCCCCGCAGCCGGCACCCCCGACCGAGCTCGTGCTGCGCGTGACGCAGGGCCCGCGCGAGGACTGGTTCACGACGGCGGCCGTGCGCGCCTTCACCACCCGCGTGTACCGAGTCTCCGCCGCGAGCAACCGCATCGGGCTGCGCACCGAGGGGCCCGCCCTGGAACGGGCGCTCACGCGTGAACTCCCCAGCGAGGGCGTGGTCCTGGGCGCTGTCCAGGTGCCGCCCGACGGCAGGCCGCTGGTATTCCTGGCCGACCACCCGACGACCGGCGGCTACCCGGTGATCGCCGTCGTCCGCACGGCCGACCTCCCGGCCGCCGCACAGGCCGTACCGGGCACACCGGTCCGGTTCGTGTCCGTACGCCGCCGCTGACGACCGGGGCCGCTTCCTGGTCGTAGGCCGCCGCCGACAATCCGAGCCACCCCCTGGCCGAAGACCACCGCCCACAACCCGAGCCACTTCGCCTTGGCCGCCCGCTACGCCGCCTCCGGTTCGGGCTGGGGCTTCGGGACCGAGCGGTGTGCGGGCACGGGCACCGGCAGCCCCTCGGGCAGCGACAGGTGCTCCGGCACAGTCATGCGCTCGGACAGCCCCATGGCCCCGGGCGCCGACAACGCCGCCAGCGCCCGCGACACCGAATGCGCCGCCCGCAGATCGAGCCGGTCGCTCCTGCCCCTCGCGCGGTGCCCCATCTCGACGGCGGCGAGGCGCACCAGTTGCGGCAGCAGGTCGTTGCAGCGCCGGATCACCCAGGCGGTACCCGCGGTGGCCAGCCACAGCAGGCTCGCCGACCTGGTGGGCGGCGGGAACTCGGGCTCGGCCGCGGGAGCCGCCTGCGTCCCGATGCCGCGGTGCCTGAGCATCGCGTGGAAGCGCAGAGCGATCTGCCGGTGCCCGCGCTCCCCGGGATGCAGCCGGTCCGAGCTCCACATCGCGCGGTCCATGATCCAGGGGTCGTCGACGGCGTGCAGATGCACCGCCCCGTACCGCTCGGACAGCGTGTGGACCACCGTGTTGACGGCCCGCTGCCTGCGGGCCAGCGGATGGCCCAGCACCCCCGGCAGACCCAGCATCGTGCCCGGGTCGGGCAGGCAGGCCGTGAGCACGGCCGAGCCCTGACGGGTGAGGGACTCGTAGACCTTGTCGAGGCGCTGGGCGATCCTCTCGATGTCGAAGGTGCTGCGCAGGGTGTCGTTCACGCCCACCAGGACGGACGCGACGTCCGGGCGCAGTTCCAGCGCCGCCGGCAGCTGGGTCTCCAGCACGTCCCGCGTCTGCGCCCCGCTGACCGCGAGGTTGGTGAACTCGGCGGACGGTTCGGACAGCCCCCCGGCGAGCAGCGCGGCCCAGCCGCGCCACCCGTTCCCCACCGGATCGCCCACCCCCTCGGTCAGGGAGTCCCCGAGGGCGACGTAACGGAGCGGTCTCATGCCGCGCCCTCCGCACGCACGAAGGGACGCGCCGGCAGGGCCGCGTCGTGCGCCGTGAGGAAGGCGTCGACCGCCGCGCCCCAGCCGAAGCACTCCGCACGCGCGCGTGCCGCCTCCCGGCGCTCACGCTCGGGACGGTCCAGGATCATCTCCACGGCGTCCGCGAAGGCGTCCCCGTTGTCCGCGGCGGTGGCCCCGGCGGAACCGATCACCTCCGGCAGCGCGGACGACGCGCTCGCCACGACGGGCGTGCCGCAGGCCATGGCCTCCAGTGCGGCGAGCCCGAAGGTCTCGGCGGGCCCGGGGGCCATGGCCACGTCGGCGGAGGCCTGGAGCGCGCCGAGCAGACTGCGGTCGGCGACGTGTCCGAGGAAGGTGACCGGCAGGTCGCGCTCCTGCGCCCGCTTCTCCAGCCCCGCCCGCAGCGGGCCGTTGCCCGCCACCACGAGCACGGCGCGCACTCCGCGCCGGCGCAGCGACTCCAGGGCGTCGAGGGCGGTGCCGGGCCGCTTCTCCACGGAGAGCCGCGAGCACATCACCAGCAGCGTCTCGTCCGCCCGCGCGTGGGTGGCGCGCAGCGCGGCGTCGCGCAGGGTGGGGCGCCGGTTCATCAGATCGACGCCCAGCGGGGCCCGTACGACGTTGCGGGCGCCGATCCGCACGAACTCCCGCTCGGCGAACTCGGTGGTGCACACGACCCGCGAGTACGTGTGGGCGGTACGGACGTTGAGGGCGTCGGCGGCCCGCCGCGACAGGTTCTCCGACAGGCCCCAGGTCCGCAGTACGCCGTCGGCGGTCTCGTGGGAGACCATCACGGCGGGCACCCGGGCGCGGCGGGCCCACCTGCCGGTCCAGCGCAGCGTGGTGCGGTCGGAGACCTCAAGGCGGTCGGGGGCGAGTTCCTCGAGGAGGGACGCGACCCGCCGCCTGTCGATGAGCACGCGGTAGCCGCCGGTGCCGGGCAGCATCGGACCGGGCAGAGTGATCACGCGGCCCTGCTCGGTCTCGCCGTCGCTGTACCTGTCACCGGGCACGATCAGGACGGGGGCGTGGCCCGCCAGCTTGAAGCCCTTGCCCAGCTCGCGCAGCGCGGTGCGCAGCCCCCCGGAGGCGGGTGCGACGAAGTTCGCGAGCCGGACGATCCGCAGGCCGGTCATGCCGCCACCACCGCCCGGCGCGCGGCCAGCACGTCGGCGTAGTGGCCGATCAGCTGGTCGCCGACGGCGGCCCAGGTGCGGCCCCCGACCGTGGCGTGCCCGGCGGCGCCGTACGCGGCCCGCAGCGCCGGGTCGGCGACGAGGGTCTGCACGGCGTTCCGTACGGCGTCGGCGTCCCTCGGCGGCACCAGCAGGCCGGTGCGGCCGTGGTCCACCAGGTCGAGCGGACCGCCCGCGGCGGGGGCGACGACCGGCACTCCGCTGGCCATGGCCTCCTGCACGGTCTGGCAGAAGGTCTCGAACGGGCCCGTGTGGGCGAAGACGTCGAACGAGGCGAAGATCCGGGCGAGGTCGTCGCCGCCGCGGCGGCCCAGGAAGACCGCGCCGGGCAGCGCCTCGGCGAGCGCGGGCCGGCTCGGCCCGTCGCCGACGACGACGACCTTGACACCGGCCAGGCCGCACACGCCGGAGAGCAGCTCGATGTGCTTCTCCGGGGCGAGCCGCCCGACGTAGCCGACGATGACCTCGCCGTTCGGGGCGAGTTCGCGGCGCAGCTTCTCGTCGCGGAGCTCGGGGCGGAAGCGGGCGGTGTCCACGCCGCGTGCCCACAGCTTGAGCCGGGGCACTTGGTGGGCCTCCAGATCGTTCATGGAAGCACTGGAGGGGACGAGGGTGAGGTCGGCGGCGGAGTGGACGGACCGTATGCGCCGCCAGGCCGCGCCCTCGCCGGCGCCCATGTAGGTGCGGGCGTATCCGGCCAGGTCGGTCTGGTAGACGGCGACGGCGGGGATGCCGAGCCGGGCGGCGGCGGCCATGCCGCGCACGCCGAGGACGAAGGGGCTGGCCAGGTGCACGACGTCGGGCCGGTGCTGGATCAGCGCGGCGGCCAGGCGCCGGCTGGGGAGCGCGACCCTGACCTGGGGGTAGCCGGGGAGCGGGAGGGAGGGGACATGGACGACGGGGCAGGGCGCCATGGAGGCGGCCGCCTTGTTCCCGGGAGCGGGAGCCGGTGCGACGACGAGGGGCGCGTGACCGCGATCGACGAGGTGTCGGGCGGTCTGGAGCGCGCAGTGGGCCACGCCGTTCACATCGGGGGGAAAGGATTCGGTCACGATGACGACACGCATACCGGTGTTGTCGCCGTGCTGGACGTGGCCGCGTCAAAGTGGATCTTTCCGAACGACAAACGTCCCATGAGCGTTCCGCTGCGCACCCGAGCGGGTCAGATGGCGTCCATGCGCGTCCGACCCGCCGGTCATCCCGCGTTCACCCGGCGGGCGGATCTCCGCGAGATGCACAGGGTGAACACCTGTCAGCCCGCGCTCGCGTCCGGTCCGATCCGGCTGCGTACGGCGGTCTGGACCTCGGCCTCCTCGGCCGGATCGGCGGCGAGCCGGCGCAGTCGCTCGACGACGCGGGTGTCCCCGGTCTCGGCGTGCCGGGCGGCGATCTCGCGGGTGGTCTCCTCGCAGTCCCAGAGGCATTCGACGGCGAACCCGGACGGGAAGGAGGGATCGGTGGCGGCGAGGGCACGGGCGGTGCGGCCGCGCAGATGGGACGAGGCGGTCTCGCGGTAGATGTGGCGCAGCACGGGGGCGGCGCAGGCGATGCCGAGCCGTCCGGTGCCGTCCACGAGGGTCCACAACGTCGGGGCGTCGGGGCCTTCGCCGCGAACGGCCTCGCGCAGGGCGGCGAGGACGAGGTCCTTGTCCTCGGCCCCGCCCCGGCAGGCGAGCATGCGTCCGGCGGCGGCACCGAGCGGATCCGGCCGTCGGGCCCAGCCGCGCGCCCGGTCGACGGCGGCGACGCTGCGCATCCGCTCGAAGGCGTCGACGGCGGCCTCCACGACGGCCGGTGTGCCGGTGACGACGGCCGCCTCGATCAGGTCGAGGGCGCTCGGGTCGTTGGTGTCGGCGAGGTAACGCAGGGCGGTGCAGCGGGCTCCGTCGCTGCCGTCCTCGGCGGCGGCGACGATCTCCGGCCGGTCCTCGGGGCCCGCGACGGCCATGAGGCACCGGGCGGCGGGCACATGGAGTGCGGCACCGCGATCCATGCCCTGCTGGGCCCACTCGAAGACCGCCTGCACGCTCCACCCCGGACGGGGCCCGGTAGGTCGCATCTGCCGTTGCCAGCGGTCGAAACAGCCGGCCTCCTGAGCGGCACGCACACGCGTGCCGATGGACTCGCGCGGGTCCTCGGCCCACAGCCGCCACGGCCGTGGCTCGAAAGCGTCCCGTACCGCGGCGGCCAGCTCGGCCTCGCCCTCGGGGTCGGCGGAGAAGCGCGCGAGCACGGGTGCGGCGAGGGCGCGCAGCCCGGTGTCGTCGTCCCTGAGCGCGAGTTCGTCCAGCGCCCAGGCCCAGTTGGAGCCCGAGGCGGCGTACCTGCGCAGCAGCTCCAGGGCGTCCGGCCTGCCGTAGGACGCGAGGTGGCCGAGGACGGCGAGGGCCAGGCCCGTGCGTGACTCCTCGGTGTCGAGCACGTCCTCGACGTCGAAGAGGTGGGCCTCGATCTCGTCGAGCTCGCCGCTGAGGTCGAGGTAGAGACGGGCGTAGTACAGGGAGCGGTTCTCCACCTGCCAGTCGTGGCGGGGATCCCGCAGCACACAGTGGTTCAGCGCCGCGAGCGCCTCGGCCCGCGGGGCGGTGAGCGCGTGCAGCGTGCCGTCGCCGCGGCCCCGCTGGAGCAGGCCGAGCAGCGTTCCGCTGGGCGCTATGACCGGTTCGAACATGGGAAACAGCCTCACATCAAGCGTCGACGCAACCGGGGTTCCTGCTTCACCTGGCCGCGTGACAACACGTCGGGGCGCCCGCCGTTTCCTGCTTGCTGTAGACCATCTTCCTCTGCCTCTCGTCGGTGGCCCATGCGGACCGATCACGGCCCGCGCGGTGCGGCAACACCTGCCCAGCCATCGCGTCCGTGAATCACGACGTCATGATGACTCGGCACTTACATCTGCCGCGACCGAAATTTCGGCGGCCCTGTACCGCCTCCCCCGTTATCCGTGTCTTAGCTGGTCAGAGCATTCCGCTCAGTGAGCGTCGAACAGTGCGAGCAGCTCCGTCTTGGCAAACATGCGGGCGGTGTCCACGGCCGAGGGAGTGCCCCCGGCCGGGTCGGCGCCGCCTTCCAGAAGAGCCTTGATCACTTCCGTCTCACCCTTGAAGACAGCACCGGCGAGTGGCGTCTGGCCCCGGTCGTTGACGCGGTTGGCCTCGGCACCCCGGGCGAGCAGGGCGCGCACCGCGTCCGCGTGGCCGTGATAGGCGGCGAGCATCACGAGGGAGTCGCCGCGGTCGTTGGTGAGGTTGGCCGGAACGCCGGCGTCGACGTACGCCACGAGCGCCTCGGTCTGCCCCTGCCGGGCCAGATCGAAGATCTTGGTCGCCAGCTCCACGACCTCGGGGTCGGGGGCATCAGTCATCGGCCGGACCGCCTCTCACTACGTACTCGGGGACTGCGGGAACTGCTCGCTGCCGTGGGGAGCAGCAGTACGGCCGGCGAGCGGTGCTCGGCCGTACGAGTGATTCGCCAGCGTACTGGCTAGCGCGGCACATGACCCGGTACGCCCGAGGCAAAGATCATCGCAGACACAGCCGGACGCATCACCCAAGCCCATCCGCACAAGGACACTCCGCCAACGGGGGGAAATATTCAAGATTTCACCCAGTTGCACCTTTTATCGTATGGATACATCCTGTGAGCCTGGAAGTACTCATGGTGACTGTCCCCACAAACCAGGAGCACTCACATGATCCTCTCCATCTCAGGCGTCGTTCTGCTGGGCATCGTCGTCTTCATCTTCTTCCGCAAGGACGGGCTGAAGGCGTCGCACGCCCTGATCTCGGCCCTGTTCGGCTTCTACCTGGCAAGCACGGCGATCGCCCCGAGCATCAAGGCCGGCGGCGAGAGTCTCGCGAGCCTCCTGGGCGGCATCCAGTTCTGACGCCGTCCCACCCGCCCGTACGCACCTGTAGGAGACAGCAGTGGCCCGCCGCCCCCTCCCCCGCATCCTGAGCACAGGCAGCGCGCAGATCGCCCGGAGCCGCGATCTGGCCCGCGCGCAGTTCGCCCGAAGCCGGGAGCTGGCCCGGACGGCCGGCGACAGCGCCTCTGACGTCCTCCATCCACTGATCACGATCACCCGTGGTCTGCGCCGGCTGGCCACGGCCGGGCGGCGCAGATGGGCCGAGACCCCCAAGGACAAGCGCGGCCCGCTGCTGTTCCTGGTGGCCTCGGTGATCCTGGTCGTGGCACTCGTGCCGTACGGCCCGCTGCTCGCCGTCATCACCGTGATGGCGGCGGCAGCCTGGCAGGGCCGGGACCGTACGCCGACGGAGCCCGACGGCCCCGACGAGTCCCAGCTGGAACGCCTGCGGGCGTTGTACGAGGCTCTGGTCCCGTACTTCTCCGCGGCCGACGACCCGGCCCCGCTGTACTCCCACGGCGGCGAGTGGGAGAAGGCCTTCCCCGAGTTCGAGTTCGACGGCACCGGGCGCGTCGGCCGGCTCCTCGTGCGCTACCCGGCCTACTTCACCGACGGCGAGGCGCAGGCCCGCGCGCGGATCGAGCATCTGCTGACGACGAAGTCCGGCCGCGGCCGTGAGTACCACTTCGACTGGGACGAGGAGGGCAACGAACTCACGGTCACCGTCCTCGCCCCGCTGCCCACCGACATCGCCGCCCAGCGTTTCGTCACGGCCCCGGGCGAGACCGTCCTCGGCTTCACCGACCCCAGCGGGGTGCAGCGCACGCTTCCTCTGACCCATGGCGACCGGCAGCTCGACGTGCCGCCGGTGGTCTGGCGCACCGGCATCCGCTCCACCGAGCCGCACCTGCTGGTCGTCGGCCAGCCGGGCAGCGGCACCTCGACCCTGCTGCGCTCCGTCGCGCTCCAGGCCCTCCAGTACGGCGACGTCGTCATCGTCGAGGGCGGCAGCACCGGCGAGTACGCCTGCCTGACCGGACGGGACGGCGTCCTGGCCGTCGAGTGCGGGCTGGCCGGGGCGCTGGCCAGCATGGAGTGGGCCGCGACGGAGACGGAGCGGCGCCTGATCGCCGTGAACCGGGCCCGGCAGGCCGGCAACCCGCCGCCGGAGGACACCAAGCGCCCGCTGTGGCTCCTGCTGGACCGCCCGACGGCGTTCACCCACCTCGCCGCGGCGGACGACCGCAAGGACCCGCAGGCCCTGCTCCAGGTGCCCCTGCGGCACGGCCGCGCGGCGAACGTCACAGTGGTCGTGGCCGAGCAGTGGGACACCGTGGACGCCCTGTCCGACGCGGTACGGCAGCACACGCGCGCGCGTGTCGTGCTCGGCCCCGCGACGGCCGGGCAACTGGAGTCCGTCCTGGGCGCTCCTCCGCACACCACACCGGTCGCCGACGTCCCGCCCGGCCGCGGCTACGCCCGCCTGGGCACCGGCCCCGTCCACCGCCTCCAGGTCCCGGCCACCCCGGACCCCTACGACGACGCCACGAGCGACGCCCACCGCCAGGCGGTGCTGGAGCTGCTGCCGGAGCGGACGGCCCCGGTGGAGGCGGAGCGGCTGACGAACCTGGAGAAGGCCGAACCGGAACCGGAGCCGGAGCCGGTCCCCGCGGAGGCCGTGGTGGCGGAGACGACCTGACCGGCCTCGACCGAGGGGCGCCCTGAAGGCGCGGAGCGGACCCGAGGCCGAGCGCGGCTCTCAAGGCCGAAGGCAGACCCGAGGCCGAGCACAGCCCTCAAGGCCCAACGCAGACCCGAAGCCGAACACAACCCCCAAGGCCCAACGCAGACCCGAAGCCGAACACAACCCCCAAGGCCCAACGCAGACCCGAAGCCGAACACAACCCCCAAGGCCCAACGCAGACCCGAAGCCGAACACAACCCCCAAGGCCGAGGGTGGTCCTGGCGGCCGACGGCCCTGAAGAAGGACCGCACCGACCGCCGCAGGCACGCTCTCCGCTCAGGCGACGAACGGCCGTACCGACTCCGCCGCTCCACTCACTCCGCTCGCACCGCCCTCCACCAGCCGGGCCGCCGCGGCCAGCCTGACCGCGGCCTCCTCGGCCACCGCGCCCCCCACGGTGAACGGCAGCCGCACATACCCCTCGAAGGCGCCGTCCACCCCGAACCGGGGCCCGGACGGCACCCGCACCCCGACCCGCTCCCCCACCTCCGCGAGCCGCGACCCGGACAGGCCCCCGGTGCGGACCCACAGCGTGAGCCCGCCGACGGGCACCTCGAACTCCCACTCGGGCAGCTCGCGGCGCACCGCGGCGACCAGCGCGTCCCGGTTCTCCCGGGCCTGCCCGCGCCGCACGTCCACGGCTTGCTCCCAACCCCCGGTGCCGAACAGCCAGTTCACGGCGAGCTGCTCAAGCACGGGTGTACCCAGATCGGCGTAGGCGCGCGCGGACACGAGACTGCGGATCACATCCGGAGCCGCCCGCACCCAGCCGATCCGCATCCCCGCCCAGAAGGCCTTGCTGGCCGACCCGACGGTGATCACGGTCGACCCGGCGGGATCGAAGGCGCAGACGGGCCGGGGCATTTCGAGGCCCGGGTCGAGCCACAGCTCACTCATCGTCTCGTCGGCGACCAGCACCGTCCCGGCCGACCGGGCCGCGTCGACCAGGCGCCGCCGCTGGTCCTCGTCGGCCAGCGCTCCGGTCGGGTTGTGGAAGTCGGCGACGACATACGCGACCCGCGGCGCCGCCTCCCGCAGCACCTGCCGCCAGCGGTCCATGTCCCAGCCGGACAGCCTCTCGGCCATGGCCACGGGCACCAGCCGCGCCCCCGCCTCCCGCATCAACTGGAGGATGTTCGCGTACGACGGCGACTCGACCGCGATCCGCTCACCGCGGCCCGCGAACAGATGGCAGATGGCGTCGATCGCGCCCATCGCCCCGGTCGTCACCATGATCTGCTCGGGCATGGTGGGAATGCCACGCTCCGTGTACCGCTCGGCGATCATCGACCGCAGCGCGGGCAGCCCGGCCGGATAGTCGCCGTGGGTGTGGGCGTACGGCGGAAGCTCCTCCAGGGCACCCTGGACGGCACGGGTCAGCCACGGCTCGGGCGCGGGCAGGGCCGCGCAGCCGAGGTCGATGATCGAGCCGAGCGCCTCGGGCGGCAGCGGTTCGAGGCCCCGCGCTGGCAGCGGGTTCCCGGCCGGTACGGCGGTCCAGCTGCCGGCCCCGCGCCGCGACTCCAGGAACCCCTCGCCGCGCAGCGCCTCGTAGGCGGCGGCCACGGTCGTACGGCTCACGGACAGCGCGAGGGCCAGCTCCCGCTCGGCGGGCAGCCGCGCGGCGACCGGGACACGGCCCTCCAGGACGAGCAGCCGGATGCCGTCGGCCAGCGCCCGGTACGCGGGCGGGCGTCTGCTGCCCGGCCCGGCCGGGCGATCCTGCTGGGAGGTGAGGAGCCGCGCGAGCTGCGCGGCACCCACCGCGGAAGTCCACTGCGCCATGATTTCCAGTCCACCTTCTCCGAATTGGCCATGGATGACGTTGCATCCCAAGCCACAGGGTGTCACGCATCAGGCCACTACCACCACAGGGGGGGGCACGTCTTGTCCACGCAGGGACAGGTCACACAAGGGCTCGCGCAGGGGCATCTCGTACGGCGGCTGACACAGCTCTACACCGGGCTCGCGCTGTACGGCGCGAGCTCGGCGCTGCTCGTCGAGGCGGGGCTCGGCCTGGAGCCCTGGAACGTGCTGCACCAGGGCCTCGCCGAGCTCACCGGCCTGACGATCGGTGTCGTCTCGATCATCGTCGGCGCGGCAGTGCTGCTCCTGTGGATCCCGCTGCGCCAGCGACCGGGCCTGGGCACCGTCTCCAACGTCTTCGTGGTCGGCGTCGCCATGGACGGCACCCTCGCCCTGCTCCCCGAGGCGCACTCCCTGGCCGTGCGGATCCCGCTCCTCGTGGCCGGCATCCTGCTCAACGGCGTGGCCACCGGCCTGTACATCGCCGCCCGCTTCGGCCCCGGCCCCCGGGACGGCCTGATGACAGGGCTGCACCGGCGCACCGGCCGCTCGATCCGCCTGATGCGCACCGCCGTCGAGATCGCGGTCGTGGTGACCGGCTTCGCCCTGGGCGGCACCGTCGGCGTCGGCACCCTCCTGTACGCGCTGTCGATCGGCCCGCTCGCCCAGTTCTTCCTGCGGGTGTTCGCCGTCCCCGCGGCATCCGACGGCAGCACGGTCGTTGCCACCGGGCAACCCCGGGGAGCGATACTGCGTCCGTGAGCACCACGCGGATACGCCACCCCTACCTCGACCACCCCGGCCCGATCCCCTTCGCCCATCGGGGCGGGGCGGCGGACGGCCTGGAGAACACCGAGTTCCAGTTCCGGCGCGCGATCGCAGCGGGCTACCGGTACATCGAGACCGACGTCCACACCACGCGCGACGGCAGGCTCGTCGCCTTCCACGACTCGACCCTGGACCGGGTGACGGACGGGGCGGGCCGGATCGCCGACCTGACCTGGGACGACGTACGCCAGGCGCGCGTGGCCGGCAAGGAGCCGGTGCCGTTGTTCGAGGAGCTGCTGGAGACCTTTCCCGACGTCCGCTGGAACGTCGACCTCAAGGCGGAGCCGGCCCTTCACCCCTTCCTGGAGCTCGTCGAGCGCACCAACTGCTGGGACCGCGTCTGCGTCGGCTCCTTCTCCGAGGCCCGTGTCGTCCGCGCCCAGCGACTGGCGGGCCCTCGCCTGGCGACGTCGTACGGCACCCGGGGCGTCCTCAACCTGCGGCTGCGCTCCTGGGGCGTGCCGGCCGCGCTGCGCGGTTCGGCGGTCGCCGCCCAGGTGCCCGAGGCGCAGTCCGGCATCCAGGTGGTGGACCACCGCTTCGTCCGGACCGCCCATGCGCGCGGGCTGCAGGTGCACGTGTGGACCATCAATGATCCCGATGCGATGCACCGGCTCCTGGACCTGGGAGTCGATGGCATCATGACCGATCACATCGACACGTTGCGCAAGGTCATGGAGGACCGGGACGTCTGGGTCTGACCCGGTCCGCGGCCCGGCTCCGCCCTCGCGCGGGATCATCACGGGGAAGCGAGGGCACGGGGTGGGCACCGATACCGTGCGAACCGACACGGCCGGCGAGGCCGCGGGGCGGCGG
This sequence comes from Streptomyces sp. bgisy027, assembly GCF_057710365.1. NCBI lineage: Bacteria > Bacillati > Actinomycetota > Actinomycetes > Kitasatosporales > Streptomycetaceae > Streptomyces > Streptomyces sp. bgisy027. Next base: position 49,398 of record NZ_JBYIVZ010000004.1, read on the forward strand.
CGCGAGCAGCGCGGCTGGTACTTCTACGACTGGGCGTGCTCCGTCTACTCGACGAGTGTGCTCACCGTCTTCCTGGGCCCCTATCTGACGTCGGTCGCCGAGGAGGCGGCGGACGCGGACGGGTTCGTCCACCCCCTGGGCATACCCGTGCGCGCGGGCTCCTTCTTCGCGTACTCGGTGTCGCTGTCGGTCATCGTGGCCGTCCTGGTGATGCCGCTGGTGGGTGCGGCCGCCGACCGCACCGGCCGCAAGAAGCCCCTGCTCGCGGCCGCCGCCTACACGGGGGCGGCCGCCACCACGGCGATGTTCTTCCTGGACGGCGACCGCTATCTGCTCGGCGGAGTCCTGCTGATCGTGGCGAACGCGGCCCAGTCGGTCGCGATGATGCTCTACAACTCCTACCTCCCGCAGATCGCCCCGCCGGAGGAACGCGACGCGGTCTCCTCCCGGGGCTGGGCCTTCGGATACGCGTCGGGCTCACTGATGCTGATCGTGAACCTGGTCCTGTACCTGGCACACGACTCCTTCGGCGTCTCGGAGGGCACCGCCGTCCGCATCTGCCTGGCCTCGGCCGGCCTGTGGTGGGGCGCCTGGGCGCTCATCCCGCTCCGGCGACTGCGCGACCGCCGCTCCAGCAGCGACCAGGTGGCCGGGCGGGCGGGCGCGATGGGCTTCCGGCAACTCGCCGCGACGATCCGCGACATGCGCCGCCACCCGCTGACCCTCGCCTTCCTGCTGGCCTACCTGATCTACAACGACGGCATCCAGACCGTGATCTCCCAGGCGTCGATCTACGGCTCCGAGGAACTGGGCCTCGGGCAGTCCACGCTCATCGGAGCCGTACTGCTGGTCCAGGTGCTGGCGGTGGCGGGCGCACTGGGGATGGGACGGCTGGCCCGGATCTACGGGGCGAAGCGGACCATCCTCGGCTCGCTCGTCGCGTGGACGGTGACGCTTGCGGCCGGATACTTCCTGCCGGCCGGGGCGCCGGTCTGGTTCTTCGTCCTGGCGGCCGGCATCGGACTCGTCCTGGGCGGCAGCCAGGCGCTGTCCCGCTCCCTGTTCTCGCATCTCGTCCCACCGGGGAAGGAAGCCGAGTACTTCTCGGCATACGAACTCAGCGACCGCGGCATGAGCTGGCTGGGTCCCCTGCTGTTCGGGCTCACCTACCAGCTGACCGGAAGCTACCGGGACGCGATCATCTCCCTGGTGGCCTTCTTCGTCATCGGATTCGTCCTGCTCGCGAGGGTGCCGGTGCGCAGGGCCATCGGCGACGCGGGCAATCCGGTGCCGACAACGATTTAGCGTTCCGAGGGAAAGGGCGGTAGTGTACGCGTTTGGCCTGCCAGGCGTACCGTTACTGCGCGTCAAAGATGCCGAAACGCTGGGTTACATCTGCTAGCAGATGTGACAAACCGGGCGCCGGTGGGTACGACATTGGTCAGCAAGGCTGCGGCTACGACGGCGACGCACGACCCGGAACGTGACGCGGAACGGGAATCTTTACCGCCGACCGGACGTTGACCGGATGACGACGACAGCGACACCTGTCCTGTGGGCGACAAGCCCGGGAGGCACGATTCATGAGTGAGCGAGCTCTTCGCGGCACGCGCCTCGTGGTGACCAGCTACGAGACGGACCGCGGCATCGACCTGGCCCCGCGCCAGGCCGTGGAGTACGCATGCGAGAAGGGGCACCGGTTCGAGATGCCCTTCTCGGTCGAGGCGGAGATCCCGCCGGAGTGGGAGTGCAAGGTCTGCGGGGCCCAGGCACTCCTGGTGGACGGCGACGGCCCTGAAGAGAAGAAGGCCAAGCCCGCGCGTACACATTGGGACATGCTGATGGAGCGGCGTACCCGCGAGGAACTCGAAGAGGTCCTCGAGGAACGTCTTGCGGTGCTGCGCTCCGGGGCGATGAACATCGCGGTTCACCCCCGGGACAGCCGCAAGTCCGCGTAGTCCCGCGCGGCTTGGACTTACCAGGTAACGCGTACAACCGCGGGCGCCGTACGTCTTGAAGACGTACGGCGCCCGCGGTTTCGCGTGCCCGTTTTCCGGTGGGAGCGTGTGGCCGTTCCGGATCCGGGTGCCGCATACCGCCTGCCCGCATCCGGATACAGGTGAAGGGCCCGGGCGCCGAGCGCACGGACCCGTCCCGTCGGCGGCTCAGCCGGTCAGCGGCGGCCGCGGCTCCTGCGGGGCGTCGGCCGGCTCGTCCCGGATGACCTCACCCTGCACGACCTTGCCGTCGGGGTGGTGAATGCGGGCCTGCTGGAAGGCGTCACCGAACGAACCGGCCGTCGCCTCACGGAGTTTTCGGTCGAAGGTCCGCTCGGCGTAACGGCTCAGCACTTTCTGGACCGGCGGTATCAGCAGGAGCAGGCCCAGCGCGTCCGAGATCAGACCCGGCAGCATGATCAGCAGGCCGCCCAGCATCATCAGACCGTTGCCACCGCCGCTTGCCGGGGTGCCGCCGCGCTGGAGCGCCTCGTTCAGCGCCTGGAACGCACGCCGGCCCGCCCGCTTGATCACCACCGAGCCGAGCACCAGACCGGCGACCAGCAGCAGGAACACCGCGAGCCCACCGATCGCGTCCGCGACCACGGTCAGCAGCCAGATCTCCAGCACCAGCCACGCGGCGACGGCCAGCGGCAGGAAGGTGCGCAGCCGGGAACGCCGCGGCCGGGCGGGGTACGTCGGGGTCGGTGCGCCAGTCGTCATGCGTCCAGTGTGCCTGGGCTCGGCTCAGAGCGGGATAAACGGACGGCGAGCACTTGCCGCGCGGTCAGCTGCGCGGCCACGGGACGACCCCCGGCGCGGCCTTCACCGACGCCGGGACACCGGCCTGTGCCTCGGGCCCTACGCCTGTGACTGCGGAGGCTGCTCGGGCTGCGACTGCGGCTGCGGCTGCGACGAGGCCGGCTTGGGGCGGCCCAGCAGCTTGCCGACCCGCTCCTGCGCACCCCACGAGGTGACCCGCCACAGGGCCTCGACAAGGATGTCGCGGCTCATCTTGGAGTCACCGAGCTCCCGCTCGACGAAGGTGATCGGCACCTCGACCACGTGGTAGCCGGCCTTCACCGCGCGGCGGGCGAGGTCGACCTGGAAGCAGTAGCCCTGGGAGGCCACGTCGTCCAGGCCGAGGCCCTCCAGGGTCTCGCGGCGGAAGGCGCGGTAGCCGCCGGTGATGTCGCGCAGCGGCAGGTCCAGGGCGACGCGGGAGTACAGGCTGCCGCCGCGGGAGATGAACTCCCGGGACCTGGGCCAGTTCACGACCCGGCCGCCGGGCACCCAGCGGGAGCCGAGCACGAGGTCGGCGCCCTTCAGGGCGGTCAGCAGGCGGGGCAGTTCCTCGGGCTGGTGGGAGCCGTCGGCGTCCATCTCGATCAGGACGCCGTAGTCGTGCTCGATACCCCAGCGGAAGCCCGCGAGGTAGGCCGCGCCGAGGCCCTCCTTGCCCTTGCGGTGCAGGACCTGGACGTGGTCGTCCTCGGCGGCCAGCTCGTCCGCGAGCTTGCCGGTGCCGTCGGGGCTGTTGTCGTCGGCCACCAGGACGTGCGCGTCCGGCACCGCCACCCGGACCCGGCCGACGATGCTCTTGATGTTCTCCGCCTCGTTGTAGGTCGGAATGATCACCAACGCCGTGCCGAGCGGACCGAACCGCTTCCCCCGGTCCTGTGCCGCGAGGGTCCCGTCGCCGTCGTTCACTGCTGCCCCTTCATCTCTACGCAGAGGACAACCATAGTGGTCGCGGCCTGCGCTGACGTGACAGCACGTTCGTACGGCGGCGCCGATTGCGCAAGAGCCGGGTGAGTGCGGGTTCCGCGCGGCCCGCGCTGCGGTGCACGCACGCTGCGGATGGGGGCCCGGCGCCCTTCGGGCCGACCTGGGACCCGCTGGCTGCGGGTCGACCGAAAGCCGTTGTCTACTGAGCGCCCGGGCCCCATCCGGGTCACACCTTCCCGACCGGCCGCAAAGTTCCGTCGTCGCCGCGCGAGCGCTGAGCCTGGCTCCCAGTGGCGGTGCCCGGTGCGGCACCGTCCCTGACCCAGCGGCGTTGCGACGGGCTCCCGGAAGTTCCGCGGTTGCCCGGTCGGGCGTCCGGTGGTGGACTCCGCCGAACCTACCGGCCTCGGGCCTCCGCCTGTCAACAGCCGTTTGACCTGCGGTTTTTCACCCCCTTCGCTGGTCAGCGCAGAGGATTCGCAGGTCGCGCGACGGGGCGGCGCGCGGTGATCGGGTTCGCGCCACCCCGGGAGATCACTCGCCCGGCCGTACGAAGACCGTTCGTCCGCCCACCACCGTGCGCAGGCAGACCGGCAGGTCACGGCCCGGGGTGAGGTCGGGCAGGCCGGGGGTGCCGGAGCGGGGGTCGGTGGACCAGCGCGCGACCCGGTCGTCGGGGGCCTGGACCACCAGTTCGCCGGTGCGCCACACGGCGTAGTCGGCGGGTGCGCCCGGCATCAGGACACCCGCGTCGTCGCGTCCGATCGCCCGCCAGCCGCCGCGTGTGTGCGCCGTGAACGCGGCGCGCACCGACACCCGGTGCTCCGGCGTGTGGTGGAAGGCGGCCGCGCGGACGGTGCCCCAGGGGTCGAGCGGTGTGACGGGGCTGTCGGAGCCGAAGGCGAGCGGGACGCCCGCGCGCAGCAGGGCCGCGAAGGGGTTGAGGGAGCGGGCACGCTCGGCACCGAGGCGCTGGACGTACATGCCCTCCTCGCCGCCCCACAGCGCGTCGAAGGCCGGCTGCACCGAGGCGGTGAGGCCCAGTTCGGCGAAGGCGGCGACGGTCTCGGGGATGAGCATCTCGGCATGCTCGACCCGGTGCCGGGCGGCGCGGACGCGGGCCAGGCCGACCTTCTCGGCGGCGGCACGCACGCCCTCCACGACGGCGGTCACTGCGGCGTCGCCGATGGCGTGGAAGCCCGCCTGGAGGCCCGCCTCGGTGCAGGCGGCGACATGGGCGGCGACGGCGCCCGCGTCCAGATAGGCGGTCCCGGTGTGGCCGGCGTCGGCGTACGGCCGGTGCAGACAGGCGGTGTGCGAGCCGAGGGCGCCGTCGACGAAGAGGTCACCGGCGGCGCCGAGCGCGCCCAGCTCACGCGCCCTGGCGATGTCCTGCTCGGCCCAGTAGCCGACGACCCGGGGTCCCGCCTCCTCGGCGGCGAGCCGGAGCAGGCCGGTGAAGTCGTCCTCGGAGGAGATGTCCGGCCCGCCGCACTCGTGGACCGTGCCGATCCCGAGGGAGGCCGCGTGCGCCAGGGCGGCCCGCTGGGCCTCGACGCGCTGGGCCGGGGTGATGGAGGCCAGCGCGGTCGCGCGGACCGCGTGGTGGGCGTCGGCGACGAGCGGGCCGTCGACGGCGCCGAGTTCCCCGGGCGTCATCTCCAGCAGGGCCGTGGTGACGACCGCGGAGTGGACGTCGATGCGGGACAGGTACAGCGGGCGCCCGCCGGTGGCCGCGTCGAGTTCGGCGCGCGTCGGCGGGCGGCCGCCGGGCCAGCGGGCCGCGTCCCAGCCGTGGCCGAGCAGGACGCGGTCGTCCGGGCGGGCGGCGGCGAAGTCCCGTACGAGGGCGAGAGCGGCCTCCAGGGACGGGGCGCCGGACAGGTCGAGGCCGGTCAGGGCGAGGCCCGTGGCGGTGGTGTGCACATGGGCGTCGGTGAACGCGGGGGTGACCAGGGCACCGTCCAGGTCGACGACCTCGTCCACGCCGCCCGCGAAGGCGTCGGCGGCTCCCTCGGACCCGACCCAGGCGACCTGACCGCGCTCCACGACCATCGCGGTGGCGAAGGGGTCGGCGGGACTGTGCACTTCTCCTCGGCGCAGGAGAACGGTCTTCGGCTGGGCGGCGGTCTCACTCATGGGGACCAGTCTCGCGCCTCCGCCGGCAGCCTCTCGACCGGGGTCTCCTGCACCGCCGGCAGGGGCGCGGGGCACTGCGCGACCAGCCCAGGACGGCCCGCAGCCGAAGAACATCCACCGCCCGAACGGCGATCAGACCTTCGGCGGCCTCGCCTCGTACGGCGTCGACAGGACGACCGTCGTCCGCGTGGAGACCCCCGCCAGCGACCGCACCCGGGCCAGCAGCTCCTCCAGCTCGTGCGGCGTGGCCACGCGCACCTTGAGGATGTAGTTCTCGTCGCCCGCCACGCTGTGGCACGCCTCGATCTCGGGCACGCCGGCGAGCCGGTCCGCTATGTCGTCGGGGGCGCTGGGATCGAACGGTTTCACCGAGATGAAGGCCGTCATGGGCAGCCCCACGGCCTCCGGGTCGACGACCGCGGCATAGCCGCGGATGACGCCACGCTGCTCCAGCCGGCGCACCCGCTGGTGCACGGCCGACGTGGACAGGCCGGTGGCCTTGCCCAGGTCGGTGTAGCTCATCCGCCCGTCCTTGACGAGCAGCTGCACGATTTGTCGGTCCAGCTCCTCCATGGCGCAAGAACCTACAGTGCGGCTGATCTCCTCGGATACCTCAGCAGACCAGGTCATGCCCGGTTTGTGATGTGGCGCGCGGCCGGCTGTGAGCCGCCTGAGGGACAAACCGGCCGCCTCGGGCACCTGCGAGCGGCATGTGACGAAGGCCACAGGCCCCGAACAGGCTCCGTGATGTACCCGTGATTAATGCCGAGACGAGGCGGGAAGTGCTTGCTGTGGTCGAGGCCGCAGTGCCGTCACGGCCCAGCCCGAGGGGGAGAATCCCATGCAGAGTCTTAAGCGCCCTGGTCGTACCACGCCCAAGCGGCAGCAGCCGGTCGTCGAGCCCGCTCCGGAGGGTGTCGAACCCGACGCCCTGGAGGACGACGAACTCGACGCGTACGACACCTTCGAGATGTACCGGGTGATCTGCCCGGACTGCGCGCAGCCCATCGCCCTGCTGGCGGACGAGGAGGTCCTGCCGGAGCACGCGCTGTGTGCCTCGCCCTGGAACCCCTTCGGCCTCACGGTCTGCGCCGGGACGGGCCGCCGGGCCGCCGAGGCCCGCTCCGCCGACCAGTCCGACGAGCCGCAGGAGCAGGACACCGCCCTGCTGTTGACGCTCCCTCAGGGACTGGACTGGCGGACACAGCCCTTCTCGCACGTCGGCGGACCGGGCTCGCGCCCCATCAGGGTCCCCGTCATGCGGCGCCAGGCCGCCTGAAGCGCGTTCGGCGTTCGTTCGCGCCTCGCTCAACTCCAGTAGCTGCCCTGCACCATGGCTCGCAGGCTGCCGTGGTGCAGGATCAGTGTGTCCGGGTCCGCCGGGACGGCCACTTCGCCGAAGTGGGCCTGCCGGTAGGCGATGCGCAGCATGACGACGCCGTGCCGCAGGGCGGCGTACAGCGTGTAGAACTCCATGTCGCGCGGGGTGTGGCCGGTGAGTTCGGCGTAGCGGGCCTCGACGCGGTCGCGGCGCAGGAAGTCCGGGAGTCCGGGCTGTCCGAAGGCGACGGTGAGGTCCTGGAAGAAGCGGTGCAGATAGACGGTCCAGCCGAGGTCGACCTCGCGCGGGGCCAGGGCCGCCATCTCCCAGTCCAGTACGGCAGCCGGGGTGAACCCGTCGTAGACGACGTTGCCGATGCGCGCGTCGCCCCAGTTGAGCACGGGTGTCCCCGGATCGCGTGGCCAGAGGTCCTCCAGCCGTGCGAACGCGTCCTCGATCAGCGGTGAGCGGGCGAGTCCGTCAACCACCCATTCGTAGTACGCGCGTTGGGCCGTCACGTGCCGCCGCAGGGCGTCCCCCTCACCCGGCAGGGCGAGGAACTCGGCCTCCTTGTGCGGCACTTGGTCGTGCAGCCGGGCCAGCAGGTCGACCGAGGCCGCCTCCAGGCGCTCACGCTCCTCGTCGCTCGCCGCGTGCAGCCAGTTGCCCTCGTAGGTGTACGGCATGACGTCCGGCGGCACGCGTCCCGCGACGCGCTCCATGACGAAGAAGGGCGCACCCAGCGGACCGGGGTCCTCCTCCAGCCACAGCACCCTGGGCACGGGCAGATCCGTGTGCTCGGCGACGACGCGCATCGTCCGGTACTGGCGCGGCATGTCGTACACCGGGAAGACCGTGTAGGCCGCCGGGTCGGCCGCGAGCCGCAGCGCGCACGCGGGCACGGGTGCCTGAGGGTGCCGGATCTCGAAGAGCAGGGTCTCGCTGGACAGGCCGTTCGACTCGGGGACGGTGACGCCGACCGCCTCGGCGCCGGGCAGCCGGGTGCGCAGCCAGGCGTTGAGGCGGCGGGCGATCTCCTCCGGGATGGGGGTGCCCCCGCGTGAGCGAAGCCGGGCGTTGGGCAGGGTGCTGGTGCGCGGGCGCGGTGCCTTGGCTGCCATGACGCAAATCCCCCTAGGGTGCGACCGACCTGAAGTCCGCGAAGCCGCTCGGGTCGTGCCGCCCGAACGAGCCGTGCTCGAAGACGCCGTGACCGGTCCGGCCGTCCAGCCGGAAGCGGGCGGCGTGGTCGGTGACGCCGTACGCGGCCAGGGGGTGGGGCTCGGTGAGGTCGTAGGTGCGCCGGTCGGTCCAGCCGCGCCCGCGCCAGGTGCCGTGCTGCCAGTCGTCGGCGGGTGGATAGCCGGCGCCGACGGCGAGCGGGGAGGAGGTGAGGATCTCCACCTCCAGCTCCTGCGGCTTGCGGAGGTCGCCGAGGTGGATGAGAGCGCGTTCGGGCCGACGGGTGCCCGGGCGGTAGGTGATCTCGGCCTGGGGCCAGCCGAGTTGGGTGTCGCGCCGGCCGGGACGGACCAGCGTCGCCTCGTTCAGTGAGCGGTGCCCGTCGGCGTCCTCCTGGAGGATCACCATCAGGAACCGGTCCTCGAAGCGGACCGGGCACCAGATCCAGTGGAAGCCCTCCGTCGGGTGCTCCTCCGCGAGACGTCCGCCCTCCTCCCCCGGTATGGGCCGCACACCCCAGCTGCGGTCGCGGGTGCCGGTCCACCCGGCCTCGGTGACCCGGAACTCCTCGTCCCCGGCGCGGATCACGCCCGCCACGCTCCCCGCCTGCACGAAACGGCGCCCTTCGAGGGTGAGCCGGTCGCCGCGGCGCTGGACGTGATGGGGTTCCCACAGGGCCTGGAAGCCGGCGGTCCAGGTGAGGTCGTACGACAGGGAGTCGTCGTCCCCGACGAGGCGCAGCCGGCGCAGCGGCTCCTCGACCTCGATCCGGAGCGGCCCGACGGCGAGCCGCATGCGGTCGTCGCCGAGCGCGTCCGAAGCGCGTACGGCGTGCAGGGTGTCCCCCACTCGCAGGGTGGCGTAGGCGTCGATCACCCCGGCGTTCGGGTACACCCCGAGCCCGAGGATCAGCAGCGCCCGCCCCTGATGGTCGAGGACGTGGAAGATGCAGCGGTCGTAGGCGTTCCGGTCGCCGGTCGCGACGTGCTTCATGGACAGCGGCACCTGGTGCACCGGGTACTCGTCGAGCGGTACCGGGCGGTCGTCCTCGGTCATGGCGAACCTCCCTGGACGCGAGCTGCGCTGACGGTACGTCAGACAGCCTCGGGTGACCAGAGGGGGAACCGGACGCGGGTGAACTCACGCCCGATTCCGACCGGCGGTGACTTGTCCCGCCACCTCCGCGTTGCCCGGGTATGCCCCACACCTACTACGGGACCGGGCCCCAGCGCCGCGTCTTCGTTCCCCGGCCCGCAGGAACGCTTCAGCCGCCGGCGCCCCCGCAGCAGCAGGATCCGCCGATCTACCGCGACCTGATGCGGATGTGGGCGGACCGGGGCCGCACCCTGCCCGGGCGCCACGACCCGGAGTGGATCCGGCTCGCGGCGCCGACGGTCAAGCACGGCCAGTTCAGCGTCCCTCGGGACCAGCTAGGTGACGGGCGATGACCATCCGCTGAATCTGGTTGGTGCCCTCGACGATCTGGAGGACCTTGGCCTCGCGCATGTAGCGCTCGGCCGGGAAGTCCGCGGTGTAGCCGTACCCGCCGAGGATCTGGACGGCGTCGGTGGTGACCTTCATCGCCGTGTCGGTGCAGTGCAGTTTGGCCATCGCCGCCTGCTTGGCGAACGGCCGGCCGGCGTCCCGCAGCCGCGCCGCCGCCAGGTACAGCGCCCGGCCCGCCTCGATCTGGGTGGCCATGTCGGCGAGCATGAAGCGCAGGCCCTGGAAGTCGGCGATCGGCTTGCCGAACTGCCGGCGCTCGGTCGCGTAGGTCACCGCCTCGTCGAGCGCGGCCTGGGCCACCCCGATCGCGCAGGCCGCGATGCCCAGCCGGCCCGAGTCGAGCGCGGACAGGGCGATGGCGAAGCCCTGGCCCTCCTCGCCGATGCGCCGCTCGTCGCCGACCCGGACACCGTCGAAGTGGACCTGGGCGGTGGGCGACCCCTTCATGCCCATCTTCTTCTCGGGCGCCGCCGCGCTCAGACCGGTGGCGTCGGCGGGCACCAGGAACGCGCTGATCCCGCGCGGGCCGTCCTCACCGGTGCGGGCCATGACGGTGTAGAAGTCGGCGATGCCGCCGTGGGTGATCCATGCCTTGGTACCGGTGATGACCCAGTCCTCGCCGTCGCGCACGGCCTTCGTCCGCAGCGAGGCCGCGTCGGACCCGGAGGCCGGCTCCGAGAGGCAGTACGCGCCGAGGAGCCCGCCGCCGAGCATCGCGGGGAGGTGCTCGACCTGCTGCTGCTTGCTGCCGTGGGTGGCGAGCGCATAGGAGGCCAGGGTGTGCACGCTGACGCCCAGGCCGACGGTGAGGCGGACCGCGGCGAGTTCTTCGAGTACCTGGAGGTAGACCTCGTACGGCTGGTCGCCGCCGCCGTACTCGGAGTCGTACGGCAGGCCGAGCAGTCCGGATTCGGAGAGCAGGGTGAAGACCTCGCGCGGGAAGCGTCCGGCATCCTCCTCCTCGGCCGCCTTCGGGGCGATCTCGCGCTGCGCGATGTCGCGGACGAGCGAGATCAGATCCCGGGCCTCGTCCGTGGGCAGTTGACGGTCCACCGGCTGCGGGGCGCGGTCGGGCATGTCGACGATCCTCCCTGTCGGGCACGTCGGCGGACGTACGCCTTGGGTGGGGCGGCTCCGCCGGGTCTCACTGGTGCCGGGCCGATGCTCGCATTCCCGGGTCTCGGAAGCTGCTGACCAGCGGCTGTGCGCTGCGAGTATGCCCGATCGGAGGCATCGAGTCACCAGTTAACGACCGCTCACTTCAAGAAGTGTCCGACACGTCATCAACACTTCCAAAATTGGTCCGAACCATTGACGTACTGGTCTAGTCCTCCTACCGTGACGGATCAACGCATCATCGCGTTCATGCCAATCGGCACCTGCTCCCCTCTCCCCCACGAGGAGACACCCGATGCACCTTTCGCACCGCCCGCGCACCCGGCTCCGGGCGCTCGTGTCCGCCGCATGCGCGGCCGTCCTCGGCGTCGGACTGCTCGCCGGCGCCGGCACGGCCACCGCCGAACCCGACTCCGCACCGAAGCCGGCCGCCGGCTCCAAGGTCGTCGGCTACTTCACGGAATGGGGCACCTACGACCGCAAGTACTACGTCAAGAACATCGAGACCTCGGGCTCGGCGGCCAAGCTCACCCACATCAACTACGCCTTCGGCAACGTCACCGGCGGCAAGTGCGCGATGGGCGACTCCTACGCCGCCACCGAACGCACCTACACCGCCGCCGAGTCGGTGGACGGCGTCGCCGACACCTGGGACCAGCCGCTGCGCGGCAACTTCAACCAGCTGCGCGAGCTGAAGAAGAAGCACCCGGGCCTGAAGGTCCTGTGGTCCTTCGGCGGCTGGACCTGGTCGACCGGATTCGGCGAGGCGGCCCGCAACCCGGCCGCGTTCGCCCAGTCCTGCTACGACCTGGTCGAGAACTCCAAGTGGGCGGATGTCTTCGACGGCATCGACATCGACTGGGAGTACCCGAACGCCTGCGGTGCCACCTGTGACACCAGTGGCCGGGAGGCCTTCAAGAACCTGATGTCGGCGGTGCGTGCCAAGTTCGGCTCCCGCAACCTCGTCACCGCGGCGATCACCGCCGACGCGACCAGCGGCGGCAAGATCGACGCGGCGAACTACGCGGGCGCGGCACAGTACGTCGACTGGTACAACCCGATGACGTACGACTTCTTCGGAGCCTGGGACGCGACCGGTCCGACGGCTCCGCACTCGGCGCTGAACTCCTACTCCGGGATCCCGAAGGCGAACTTCCACACCTCGGCGACCATCGCCAAGCTCAAGAGCCTCGGCGTCCCGTCGTCCAAGCTGCTGCTCGGCATCGGCTTCTACGGCCGCGGCTGGACCGGCGTCACCCAGTCGGCACCGGGCGGCACGGCGACCGGGGCGGCAGCCGGCACCTACGAGGCGGGCATCGAGGACTACAAGGTCCTCAGGACCAAGTGCCCGGCGACCGGGACGGTGGGCGGCACCGCATACGCCAAGTGCGGGAGCAACTGGTGGAGTTACGACACCCCGGGGACCATCGCGAGCAAGATGACGTACAAGAACCGGCAGGGGCTGGGCGGGACCTTCTTCTGGGAGCTGAGCGGGGACACGGCGAACGGTGAGCTGATCAGGGCGATCAACTAGCCGGTCCCACGGGGGGCCTGGGGCGGGGGACCACGAGACCTCCGCCCCATGCGCACGTCCGGGGTCAGCCCTCCCGGCGGGCCGGGTCGGGGGCCCGGTAGTCGGGGTCGAGCTCCTCGATGGAGCGCATGGCGCCGCCGAGCATCCTCACCAGGAGCTCGCGCATGGTGTCCCGGGGCAGCTCGGGGCGGTCTATCCAGTCGAGGGTGGCGCCCTCCACGCTGCACACCCAGGCGAGCAGGCCCATGCGGGCGATCGGGGCGATGTCGGTCCGGCCGTACGCTCCCTCGGCGAGGGTCGCGACGATCGCCTCGCGCACGCCGTCCCGGATGGCGTGCACCTCGGCGTCGAAGCCGACGCCGCCGCTGACGATGGTGCGGTAGGCGGCCTGGTTGTGCTCGGCGTAGCGCAGGTAGCTGTCGATGGTGCGGTGGACCCGGTCCACCGCGTCCAGCTCGACGCCGCTCGCCGCATAGGTGACCAGGTCGGCGACGGAGTCCTGGATGATGGCCAGGTAGTAGCCGCGCTTGGACTGGAAGTAGTAGTAGATGAGCCCCTTGGCGACATGGGCCTGGCGCGCGATGTCGTCCATGGAGAGCGCGTCGTACGACGTGTCGGCGAACAGCTTCCGCCCGATGGCGATGAGTTCGGCACGGCGCGCCACCGAGCGTTCGGTGCCGCGTGCCCGGGGACGGGCCGCGTCGCGCTGTTGACTAATATTCAATTTAGACCCTGTTGTTCAACGGGCTGCGGGACATCGGCAGTATGTCAGACCTCCACCAGCCACCCGTTCGAGTCTGAACGACTCCGAGCGGCACGTGAACAACAGGGTCGGGATATGTCCACACAAAGGTTTCCGTGTGGGCCGGCTCACAACAGGCCGAGCTGAGTGACGAGCATCGCGGCGCGGAAACGGTTTATGCGGCGGAGACCTTGCTCACAGGACGCCCACCGCCGCGAGCGCGGCGCGCTGGCGCGGATCCGGACACGCGGGGAAGTAGAGGTAGCACACGCCGCCGGTGCCGGAGACGACCTTGCCGCTCGCGTTGTACCGCTTGGTCCGGAGCCAGATGTTCTCCCACTCCCGCCTCTTGTAGACGCGCCGCACGGCCTCGTTGCCGGGCGAGTTCGGGTCGTTGGCGATCACGTCGCCGTCCGCGGTGAAGCCGACGACCGTCATCAGATGGCCGGCGGTGCCGTACCCCGCCCCGGTCAGCTCCTCCTTCAGGAAGGACTGGGACGTTATGGCCGGGATGCCGGCCGCGATCAGCGTCTCCAGGTCGGTGAGCGAGCCGAGCCGGGTGACGACACCCTGGAGGTCGTCGAAGGTGGCGGCGTAGGCGGCGTTGAAGGGCCAGTTCCCGCAGCCCTCGTACTGGTAGTCGTAGGTGTACCGGGCCGCGTGGCAGACCTGCGGGTCGGCGAAGGCCGGGTCGACCCAGGACAGCTGCTCCGGGGTGAGCCGGCCACCCCAGTACTCGACGATCATCTGCGAGGAGGTCGGGCTGCACCAGGCCTCACCGCCGTTGTCGTACTCGGGGTACTGGCCGACGTGGGTCTCCTGCGAGTACCGCGGGACGAGCAGTTCCTGGGCGAGGCCGGGGGTGGAGGCCGGGACGGTGAAGCGGTCGGGGACGTCGGAGCCCATCGCGCCGGCCCGCCAGACCTTCGGGGTGAGCCGGGTGCCGGGCCTGCGGTAGAGGGTCAGCCGCAGCCGGTACGCGGTCAGCCGCAGCCCGGTCGCCGGGTCGTCGATCGCGAACGTGTCCGTCCAGATGCTGCTCCTGCCGTCGCTCTGGTCGTCGACCGAGGTCCGGCGGATGTCCTGGTCACCGGCGGCCCAGCGGCCCAGGACGTACCAGGGGGTGGCCGTGCCGTCGGAGTACGTGCCCTCCAGTTCGATCTGGAGCCAGGTGCCCTCGGGGGTGTGCGCGTTCCAGGAGGCGATCACCTCGGTCGCGGGCACGCCGAGCCGGTGGACCGGGGAGGTCCAGGTCGCGTACTCCCAGCTCGCGGTCCGGCCGGTGTGGGGGTCGGTGTGGTCGACGGTGCCCGCGGGCGCGGTGATCACGATGCCGGGGCGGCGGCCGGCGAGGGCCCGGGTGCCCTGGGCGGTGCCGCAGCGCCAGTCGCGGTACGTGGTCCAGGCACGGTTGTCGACGGTGCGGGCCCGGGCGTCGGCGGGGGGCGGGGCGTCGGCGGCGGTCTCGGCGGTGCTGTCGGCGGCGGCCGGGCCGGTGCCGCCGACGACGGCCGCGGCGACCGCGGCGGCGAGGACGGTTCTGCGGGACGGCTGTTCGGCTCTGCTCATGGGCGGATGACCCCCAGGTGTCCGAGTCGGGCGGATCCTGTGCACGGCTGTCCGCCCACTATGAACGCACAAGGCAGCCTCTGCCAGCACTTCGGTCCCTGGCGTGGCTACGCATATCGGTGTCGGCCATTGGCGTGAACGGGACAAGATCTGGAGCACCAACTCCCCTGCAGGCAGGGTGAGATGAGCAAGACAGCCCCTGGTGCACACCACCGTGGCGGTGTGCACCGGGGGCCGGTTACGGTTCGTCAGACCAGGTCCATCGCCGCCACCTCGTCGGGCCGGCCGTAGCTGACCGGGCCGTGGAAGCGGCGGCGGGCGCTGGTGAACCACCACACCGTGGCCACGGCCAGGACCGCGGCCAGGGCGACCGGCGCGTAATTGAACGAGTCGACGGTGACGGGCGAGGCCTGCGGCAGCATGAACAGGACGCTGCTGACCAGGATCCAGGTCACCGCGACGATCCCGACCGGCCGGCCCCAGCGGCCCAGATGCCAGGGCCCCGGCTGGAACTCGTCGCCGAGCCGCAGCCTGAGCAGGATCGGGACGGCGTAGGCGAGGAAGAGGCCGACGACGTTGACGCTGACGATGGCCGTGAACGCCGTGTGCGACCACCAGCCCGGCACCACCAGCGTCAGCGAGCAGCCGACCGCCAGCCACACCGCCTTGACGGGGGTGCGGGTGCGCGGCGAGACCGAGTGCCACCAGCGCGAGCCCGGCATCGCCCCGTCCCGGGAGAAGGCGAAGATCTGCCGGGTGTTGCTGGTGAGATTGGCGAGCCCGCAGAACAGCATGGCGCCGATCACGATCAACAGCAGTGCCTTCGCGCCGCCGAGTCCGAGTCCGTCGATCAGAATCTGCACCGGCGGCGCGTCGGCGCCCGCGACCCGGTCGTAGTCACGAATGCTGTAGACCAGTGCCAGCATCAGCAGCAGTCCGGCGATTGCCGAGTATGCGATCGCCCGCGTGATCCCCCTCGGTGCGTTGACCGTGGCCCGGACCGTTTCCTCGGACATGTGGAAGCTGCCGTCGAAGCCGGTGAAGGTCCAGCTGGTGACGAGCAGTCCGAGCATGCCGCCGTAAAGCCCGCTCGTGAAACCGGTGTTGTTCGCGAAATGCGTGACATACGAGGCCGGTTGATGGTGATCCGGAATGACGATGAGTGCCGTCACGATGACCACGAGTCCACAGAGCAGCCACCAGACGGAGATCCTGTTCAGTACGGCGACCAACTGAACGGTGTAGGTGTTCGCGAGCCCCTGGAGCACGATGATCAGGGCCGTGATCAGCACCGTGCGGTGACCCGTCGGCTCGTAAGAGGGCCACTGGAGGGTGATGAATGCCTGGATGAAGGTGGCCGCGGCATACCCGGTGGCGGCCGTACCGCCGACCTGGCCCACGAAGTTCAGCCAGCCGGTGTACCAGGACCAGGCGCCCTTGTGGCGTTTGGCGAGTTTTCCTGCGGAGAAGTAGAGCGCGCCGCTCGTCGGATAGGCGGAGGCCACTTCCGCCATCGCTGCTCCCACGAAGAGCACCATGACGGAGACGCCTATCCAGCCGAATACGAGAACGCTCGGGCCGCCCGCGTTCAGACCGAATCCGAATCCCGAGAAGATACCCGAGATGATGTTGATGATGGTGAATGATATGGCGAAATTGTCGAACGCCTGAAAGCGTCGCGTGAGTTTTCTCGGATAACCCATCGCATGCAGTGTGGCGTCGTCGTCGAGCGCGTGCGGATCCGCTCCACCGCGCGCTCGGGCACGCGGGGCGGATATCCGGTGTGACACGGGCCGGACCTTTCTCTCGGTGGGGGGTGACGGCACGTCAGGCGGCCGGCACGGGCAGCCCGCAGGCGCGGCGCGCCCGGGACAGCTGCTCGGCCGGGTCGCCGAAGACGGACCAGGGCATGCGCGAGGCATAGGGACCCATCGCCGTGAAGACGAGGCGTGCCTGCGCCTCGCACCGGGCCATGACCAGGGCATGCGCGAGGTAGGCCAGGTCGAGGACCGGAGTGAAGGGGTAGCCGGCCACCACAGGCAGCCAGCTCTGGTGGATCTCCAGTGCGGTCGAACGCCACTGCGGCTGCTCCCAGACGCGGTCGGCGAGCAGCTGGGTGGGGTCGTAGCACTCGACCAGGGCGACCAGCGGGAGCAGCCGCAGCGGCGAGTCGACGGGGGCTCGCTGGCCGAGGAAGGCGGCGACGTCCCAGGCGCCCGTCACGGAGCCGCCGTAGCGAGGGAAGAAGCAGGCCAGAAAACGGTGGTGGGCCTCGCGGTGCCACGGGTCGAGGGACAGCACGTGCGCGAACAGCCCCCACGGCCCGGGCGGGGCGGTGAGCAGCCCGCGCGGCGCCTGGTCGCGCAGCCGGTGCAGCCGGGCCATGGCGAGCTTGGCCACCCAGGGCGTGGGATCCCCCGGGTCGGCCGTCGTGGCCCGCTCGCAGGCGGCCAGCGCTATCCGCTCCAGCGCCTCGGTGCGCGGGTCGCGGGCGTCGGCCGCACGCAACGCCCGCAGCACGGCGACCCGCGCCCACATCAGGGCGGCCTCGGGGCCCGGCTCCTCCGTCAGCCAGCGCTCGACGAGGTCGGAGTCGGCGGCCTCCGAGGCGAGCACCAGGGAGCGGTGGGCGCGCAGGGCGAAGTCACCGCGGGTTTCGGCCAGGGCGTCGCGGGAGCTGAGATAACGTCCGGCCCGGACATCGACGCATACGCTCGCCAGCACACGGTCGTCGGCCGCCGGATGCCAGACATACTGCCCTTCGAATAACCCCGCGGCCATGTGTCCCAGCCCATCCCCGTTGCGTCACCCCACAGTTGCGCACCTGGCACCTTACTCAGCGTGGACCTCAGGCGGAACGCGGATTTCACTGTGGTGGCCGGAGTTTTTCTGCGGCATTGTGGACATCGGCCGTCTAGTTCAAAGCGACACCTTTTCTCATCCCACCGCAGCATCCGCTTTCACCCACTACTAGAATGTTCCAACGAAATATGCCCAACCCCGACCGGCTTTCAGGAAAAACGATTCACGAGCTCGCCGCGCGGCTGCGCCGCCTCCCCCCGTCCTGCGGACCCGTCCGCCTCGTCGGCGTCGACGGGCACGCCGGCTCCGGAAAGTCCACGTTCGCCGGGCGGTTGGCCCGGGAGCTGGACGACGCCCCGGTGCTGCATCTCGACGACATCGCCAGCCACGAAGAGCTGTTCGCGTGGACGGAGCGCCTGCTGACCCAGGTGATCGAACCGCTCACCGAGGGCCGGACCGCCCACTACACGCCCTACGACTGGCGGGCCCGCCGCTTCGGCGCGCCGATCGCCCTGCCGCCCGCGCCGGTGATCGTCGTCGAGGGCGTCGGAGCCGGCCGCCGCGGCCTGCGCCCCCACCTCGCCCGGCTGCTGTGGATGGACGTGCCGCACGAGGATTCGTGGACGCGGGGTCGCTCACGGGACGGGGAGGAGCAGCGGGAGTTCTGGGAAGGGTGGGTCAGGGCGGAGCTGAGTCACTTCACCGAGGACCCTTCGCGGCCGTTCGCCGACCTTCTGGTTCGGCAGCGCGAGAAGGGATATGAGGTGATTCCTGGGCCTGCAGGGACCGCTGGACCGGACCAGTCCATCACACACGGTGACGACCCATCGGCAATGTGCTGAACTTGTGAAGAGCGCCGCCGGACAAGTTCCCGGAGTGCTTCAACTCGGCTTGACCCGGGGGCCGTACAGGACTTACGTTCTCAATGTGCGGTCGTTCGAGACCGCCCGCAGTCGCGAAGCCCCCGGTTGTTCCCCCGTGATCGGGGGCTTCGTTCTGCCCTGACTCCACTTTTCGGGCGCCGAGAGGCGTGATTTGCTCACCCTCGGTCACCGTCCGCACTCCCCCGATCTGCCTCCACCTCGCCAAACGGCAGGTGCGGCACCCTGGGGCGGGCCATGCCCTCGCAGGTACGATGCCCTCGGTGCGACCTTCGGACGGCCGCGGTGCGCACCGTTGCAACTCCGGTCCGCGGTACGGCGGTTCGATCAACCTGATCATGGCGGCCGACGGCCGGCGGCCTGCCAACCGACGGGGGCACGGTTTGTGGGGGACGTGATGGACTTCGGCACGCAGGGCCCCGAGGCCCCGGCCGACCTCGCCTGGCTGCGAGGTGTGGATGCCTACACCATGGGGGCGTATCCACAGGCGGAGGAGGAGTTCCGCACCGCGGTGCGGATCGACCCCGGGATGGCCGACGGCTGGCTCGGGCTGCACGCGCTGCGCGTCGACACGACGACCGCGCTGCTGCGGATGTTCCGGCACCGGGACCGCTTCGGGGAGCAGCGCGCCCGGCACCGCCGCACGCTCAACTCCTGGTACTGGCTGGGCTGGTGGGTGCAGCCGGTGCTGGAGAGCCCGCGGGACCTGCTGCTGGCGCACGCCTCGCACTGGCTGGACGGCCGGCACGTGCCGGAGCTGGACCGGGCGCTCGCCGGACTCCCGCCCGTGGACACCGACCACCAGGTCCGCTTCCTGCACGCCTGCCGCGCCTATCTGGTGAAGGACTGGGAGCAACTCGTCCGGCACACCGAACCGCTGCTCGACGATCCGATGCTCGGCATCGAGGCGGGCCTGTTCGGCGGCATGGCCCGGGTGCGCCTGGAGATGTACGGGCAGGCCGAACCCCTGCTGTCGGCCGCGCTGATGCGGTGCCGCAGCGAGCAGCCGCAGCGCAAGGAACTGCGCTACTGGCTGGCCCGGGCGCACGAGGGCACGGGCCGCTCCGCCGCCGCCCTCCCCCTCTACCGCGCCGTGCACCGCGTCGACCCCGCCTTCATGGACACCTCGGCCCGGCTCGCGGCCATCGCCGAGGGCGACGGGTACGACGACCCCACCGACCTCGCGGCCATCACGCTCACCGGCTTCGGGCAGGACATGGTCGACGGCCTCGACCCGCTCTTCGGCACCGAGGGACGGGACCTGAAACTGTCGGACCCCGACCTGCCCACGGGCCCGCTGCCGTCGGTGGTGGATCCCGCGGTGCGCGAGAAGACCGCCGTGTCCTCGCAGCCGCTGCCGGCCGGGCCGACCGACCCCGGATTACTCGAGGAGGCGCTCGCCGAACTCGAGCGCATGGTGGGGCTGGAGCCGGTCAAGCGCCAGGTCAAGGCGCTGTCCGCCCAGTTGAACATGGCCCGGCTGCGCACCGGGCAGGGGCTGCCGGTGCAGCCGCCGAAACGGCACTTCGTCTTCTCCGGCCCCTCGGGCACCGGCAAGACCACGGTCGCGCGCATCCTGGGCCGCGTCTTCTACGCACTCGGACTGCTCGGCGGCGACCACCTCGTGGAGGCCCAGCGGGCCGACCTGGTCGGCGAGTATCTGGGCCAGACGGCCGTGAAGGCCAATGAGCTCATCGACTCCGCGCTCGGCGGGGTCCTCTTCGTGGACGAGGCCTACTCCCTCTCCAACACCGGCTACGGCAAGGGCGACGCCTACGGCGACGAGGCCCTCCAAGTGCTGCTGAAGCGGGCGGAGGACAACCGGGACCACCTGGTCGTGATCCTCGCCGGCTACCCCGAGGGCATGGACCGGCTGCTGGCCGCGAACCCCGGTCTGTCCTCCCGCTTCACGACCCGCGTCGACTTCCCCTCCTACCGTCCCCTCGAACTGACCTCGATCGGCGAGGTCCTCGCCGCCGAGAACGGCGACGCGTGGGACGAGGAGGCGCTGGAGGAGCTGCGGTCGATCGCCGGGCACGTGGTCGACCAGGGCTGGATCGACGAGCTGGGCAACGGGCGGTTCCTGCGGACGCTGTACGAGAAGAGCTGCGCGTACCGGGATCTGCGGCTGACGACCTATCCGGGGGCGCTGACCCGGGACGAGCTGTCCACGCTCCGGCTGCCGGATCTGATGCAGGCGTACGGCGAAGTGCTGTCGGGCCGGGGCCCGCAGGATCCGTCGGCCATGTGACGGATCCCGCGGCCCCGTGTCCGGGTCAGCCGGCCAGTGCCTCTTCCGGCTCGCCGCTGCTCACCCGCGGCCCCGTCACCCGTACCTCGGGCAGCTCGCGGTGCGCGGGGTCGCGTACCTCGCCCACCAGGAGCTCCAGTACGTCCTCCAGCGCGACCAGGCCGAGGACCCGGCCGGAGGCGTCGGCGACCTGGGCGAGGTGCGTCGCGGCGCGGCGCATCACCGTCAGGGCGTCGTCCAGCGGCAGTTCCGAGCGCAGGGTCGTCATCGGGCGCCACACCTGCTGCGGCACCGCACGCTCCGACTCCTCCAGGTCCAGGACGTCCTTCACGTGCAGATAGCCCATGAAGGCACCGTTCTCCACCGCGATCGGGAAGCGGGAGTACCCGGTGCGGGCGGTGAGCGCGACGATCTGGCCCGGAGTGACCGCCGGGCTGACGGTCACCAGGGACTCGCGGCCGAGGAGGACGTCCGTCACCGGGCGGGAGCCCAGCTCCAGGGCGTCCTCCAGACGCTCCTGCTCCTCGGGGCCGAGCAGGCCCGCCTGGCCGGAGTCCTCGACGAGCCGGTTGAGCTGCTCGCTGGTGAAGACCGCCTCGATCTCGTCCTTGGGCTCGACGCGGAACAGCCGCAGGATGGCCTGCGCGACCGCGCCGAGAGCGACGGTGATCGGCTTGCAGAAGCGGGCGAACCACACCAGGCCGGGACTGAGCCACAGTGCGACCTTCTCGGGCGCCGCCATGGCCAGGTTCTTCGGCAGCATCTCGCCGATGACCAGGTGGAAGAAGACCACCGCGGCGAGCGCGATGACATAGGTGAGCGGGTGGATCATGCCGGCCGGCAGCCGGGCCCACTCGAACACCGGCTCCAGCAGATGCGCCACGGTCGGCTCGGCGACCGCGCCGAGCGTCAGCGAGCAGACGGTGATGCCGAACTGGGCCGCCGCCATCATCTGCGGCAGCCGCTCCAGGCCGTACAGGACCTGGCGGGCGCGTGCCGTGCCCAGTGGTTCGATCTGGCTGCGACGCACCGAGACCAGGGCGAACTCGGCGCCGACGAAGAAGCCGTTGGCAAGCACGAGCAGCCCGGCGAAGACGAGTTGGAGGACGCTCATCGGGCGACCTCCACCACGGACCCGGTCCGCACCAGCCGCACCCGCTCGGCGCGGTAGTGGCCGACCCGGCGCACCGACAGCCGCCAGCCCGGCAGCTCCGCCCGGTCGCCGACGGCCGGGATGCGTCCGAGCAGGTCGGCGACGAGCCCGGCGACGGTCTCGTACGGCCCCTCGGGCACGTCGAGGCCTATGCGCTGGAGGATGTCGACCCGGCAGCTGCCGTCGGCGTCCCAGGCGGGACGGCCGTCCTCCGCCGGGGCCGCGGCGAGTTCGGGCGGTTCGTTGAGCACGTCGTCGTGCTCGTCGCGGACCTCGCCGACGATCTCCTCGACGATGTCCTCCAGCGTGACCACGCCGGCCGTGCCGCCGTACTCGTCGACGACGACGGCGATGGGCTGCTCGCTGCGCAGCTGGGCCAGCAGCGGCTGGACGGGCAGGGTCTCGGGGACGAGCAGCGCCGGGCGGGCGATACGGCCGGCGGGGGTGCGCAGCCGCTCACTCGAACGGATCGCGAGAGCGTCCTTCAGATGGACCATGCCGACGATCTCGTCGATCTTGTCCCGGTAGACCGGGAAGCGGGACAGACCGGTGGCGCGGGTGAGGTTGACCACGTCCTCGGCGGTCGCCGACGACTGGAGCGCGCTGACCTTCACGCGCGGGGTCATGACGTGCTGCGCGGTGAGCTCACCGAGCGACAGGGTCCGTACGAAGAGGTCCGCCGTGTCCTGTTCCAGGGCGCCGGCCTGGGCGGAGTGCCGGGCCAGCGAGACGAGTTCGCCGGGGGTGCGGGCCGAGGCCAGTTCCTCGGCGGGCTCGATGCCCAGCGCGCGCACGAGACGGTTCGCGACGGCGTTCAGCCCGGCGATCACCGGGCGGAACAGGCGGGCGAAGACGTGCTGCGGGCCGGCGACGAAGCGTGCGACCTGCATCGGCCGGGACACGGCCCAGTTCTTGGGCACGAGCTCGCCGATCACCATCTGCACGGCCGAGGCCAGCAGCATGCCGACGACGACGGCCACACCGGACACCGCGCCCTCGGGGATGCCGATCGCGGTGAACGGACCGCCCAGCAGCTGGGCGAGTGCCGGTTCGGCCAGCATGCCGACGACGAGGGAGGTGATGGTGATGCCGAGCTGGGTGCCGGAGAGCTGGAAGGACAGTTCCTTGAGCGACTCGACGACCCGGTGGGCCCGGCGGTCGCCCTCGGCGGCGGCCTTCTCGGCGTCCGTCGCCTCGACCGTGACCAGGCCGAACTCGGCGGCCACGAAGAAGCCGTTGGCGAGGATCAGGAGGAACGCGGCTGCGAGAAGCAGCAGGGGGATGCTCATGACGCGGCCGCCCCGGTATGTCGGCTGGGGGCGGCGCAGGTACTACAGGACGATCCGTCCATCGCTGGAGGGAATCACTCCTCGGGTAGCAGGGGGCCTCTGAAGACCGTCGGGCACATCAGCGGCGGAGGCGTCACGAAAACGCCTCCGCCAACAGATTAATCAAGACATCGCGATTTACGGCAGGGTGAACGCCGCCGAGTCAGCCCTCACGGTCCCCGGGCTCCTTGATGGCATGCGCCTCGGCGAGCGCCCGCAGGGCGCGCGCGTCGGCGATGGCGTGCTGCTTGGCGATGCCCGGCTGGATGCCGAGCGCGGGCAGGCTGGTTCCGTCGCTGAGGTTGAGGAACACCCAGGGGTCACCCGGACGGAGGTTCACCTGGAGGATCTCGGCCCAGTCCAGCCGGCGCCGGGTGGCGATGTTCACCACGGTGACACCGGACTCGTCGGCGACGACCTTCACACGCGCCAGCATCGCCAGCACGCCGAACATGAGCGCGCCGGTGAGGACGAAGCTGAGGCGCTCACCGGGGCCGAGCTTCTCCAGGAGCAGCGCGACGGCCGTGATGACGACGAAGATCGCGACGCCCGCGGTGAGCAGGACGGCCCGGGTGCGGCCCGGCCGGAACGTGACGGGAAGAGCAGGCAGTTCGGACATCTCTGTGTTCTCTACAGGCGGCGTTCTCTACAGGCGGCAGGCGTGGATGGCCGTGGTCAGGATGGCCCGGGCGCCGATGTCGTACAGGTCGTCCATGATGCGCTGGGCCTCCTTGGCCGGGACCATCGCACGGACGGCCACCCAGCCCTCGTTGTGCAGCGGGGACACGGTCGGCGACTCCAGGCCCGGGGTGAGGGCGACGGCCTTCTCCAGCTGCTCGACGCGGCAGTCGTAGTCCATCATCACGTAGGTCCGGGCGACCAGGACACCCTGGAGGCGGCGCAGGAACTGCTGGACCTTCGGTTCCTCGGCGTCCGCGCCGATGCGGCGGATGACGACGGCCTCGGACTTCATGATCGGCTCGCCGACGACCTGGAGGCCTGCGTTGCGCAGCGAGGTTCCGGTCTCCACGACGTCCGCGATGACCTGCGCGACACCGAGCTGGATCGCGGTCTCGACGGCGCCGTCGAGGTGGACGACGGAGGCGTCGATGCCGTGGTCGGCGAGGTGCTTGGCGACGATGCCCTCGTAGGAGGTGGCGACCGTCTTGCCCTTGAGGTCCGCCAGGTCGTCGCCGACGGTGCCGGGCTTGGTGGCGAAGCGGAAGGTGGAGCGCGCGAAGCCGAGCGGCAGGATCTCCTCGGCGTAGGCGTCGGAGTCGATCAGCAGGTCACGGCCGGTGATGCCGATGTCGAGCTGGCCGGATGCGACGTAGATGGCGATGTCGCGGGGGCGGAGGTAGAAGAACTCGACGTCGTTGCCGGGGTCGACGATCCGCAGTTCCTTGGACTCGCGCCGCTGCTGGTAGCCGGCCTCATGCAGCATCTCCGCCGCAGGGCCGGACAGGGAACCCTTGTTGGGGACGGCGATGCGCAGCATGAGGTCGGCTTCCTTCGTTCGCTCTTACGGTGTGCTGAATTGCTGGTGCTCAGAGGTGGGCGTACACGTCGTCCAGGGAGATGCCGCGGGCGACCATCATCACCTGGACGTGGTACAGCAGCTGCGAGATCTCCTCGGCGGCGGCTTCCTTGCCCTCGTACTCGGCGGCCATCCAGACCTCGGCGGCCTCCTCGACGACCTTCTTGCCGATGGCGTGGACGCCCTTGTCGACGAGTTCGGCGGTACGGGAGGTGGCGGGATCGCCGTGGGCGGCCTTGTGCTGGAGCTCGGTGAAGAGCTCCTCGAACGTCTTCTTGGACATGGTGACGCTCAGCCTATGCCACATACGCCTTTCGTCAGCGCCAGGGTTCGGATACTGAGCGCAGGGTCGCCGCCGTGGCCACGGCCGCGGTCACCGCCTCGTGCCCCTTGTCCTCGTTGGAGCCCTCGATGCCGGCCCGGTCCAGGGCCTGCTCCTCGGTGTCGCAGGTCAGCACGCCGAAGCCGACGGGGACGCCGGTCTCGACGGAGACCTGGGTGAGGCCCTGGGTCACGCCCTGGCACACGTACTCGAAGTGGGGGGTGCCGCCGCGGATGACGACCCCGAGGGCGACGATCGCGTCGTAGCCGCGGCCCGCGAGGACCTTGGCGACCACCGGGAGCTCCCAGCTGCCGGGGACCCGCAGGAGGGTCGGCTCGTCGATGCCCAGGTCGTGCAGGGCGCGCAGCGCGCCGTCCACCAGTCCGTCCATCACCTTCTCGTGCCACTGTGCCGCGATGACCGCGACCCGCAGGTCGCCCACATTGCGTACGGACAGCTCCGGTGCGCCCTTGCCGCTCACGTTCTTGAGTCTCCTCGGTGTGCTGTTACTGGTTGGTGCAGGTGGACAGGGGGGCCGCGGCCACGGGGACCGTGTCCAGCCAGGGCAGGTCGTGGCCCATCCGGTCCCGCTTGGTGCGCAGGTACGTCAGGTTGTGCTCGCCCGCCTGCACGGGCATCGGCTCGCGCTCGGTGACCTCGATGCCGTGGCCGCGCAGCGCGTCGGACTTGTCGGGGTTGTTGGTCAGCAGGCGCACGCTGTGCACGCCCAGGTCGGCCAGGATCCGCGCGCCGGCGCCGTAGTCGCGGGCGTCCGCGGGCAGACCGAGTTCGAGGTTGGCGTCGAGGGTGTCGCGGCCGCGCTCCTGGAGTTCGTAGGCGCGCAGCTTGGACATCAGACCGATTCCCCGGCCCTCGTGTCCGCGCAGGTAGACGACGACTCCGCGGCCCTCGTCCTGGATGCGTTCCAGCGCCGCCTGCAGCTGGGGGCCGCAGTCGCAGCGCAGGGAGTGGAAGACGTCGCCGGTCAGGCACTCGGAGTGGATGCGGACCACGACGTCCTCGCCGTCGCCGAGCTCGCCGTGGACGAGGGCGACGTGTTCGACGCCGTCGACGGTGGAGCGGTAGCCGTAGGCGGTGAAGGTGCCGTGGGCGGTGGGGAGATGGACCTCCGCCTCGCGGCGGACGGTGGACTCGGCCGGGAACGACTCGCGCTCGGCCGGCACCTGCTCCACCCGCTCCACCTGCTGCCGGGGCTCGGCGTCGCGCAGGTAGGTGATCAGGTCCTCGATGGAGATGATCGTCAGGCCGTGCTTGCGGGCGAACGGGATCAGCTCGGGCAGCCGCAGCATCTCGCCGTCCTCGCCGGCGATCTCGACGATGGCACCGGCCGGACGCAGGCCCGCGAGGCGGGCGAGGTCGACGGCGGCCTCGGTGTGGCCGTTGCGCACGAGGACGCCGCCGGGGCGGGCGCGCAGCGGGAAGACGTGGCCGGGGCGGACGAGGTCCGACGGCTGTGCCCTGCCGCTCGCCAGGAGCTGGAGCGTGGTCGAGCGGTCGGAGGCCGAGATGCCGGTGGTCACGCCGTGCGCGGCGGAGGCGTCCACGGAGACCGTGAACGCGGTCTTCATCGACTCGGTGTTGTCCTGGACCATCTGCGGGAGCTCCAGCCGGTCCAGCTCGTCCGGCTCCATGGGGGCGCAGATCAGGCCGCGGCACTCGCTCATCATGAAGGCGACGATCTCGGGGGTCGCGTGCTCGGCGGCGATGACGAGGTCGCCCTCGTTCTCCCGGTCCTCGTCGTCGACGACCACGACCGGGCGGCCGGCCGCGATGTCGGCGATGGCCCGCTCGACCGGGTCGAGGGTCAGGTCCTCGATGTCCTCGGTGCGGTACAGGGTCGATGGGATCGAGGGGTCGGCGCGAAGCGCCTCGTTCAGGGTGGCGGGTGACAGGCGGGCGGTCATGCCGGCGCTCCTTCCAGGACGGGCCGCGCGTCGTTGCGGGAGCGCAGCCACCAGTCGCGCATGCCCCACAGGACGAGTGCGCCGTAGATGACGTAGACGAAGCCGGAGAAGGCGTAGCCGTTGGCGAAGTTGAGGGGGACGCCGACCAGGTCGACGAGCAGCCAGGCGAACCAGAACTCGACCATGCCGCGTGCCTGGGCGTACATGGCGACGATGGTGCCGACGAAGATGTAGGCGTCGGGCCAGGGGTCCCAGGACAGGCTCGGGTACGCCTTGAAGAGCAGCGCCACGGCGACGGTGCCGGCGGCTGCCGCCGCGACCATGGCCGTGCGCTCGCGCCAGGTGGCGAACCGGACGCTGATGTGGCCGTCGCCACCGTCTTCGGGCCGCCCCTTGCTGCGCTGCCACTGCCACCAGCCGTACAGGGCGACGACCATGACGACCGCCTGCTTGCCGGCACTGCCGGTCAGATGGCCGAGGAACGCCCCGAACAGGATCAGGCCGGCGAGGAACTGCACGGGCCAGGTCCATATGGAGCGCCGCCAGCCGAGGGCGAGGGCGGTGAGGCCGAAGAGGTTGCCGATCATGTCCGACCAGAGGATGTGCTGGCCGAAGAGGGTGAAGGCCTCGGAGTTCAGCGCGTTCACTTCGCCGTCGCCCCTTCGGAGGAGGCCCTCTCGCCCAGCATCCGCTCGACGTACTTGGCGATGACGTCGACCTCGAGGTTGACCGGGTCGCCGGGCTGCTTGAGGCCGAGCGTGGTCAGCGCGAGGGTGGTGGGGATGAGACTCACGGTGAAGTAGTCGGGTCCGGCGTCGACGACGGTGAGGCTGATGCCGTCGACGGTGATGGAGCCCTTCTCGACCACGTAGCGGGAGAGGTCCGCGGGGAGCGAGATCTTCACGATCTCCCAGTTGTCGGAGGGCTTGCGCTCCAGCACCTCGGCGGTGCCGTCGACGTGGCCCTGCACGATGTGCCCGCCGAGACGGGCGCCCACGGCGGTGGGGCGCTCCAGGTTGACGCGGGAGCCGACGGCGAGGGCGCCCAGGCTGGAGCGGTTGAGGGTCTCGGCCATGACGTCGGCGGTGAATTCGTCGCCCTCGTGGTCGACGACCGTCAGGCACACGCCGTTGACCGCGATGGAGTCGCCGTGCTTCGCGCCGTCGGTGACGACGGGGCCGCGCAGTCGGAAGCGACAGGCGTCGTCGAGGGTCTCGACGGCGGTGATCTCGCCCAGCTCTTCGACGATTCCGGTGAACACTTCCCGGGTCCTCCTGCCTCATGGGGGCACGGACTCCGGGGCTGTCGATGACGACAGAATGTACGAGCAGGGACACCGGGGGCGACGCCGGACAGGGTTCGCCCCATGGACGAACCGGTACGGCGGCGCGCACGAATGCCCGCCCGCCGCGCACTGCCTCCCATCCGGACTTTAACCGTCGGTCCAGGAATTTCACCTGGTCAACCGGCCGCTGGAGGCGACCGGGTCGCGGACTGTAACCGCCGGTTCGGACTTTCACCGACCCCGGAGTGCGCTGCTTCTGGTACACGGCCAGTGTGCCACGCCTGATCGGTGTCCATACGGGCAAAGGGTGTGGGGTGGCTCACAGGCGTCTTCGCTGGACTTTCACAGCGCCCGGCCGGCACCTCAACTCCCCTGCGGGGAAATGCTCTTGAGATTGGTCCATACCTATTGACGCTATGGTCTAGTCCTCTTTACTGTGCGGGAACCTCCTCGTCCTCGGATCCCTCTTCCACTCGGACCCCTCTTCCGGTGGAGCCCCGCAGACGGCCCGGCGGCGGTGTCGACGGCCCTTGCCCGCCGCCGGGTCTCCCAACTGCCGCCCGCGGCGCCTCTGACAGGGTGAGGGCATGACGAGCGCGACCGCCGAAGAGTTCGAGTCACACCGCCCGCGCCTGTTCGGGCTGGCGTATCGCATGCTCGGCTCGGCGGAGGAGGCCGAGGACACCGTCCAGGACGCCTATCTGCGCTTCAGCGGCGCCGACCGGGACTCGATCGAGCATCCGCCGGCCTGGCTCGCGAAGGTCGTCACCAACCTCTGCCTCAACCGGCTGACCTCGGCAAGGGCCCGGCGCGAGCGGTACGTCGGCCCCTGGCTGCCGGAGCCGGTGGTCACCTCGGACGGCACGCTCGGACCGCTGGAGTCCGCCGAGCAGCGCGATGCCGTGTCGCTGGCGATGCTGGTGCTGCTGGAGCGGCTGACCCCGACCGAGCGGGCCGTGTACGTGCTGCGGGAGGCGTTCGCCTACGGCCATCGGGAGATCGCCGAGGCGCTGGATCTGACCGAGGCGAACTGCCGGCAGCTCTACCGGCGCGCGGTGCGGCGGGTCGGTGAGGACCGCTCGCGGTTCGAGTCGACTCCCCAGCGGCGGGAGGAACTGGTCAGCTCGTTCCTCACGGCGGCCCGCGACGGTGACCTGAGCGGGCTGGAGAAGCTGCTGGCGGCCGACGTCGTCTGGTCGAGCGACGGCGGCGGCAAGGTCTCGGCGGCGCGGCGGCCGATCGAGGGCCGGGAGAAGGTGGCCCGCTTCCTCGCGGGTGCGTCGCGGACGTTCCTGGCCGGTGCGGACTTCACGCTCGCCGAGGTCAACGGTTCGTCCGCGGTGGCTGTCTGGGCGGGCGAGACGCTGATGACTGTGGTGGGGTTCGAAGTGCGGGACGGGCTGATCGCACACGCACGGGCCGTGGTCAACCCGGACAAGCTCCAGTTCGCGGGCCGACAGCTCTCGCGGGCGTAGCGGCCCGCAGGGCTTGGTGCCCCGGCTGTCACATTTCGCATGGGCTACCCGGTCCCGGTCGGCGAGGGGCGCTTCGCCCGGGAGCGCCCGGCCTCCGAAGGGACTGAACGGCATGACCACGATCCTGGTGACCGGCGGCACCGGAACGCTCGGCCGGCTCGTCACCGAGCGGCTGCGCGGGGACGGGCACGAGGTGCGGGTGCTCAGTCGGCGCGCCCAGCCCTACGCCGTCGACCTGCGCAAGGGCGGTCCCGGCCTGGACACCGCGATGGCGGGCGTGGACACGGTCGTCCACTGCGCGAGCTCGCAGGGCGGCGGCGACCAGGAGGCGGCGGCTCGGCTGATCGAGGCCGCGAAGAGGGCCGGGGTACGGCATCTGGTCTACATCTCGATCGTCGGCGTGGACCTGGTGCCGCTCGGCTACTACAAGTCCAAGCTCGCCGTGGAGCGGATGGTCGAGGCATCGGGGCTGGGCTGGACCGTGCTGCGCGCGACCCAGTTCCACGACCTGGTGCTGCGGGTGCTCGCGGCCCTGGCCAAGGTGCCGGTGATGCTGGTCCCGGCCGGCGTGAAGGACCAGCCCGTCGAGGTCGCGGAGGTCGCGGACCGGCTGGCCGGGCTGGCCCTGGCGGCTCCCGCCGGGCGGGTCGCGGACCTGGGCGGACCCGAGGTGCGGACCTTCGACTCGCTGGCCCGCGCGTACCTCCGGGCCACGGGCCGCAGGCGGCTCGTCGTCAAGGTGCCGCTGTGGGGGAAGGCGTACCGGGGCATGCGCTCGGGCGGTCTCCTGGCACCGGAGCACGCGGTGGGCAAGGGGACGTTCGAGGAGTATCTGGGGCGGCGGGTCGGGGGTGGGCGGGGCGTCTGAGCGGCCCCCCGGGGACACGCCGGGACCGCCACCCGGCCCGCCTGGCCCAACGGCGCCGACCGGCCCGGATCCGTCAACTGCCGACTGGCCCGGCTCCCTCGACCACGCCGACCGGCCCGGCGCCCACCACCACGCCGACCTCCCCGGATCCCTCAACCACCGCCCGGCCCGGATCCCTCACCCACCGGCTGGCCCGACGCTCACCACCACCCCGACCGCCCCGGATCCCTCAACCGCTGACCACCCCCGATGCTTCAACCACTGGCCGGCCCGGACCCCCGACCACCCCGGCGCTCACCCCACCCCGACCACCCCGACGCTCACCACCACGCTGACCACCCCCGATGCCTCAACCACTGGCCGGCCCAGATCCCTCGGAACCGTCAGCGGTCCCGCGGTGCGAACAGTTCGTCCTGCGCGGCGTCGCGGGCGGTGAGCAGTGCGCCGCGCAGGACGGCGGCGCCGCCCAGGCCGCTGGGCCGTACGACGGTCGCGAGCGGCGACATCCGCCGGACCCGCTCCTGCACCCGCGCGGCGAGCACCCCTCCCCCGGCCTGCCCGACCTCCCCGCCGAGGACCACACAGCCGGGGTCGAGGATGGCGACGACGGATGCGGCACCGACGGCCAGCTGGTCGGCGAGGGTGTCGAGGAAGCGGTCGGCGGAGGCGGCGGCCCGCGCCTCGTGCTCCGGCCGACCGGCCGCGGCCACCGTGCCCACGCCCGCCTCCGAGTTCCCGGCCACCAGTGCGACGGCCTTCCCCACCACCCCCGCGGCCAGCGGCTCGGGCGCGGACGCGTCCTCGACCAGCAGGCCGAACGATCTCGCCAGTTCCACGATCGCCGCCGATCCCGCGAGCGAGTGGAACCCGCCCTCACAGTCCACCGCCGACGGCAGCCCGGTCGTCCCGGGCACCGGCAGGAAGCCGATCTCGCCGGTGCCGCCGGAGGCGCCGCGGCGCAGCGCGCCGTCGAGGACCACGGCCGCGCCGGTGCCGTGGCCGAGCCACAGCAGGACGAAGGTGTCCCGGTCGGCGGCGACTCCGTCGCGCTGTTCGGCGAGGGCGGCGAGGTTGGTCTCGTTCTCGACGATGACACGGGCCTCGGGCAGCCGTTCCTGGAGGGCGGCGACCAGACTGCGGTGCCATTCGGGCAGGCCGGTGGAGTCGCGCAGTTCGCCGCTCGCCGGGTCGATCAGGCCCGGGGCGCCTATCCCCACCGTATGGAGCCGGTCCGCCCCGGCCTCCTTCACGACCCGCTCCACCAGCGCCACCGCCTGCTCCACCGCGGGCCCGGTCCCGGTGTCGTCGCCGATCGGTGCCGACGCCTCGGCGAGCACGGTCCCGACCAGGTCGGACACGATCACCGAGACGCTTTCGGTACGGACGTCCAGGGCCGTGAGGTGGGCGCGGTCGGCGACGATGCCGTACAGCTTGGCGTTCGGGCCGCGGCGCTGCTCGCCGGCCTCGCCGACGACCGCTATCAGGCCGGCGCCGGTGAGGCGCTCGACGAGGTCGGCCACGGTCGGCCGGGACAGTCCGGTCAGCTGCTTGAGCTGTCCTGCCGTCAACGAGCCCTGCTGCTGGAGCAGTCGGAGGGCGAGCCGGTCGTTGATGGCCCGGGCGGTGCTCGGGGATGCGGGCATGCCGGGATCCTTCCAGATCGGCCGGGACGTGCGGGGCACGGCAGCGGGTGGGCCGCGAAAACACTCTATCTATCAGGCAGGGTTCCTGATAGTTTACGCCGGGCTCAGCACGAAACGAAGACCGGGAGGGGTCGCACAATGGGTGGGATGGTCTACGACCTGCGCGAAGTGAGGCGCGCCCGGTACGCCGTGGCCGCCGTCTTCGCCGTGCACGGCGCCGTCACCGGCTCGTTCGCGACGCGCGTGCCGTGGATCCAGGACCATGCCGGCGTCGGCGCCGGCCAGTTGGGCATCGCGCTCGCCTTCCCCGCGCTCGGCGCTTCCGTCGCGATGCCGCTGGCGGGGAGCATCTCGCACCGCTTCGGCGCCCGGAACGCCCTGCGCGGGCTGATCGCCCTGTGGACGCTGGCGCTCGTCCTGCCCTCGCTCGCCCCCAATTTGCTGACCCTGTGTCTGGCGCTTTTCGTCTACGGCGCCACGGCGGGCATGGCGGACGTGGCGATGAACGCGCTCGGCGTCGAGGTCGAGACCCGGCTCGGCCGGTCGATCATGTCGGGCCTGCACGGCATGTGGAGCGCGGGCGCCCTGATCGGCTCGGCGGCCGGCACGCTCGCGGCGCACCTCGGCTCCGACGCCCGGCTGCACCACGCGCTCGCGGCGGTGACGCTCACGCTTCTCGGCGTGGCGGCCTGCCAGTGGGTGCTCGACCTGCAGCCCGCCGAGGACGAGGAGCCGCCGCCCCGCTTCGCGCTGCCGCCCAAGTCGGCGTTGCTCATCGGCGCGGTCGGGTTCTGCGCGGTGTTCGCGGAGGGCGCGAGCCTGGACTGGTCGGCGGTCTATCTGCGGGACCAACTGGACACCTCGGCGGGGCTCGCGGCGGCCTGCACGACCGGCTTCACGCTCACCATGGCGATCGCCCGCCTCGTCGGCGACAAGGTGGTGGACCGCTACGGCTCCGTGCGCACGGTCCGGTTCAGCGGCGTCCTCGCCACGCTCGGCGGACTGCTCATCGTCGTGTCGGACCAGCCGGTCCTGGCGATGGCCGGGTTCGCGCTGCTGGGGCTCGGCATCGCGGTGGTCGTGCCGCTGTGCTTCGCGGCGGCGGGCCGCAGCGGCCCCAACCCCTCGCTGGCCATCGCCGGCGTCGCGACGATCACCTACACCTCGGGGCTCATCGCCCCGAGCGCGATCGGCGGTATCGCCCAGGCCACCAGTCTGATGGTGTCGTTCTGCCTGGTCACGGTGCTGTCCTTCGGGCTCGTGGTGTTCGCGCGCGTCCTGCGCGCGGGTGACCGTGAGCGCCCGAAGGTCAGCCGGCCGGACGCAGCAGTTCCCGACCCGCGGCCCTGAATCCCTCGCTCCACGGCGCCGGGCGCAGCGTTCCGGCGTCCAGCCGGACCAGGACCCGGGTGCCGTGGGCATAGGTCACCGAGCCGTCGGCCGAGCAGAACCGGAAGCCGTACGTCAGCCCGGTGTTGCCGAGCCGCTCCAGCCAGAGGTGGACGGCGTAGACGCCGGGCTTGGTGACCGGTGCCTCGTAGCCGATGCGCAGTTCCCTGACCGCGTTGCAGGCGTCGCCGGCCGCCACCCAGTCGCCCTCGAAGCGGAAGCCGTGCTCCCGCCACAGCTCGGTCCAGGCCCGCTCGACCATCAGCGGGTAGCGGGCGTTGTGCAGCAGCCCGAGCGCGTCCAGGTCGTCGAAGTGGACGGTGACGGGGATGAGCCGGCCGTAGGAGAGGGCGGGCGCTGTCGGGGCTTCGGCGGTCACGTGCGGGACTCCCGGTACGTACGAGTTGACGCCCACCATCCTAAGCGGACGCTCAGCATCCCTGATGGGCCCGGGTCGGGGGCCGCCTCCGGTGTCCCTGACAATGGTCCGGGCCCACCCGCACGACGCAAGCGAAACCGCACCATGGATCTCGGCGTCCGCTGGAAACTGCACGGCGACGGACACACCCCGGAGCCCGGAGCGGTCGTCCGGCCCGACGAACGGCTGTCCTGGCCCCGCACGGTCGGGCTCGGTGCCCGGCACGTGGTGGCGATGTTCGGCGCGTCGTTCGTGCCGCCGGTCCTGATGGGGCTCGATCCCAACTTGGCGATCATGATGTCGGGCGTCGCGACGGTGATCTTCCTGCTGGCCACGCGCGGCCGGGTGCCCAGCCACCTCGGCTGCTCGCTCTCCTTCGTCGGCGTCGCGGCGGTCATCCGGGCCGACGGCGGCTCCGGCGCGGTCGTGACCGGCGCGGTCCTGGTCGTCGGCGCGGTGCTGTACGGCATGATCGGTCTGCTCGGCGCGCAGATCTGGATCAACGCCGAGGTGGACCTGCGCAATCCGCTGAACCTGGTGCCGGCCGCCGCGGGCGTCATCATCGGCGTCGGCAACGTCACCATGGAGTTCACCGACACCTTCGAGCTGAGCGGCATCGCGCTGGGCACGCTGGTGGTCATCACCGGCTACCACACGCTGCGCGCGTTCGCCCCGGCCCACCTCAAGACGCAGGAGCCGCTCCTGGACGAGGGGACGTCGTCCTACGACGAGGAGAGCGGCACCGGCGAGGGCACTCAGCGCGCCAGCTCGTAGGCGTACGACGCGGTGAACGTGCCCGGCCTGCCCTTGCACCCGTCCGACTCCCCCGGGAGCTTCACCCAAAGGTAGGCGTCGATCCGGGACTCGCCCGTCGCGAGGGTCGGCGCCCGGCCCAGCTTGCGCCCCGACGGGTCGCACCACTCGCCGTCCGCCGGGGCGCCGGCGCCGTTGCGGCTGGTGTCGATGACGGCGCCGAGGCTCGCGGGACCGCCCAGGGCGTCCAGGACCTGCCGGTCGTAGGCGATCTCGGCGGACGTGGTGCGGAAATTGGAGACGTTGCTGAAGACGCCGTCGGAGGACGCGGTCGAGGCGGCGCCGGCCTGCCGCAGCCAGTCCGCCTGCCTGGCGGGCGCGTTCCAGCCGGAGTGCCCGGCGTCGTAGTAGACGCGGGCCCTGGGGTTGGCGGCCTTCATGACGCGGCCCGCGCGGGCCAGGGAGGCGAAGCGGTCGGCGCGGGCGCCCTCGGAGAGGCAGTCGGCCTGGGCGACGGAGTCGGGCTCCAGGACGACGATGACGTCGCCGGAGCCGAGCCCGGCGGCGAACCGGTCGATCCAGGCGTCGTAGGCGTCCAGGCCGGGCGCCCCGCCCTCGGAGTACCCGCCGCAGTCGCGGTCCGGTATCGCGTACGGCACGACCACCGGGACACGACCGAGCGCCGACCCGCCCGAAGTGACCGCGCGGACCCGGGCGGTGATGGTGTCGGGCGTGTAGTCGGCGAACCACACCGCGGCCGGCTGGGCGGCGATCCGGGACTCGATCACGGCGTGGCGCGGGTCGGCGGGGTTGTCGCGGACCCACTCCAGGACCTGGGAGTCCGGGTGGCGGTACAGGCGGGCGGAGACCACGGCCGTGCTCTGCTTGTTCTCGGTCCGCGCGGGCGAGGGGGCCGGGGTGGACCTCTCTCGCGTCCTGGTGGGCGAGGCGGATGTCGGCGGCGGTGACTTCGTGGCCGGCGGGGAGGCCGACGGCAGGAGCGGCAGGGAGTCCAGACTCGGCGAGCGCGTCACCCGGGGCGGCCCGGCCTCGTCGGAGCCCCCGCGGTCGTCGAGGGCGGAGACCATTCCGGTGACCGCGCCCACAGCGACCACGACCGAGGCCGCCACCGCCATGACGCCCCGCCGGGCGGCCCTGCGGCGCTCGGCCCGGCGTGCGGCCAGTCGCCGGGCGCGTGAGCCTGGCACGGTCCTGCTCCCCCTCCCCCACAGCGAGCGCGTCCCCCGTTCTGGGGAAGCGCCGGGCCCGCCGACACTGCGGCCACCCTAAAGCTGGGACATTGCACCCATGGCGCAATGCGAACAATCCACCACAGCCGTGGACGCGGTCATCTCCCGTATGCGCTCCCTTGCAGCGATGCTCCCCGAACGCGACGGTGTCGCCGTCTTCAACCGCGTCTACCTCGCCGTCACGCAGGAGGTCGACCGGCACATCGACGGCGGCCGGTTCCCGGACGCGCGGGCGGCGATCACGCTGGACGTGCGGTTCGCGGAGCGGTATCTCGCGGCGGTGGAGTCGGCCGAGGACGGGCGGCGTCCGCCCGCGTGCTGGCGGCCCCTGTTCCAGATGCGGCGGCATCCGGGCGTACGGCCGTTGCAGTTCGCGCTCGCGGGCATCAATGCGCACATCGGCCACGATCTGGCGCTCGCGGTGGTGGACGCCTGTCGTAGCCTCGGCTGCGAACCCGTCGAGCTGGAGGACGAGTTCGACCGCGTGGGTGACCTCCTCGTCTCGCTGGAGGAGCGCATCCGCGAAGATCTGATGCCGGGTCCCGATCTGCTCCAGATCGCCGACCCGATCACTCATCTGCTCGGCTCCTGGAGCCTGGAGCGCGCGCGGGACGCCACCTGGTCGTCGGCCCGGGCGCTGTGGGCGCTGCGCGGGTGCCCGGGGCTCGCCGAGGAGTTCGCCGAGCGGCTCGACGCGGCGGTGGGGTTCGCGGGACGCATGCTGCTCACGCCACTGGCGGACTGATCTCGGCCACACCGCGCGGTACACCTGACCCACGCGGGTACCCGAGTTAAGTTGACGATTGAACCGTCAGTGACGGACCCGAACCGATCTGTGACGGACCGACGCAAAGGAGCGTACGGATGGCCCTTCGGCTGGGGCTCAGCCTCCCTCAAGCACAGCAGTACGACATCGGCCGTGACGTACCGGACGTCGCGCGCACCGCCGAGCGGATCGGCTTCGAGAGCTTCTGGGTCTACGAGCGGGCCCTGTTCCCCGAGCCCCAGACCCAGGGCCTGTACGGCATCGAGGGGCTCGCGTGGCCCGACATGTACCGCGGCGTCCCGGACCCGCTGGTCACGCTGACCCTGGCGGTGTCGGCGACCGAGCGGGCCCGGCTCGGCACCAGCATCCTGGTGGCACCGCTGCACAACCCGTTCCAGCTGGCCAAGGCGCTCGCCACGCTGGACGCGGCGAGCGGCGGCCGGGTCGTGGCGGGCTTCGGCACCGGCTGGTCGCTCGACGAGTACGCGGCGGCGGGCGTGGCGCCGTTCGAGGAGCGCGGCAGGGTCCTCGACGAGATGATCGAGGTGTGCCGGGCCGTATGGGGACCGGACCCCGTGTCCTACGACGGCCCGCACTCCAAGGTCGCCTCGGCCGTGGTGGCGCCCAAGCCCGCCCGGCCGATCCCGATCCTGGTGCCCACCAACAGCAGGAAGGCGATGACCCGGCTCGTCGACCGCCTCGACGGCTGGATGCCGATCGCCATGGGCGCCGAGCAACTCGCCTCGCAGTGGCAGCAGTTGCAGGACCTCGCGGCCGAGCGCGGACGCACGGAGCCGATCCAGGCCGTGGTCCGGATCAACGCCCGGTACAGCGCGAAGGCCTACGACGGCGCGGACCGCGCCGCGTTCCAGGGCAGCGTCGACCAGATCGTGGCGGACCTGGCCGCGCACGCCGTGGACGGGCTCGACGAGTTCTTCTTCGAGCTCCAGGGCCTCGCGCGCGACGCCCAGGAGCTCAAGGACGTCGCCGCCGAGGTGTACGAGGCGGTGCGGGCCGCCGGACTGTGACGGCCCCGCCCGCCGGGGTCAGTCCTCGGGCAGCTCGACCGGGGCGATCTCGTCGAAGACGTCGCCCGGACCCGGGTTGACCGCGTCCGTCGACCCGCCGAGGTGGTGCATGACGCCCCAGACCGCGTTCAGCGCGGTCTGGACGGCACCCTCGGCCCAGCCGGCCGTCCAGGAGATGTCGTCACCGGCGAGGAAGATGCCCCGCTTGTCCTCGGGCAGCCGGTCCTGCATGAAGTGCGTGAACAGGCGGCGCTGGTAGCGGTAGTGGCCGGGCAGGTTGGCCTTGAACGCGCCCATGAAGTAGGGCTCGTTCTCCCAGGAGACCGTCACCGGGTTGCCGATGATGTGCTTCCTGATGTCGACCTTCGGGTAGATCTCGCCGAGCGACTTCAGCATGACCTCCATCCGCTCGTTCGCGGACAGCGGCAGCCACTTCAGGCTGTCGTCGCACCAGGTGTACGACAGGCAGATGACGGCCGGCTTGTCCGGGCCGTCGTCCAGGAGGTAGGTGCCGCGGGTCATCCGGTCGGTCAGCGTCATCGACATGACGTCCCGGCCGGTCGGATTTCCCCTGTCGTCGACGGCCTTGTCCAGCCAGAACGGCCGGTCGACCGGCACGAAGAGCTTGCTCGACTCCATGTAGTGGGTGCGCTCGATCGCCGTCCAGTGGTCGATCGGGAAGAGCGAGTCGTCGCAGGCGATCTTCGACAGCAGCATCCACGACTGGGCGGTGAAGATCGCCGCCGGGTAGGTGCGGATGTCGCCGTCGGCGTCGGTCACGGTGATCCGGTTGCCGGCGGCGCGGTGCAGCCGGGTCACGGCCGGGCGGGGCGCGCCGTTCTCGTGCAGCGACGCCAGCGAGGTGCCGTGGGCCCAGTGGACGATCTTCTCCGGCTCACGCTCCCACAGGCGCACCGGCAGCTGCTGGGAGCCGCCGACGATGCCGCGGTGGTGGTCGTCGGCCTCGGTGTAGACGACGCGCAGGATCTCCAGGATGGAGTTCGGGAAGTCGGTGTCCCAGCCGCCGGTGCCGAAGCCGACCTGGCCGAAGATCTCGCGGTGCCGGAAGGACTTGAAGGCCTCGGAGTCGCAGAGGAAACCGTAGAAGGTCTGGTTGTCGAGCTTCTCGACGAGCTTCGCCCAGATCTCGCGGATGCGCGGCACGTCCCGCTCGCGCATGGCCCGGTTCATGTCGGAGAAGTCGGCGCCCTCTTCGAGGCACTTGTTCCAGGCCTCGGCGACGTCGCGGTAGACCTGCGGCAGGTCGTCGATCGTCTCGGCGTAGTGCGACTCGCCCTTGAGGTCGACGACGGTGGAGGGCGTCGCCTCGGCGAGAGGGTTGGGGAACGGGCTGGTCTTCAGGCCGACCAGGTCGATGTAGTGCTGGAGCGCCGTGGAGGACGGCGGGAAGCGCATCGCGCCCATCTCGGCCGTCAGGCCCTCGGTGCTGGGGCCGTCGAAGCCGACGGTGCGCAGCCGGCCGCCGATCTCGTCGGCCTCGTACACGACGGGCCTGAGGCCCATCTTCATCAGCTCGTAGGCGGCGACGATGCCGGACAGGCCGCCGCCGATGACCGCGATCTCGGTGCCGTGCCCGGTCGCCGGTATCTGGCCGAGCCCCGCCGGGTGGGCGAGGAAGTCGTCGTAGGCGTAAGGGAAGTCCGGGCCGAACATGGTGATCGGCGGCTGCTGCTGCTCGTCGGTGTGCTCGACGGCGTTGGGCACCATGGACGTCATGGGGTACGGACTCCTTGCGACTGCGTCAGGGGAAGCGGGGGGATTTCAGACGAGCGACCCGTAGAGGCCGGGGCGGCGGTCCTTCAGATACGGGTTCGCCTCGCGGGAGGCGGCGACGAAGGCGGGGTCGACGTCGGCGAGGACGAGTTCCTCGGCGTGGCCCGCCCGGGTGCGGGCGACTCCGTCGGGGCCGGCGAGCGTGGAGAGGCCGACGAACTCGAACTCCCCTTCCTGGCCGACCCGGTTGACGTAGGCGACGTACATCTGGTTCTCGAAGGCCCGCACCGGGATCATCGACTCGGCGACGAACTGGAACGGGTGCATCTGCGCCGTCGGGACGAGCAGCAGGTCGGTGCCGGCGAGGGCGTGGGCCCGGACGTTCTCCGGGAACTCGACGTCGTAGCAGATCAGGATGCCGACCCGGACGCCGTGCAGTTCGGCCTGGACGATCTGCTGCTCGCCCGACGTGAAGTGGTCGCGCTCGAAGCAGCCGAAGAGGTGGGTCTTGCGGTAGTTCGCCAGTCGGGTGCCGTCGGCGGAGATCAGCTGGGCGGAGTTGAAGACGACGTCGCCCTCGCGCTCCGGGTAGCCGTAGACGACGGCCAGGCCGTGCCGGCCGGCGATCTCGGCGACCGCGTCCGCGCAGTCGCCGTCGGCGGGCTCGGCGAGACGGGCGATGTCGTCGCCGATCGCGTACCCGGTGAGGAACATCTCCGGCGCGACCAGCAACCCGGCGCCCGCGGCGGCGGCACGGTCCGCGGCGTCGTCGAGGACCTTGAGGTTCTCGACGGTCGAGCCGGGGCGGCCGGAGCTCTGGAGCAGGGCGGTGCGCATGCGTGTCCTCACCGGGGCGAAAGGGTGATTGTGGGGGCCATGTAGAAGGTACGGGCGGCTGACCAGGCCGGACAAGAAGGAGCCGTTGCGCGCCGGTGAGCGGTTTGTTGCGTGCGCCCGGGGGCCGGCGGAGATTCGTTGCGCGACCTCGGGCGCAGTTCCGCTCGTCCCCGGGGCGCTGGGCTCGCCAGGGTCCCCGCCGAGCGGCGGGGACGGGGTCCCGTCCCCGGCGCTATGTGCCGCGGGCGCGGCGCCGGGAGAGCGGGAACCGACCGCTTGACCTGGGGAAAGGGCCGCGATGAACCGCCGTACGAAGATCGTCGTGCTCGGCTCGCGCTGCTGCTCGGCGCCACGGCCGCCTCCGTCGCCACCGCGTCGGACGCATCGCCACGGCAGCGGGAGGCCGCCGCACTCACCGGCACCGCCAAGCTGCACCGCTCCGCCGGGGACGACATCACGTTCTCCTTCGACGCTCATCCTGCGGCGAAGGACAGCGCCGACCCGATGAAGGCGACCGGCACCTTCGAGTTCAGCCATTACCTGGACGGCGCGGGCACCCGGGCGAAGGCGAAGGTCGACTGCCTGGTGACCGGCGGCAAGGTGGCCGTCGTCTCCGGTGTGATCACCGACTCCGACCTGCCGGGCGCCGAGGGCAGGCGGGTCGGCATCACCGTCCATGACGTCGGCCGCCGTGACCGGCTCGGCTACAGCTGGGCCGCCACGGGCAGCCCCGTCGAGACGAAGGAACTGCCCAGGTGTGCGGGCTCCGCCCCCTTCGAGAAGGTCGGGAAGGGGACGGGCGACTTCACGGCCGTGCCGTGGCGGCCCGGCTTCTGGCGAGGGCCGACGCTGTCACCAGGTAGGGCACCGCGAGCACCGCGAAGACGGTGCTGTGTGCCGCGTCCGTTCCCAGCAGCGCGTACACGCCGAAGATGACGACCGTGGCGAGCTCGGTGCCCAGGCTCGCCACGGAGGTGAGGGTGGCCCGGCGGGTCTCGTCGATGCGGTGCTGGAGCCGGACGTCGGCGAGCACCTCGGCCAGCTGGAACCCGGCGAAGGCGAGGCTCACCAGCGCGATCCCGGCCAGGGAGCGGGCCGCGGCGCCGGCGGCCAGGGCCAGCGCACTGCCCGCGAGCAGCACGGCGAGCCCGGTCGCGCCGAGACGTTCGGCCGGTCCGGTCAGCAGGCTGCCGAGGGTGACGCCACCCCAGATCAGCATGATCAGGTAGGGCACGGTCGCCTCGGCGACGCCGATGTCGCGGACCAGCAGCGGGGTGTACTCGTCGAGCGCGCCCCACACCGCGGCGACGGCCGGGACCAGCAGCAGGGCGCCGCGCACCGTGCGGTCACCGCGGACCTCGGCGAGTCCGGTCCGCAGAGTCCTCGCCCAGCCGTCCTCGCCTCTCCCGGGCCGCACCCGGTGCTCGGGGAAGCGGGTCGCGACTGCGGCGGTCAGCACACAGGCGACGAAGCTGGCGGCACCGACCGCCGCATGGCCTCCGTGGGCGAGGACGGGCCCGGCGAGGCCGATGGAGGACACGGTGCCCAGCAGCCGCGCGGCCCGCGACCGGCCCATGACACCGGCGTACCGGTCGGCCGCGCCCAGCCGGTCCAGTTCGTCGTAGACCAGCGCCTCCAGGGCGCCGGAGCCGAGCGCCCCGCCGGCACCCCACAGGACGAACCCGGCCGCGAAGGCCCAGTACGACGGGACCGCCACCCACAGCGCGAAGCCGGCGGCGGTCAGCAGCGGGCCGATCCACAGCAGCCGGCGCCGCGACACGGCGTCGGCCCAGGCACCGGAGGGCACTTCGAGGAGCACACCGGTGATCGACCACAGGGCGAACAGGGAGGAGATCTGCCAGAGCGACATGCCGGTGTCGGCGAACAGCAGCGCGTACACCGGGTAGAACAGGACGAAGTCGTCGAGGAACGAGTAGCCGTACAGCGTGGTCGTAAGCCGCCGGACACCGGTGGCGGGCACACGCGCAGGTGAGAGTGTCATGAGGCCTTCCCGCAGGGACGTTTCGGACACCGGGGGTACGGCGTCCGAGGCGGCCCTCGGGAGGCACGGCTGGTGGATCAATGTCGCCGGGTCATGGCACCGATGGTAGGCGCCGGCGGCTCATTCGCGCAGGGAGAACGTGGTGATCACGGCGGCGTGGTCGGAGGGCCACTCGTTGTGCTCCACGTCCGGCCACGGGCGCGGTGTGCCGCTGACGCAGGTCTGGGAGTGCAGCACGCGCAGGCCGCGGTGCAGCACGAAGTCGATCCGGTCCTGCGGCTCCGGGCGGCCGCTGCCGTCCTCGTGCAGGGTGTGGATCGGCGACCAGGTGTGGCCGGGGTGGATGGCCGGGTCCGGGTGGGCCTCACGGTAGGAGTCGCGCAGGCCCGCCTCCTCGGCCGCCTTCGTCACCGGCCACTCGACGTCCGGGCGGTCCAGGTGGGAGGGGCTGTTGAAGTCGCCGACGAGGACGACGGGGACGCCGGGCGCGGCGCTCTCCTCGATCCGGCGCAGGGCGTCCCGCATCTGTGCGAGCCGCACCCGCTCATGGGCGATCAGCTCGGCGGCCGGGAGCCCGTCGAAGGCGGACTCGTAGGGGCCGTAGGGCGTGTAGTCGAGGTGGGCCGTCCAGATGTCGACCTCCCGCTCACCCGCCCGGACCCGGACGCCGGCCGCGCCGTAGAAGCCGACGGCCGGGTCACCGAAGCAGGCCGTGATCGGGTGGCGGCTGATGACGCCGAGGTTCTCGCCGGCCCGGTGGTGGTACCAGCCCATGGCGTCGGCGAGGTCCTCGGCCGCGGTGCCGTTCGTCTCCTGGAGGCCGACCACGTCGACGCCGGTCTCGGCGATGACCTTGAGCTGCTTGGCCAGATGGTCGTGGACCCTGGTGCCGCCGTGCCAGAGGTTCCAGCTCATGACGCGCAGTTCGTGCGAGGGCGCGGCGGCGGTCGGCAGGGTGCGCAGCCGCTGTGTGGTGACGCCCTCCAGGCTGGGCAGGACGGTGCGGCCGGGGGCCGGCTCGATCGGGGCGAGCGAGGGCACCGCGAGCACCGTGCAGCCGGCCGCCTCGGCGGAGCTGACGCCGGTGCGGGTGTCCTCGACGGCGACGCAGGCCGCCGGGTCGACGCCGAGCGCACGGCAGGCGGCGAGGTAGGGATCGGGGGCGGGCTTGGTGCGGTCGGTGTCGTCGGCGGTGACGGAGACCGCGAAGCGGCTCGCGCCGAGGGCTTCGAGGACGGTGTCGGCGACGGCCCGGGGCGAGGCGGTGACCAGGGCCGTGGGGACGCCGTCGCGGGCGAGGGCGTCGAGCAGGTCGAGGGCGCCGGGGCGCGGGACGATGCCGGCGCGGACCCGGTCGGCGAACTCGCGGTGCAGCGCGTCGGCCAGGTCGGCGGCCGGCGCGCCCGTCGCCGCGGCCAGCCAGTCGGCGGTGTGCTCGACGGGCCGGCCGAGCACCTCCGCCTCGTCCGCCTCGGTCAGGGCCCGACCGGCGATCTGCTCCACCGCCTCCCACCACAGTCGCTCGGTGTCGACGAGCGTGCCGTCCATGTCGAACAGGACGGCCTGGAGGGGGAGTCGAGTCACGGTTGTCTCTTTCTTCCGTGTTCTTGCGTGGGGGGCGGGTGGGTCGTACGGGGATCAGCGGCTGCGTTCGGCCACCAGCACGGGCCGCTCGGGCAGCGACACGCTCACCGCGGCGCCCGCGCCGAGCGCGGCCGTCTCGTGGGCGGGCAGGTCGGCCTTCACCTCGGTGCCGTCGGCGAGCCGTACGGTCAGCCGGGTGGTGGCCCCGAGGAACGCGGTGGCGACCACGCGCGCCTCGGAGGCGTCGTCGGCGCGCACGGCCACGGCCTCCGGCCGCACCAGTACGTCGACCTCGGACACCGAGGGTGCGTCGCCGTCGACGGGCAGCCGCCGGCCCAGCACCTGGACACCGCCGTCCACGAGCGTGCCCGGGATCCGGCTCATGGTGCCGACGAACTCGGCGACGAACGCGGTGGCGGGCCGGCCGTACAACTCGGCGGGCTCGGCGCACTGTTCGAGCCGGCCGGAGCGCATGACCGCGACCCGGTCGGCCATGGACAGGGCCTCCTCCTGGTCGTGGGTGACGAACAGGGTGGTGATGCCGAGCTCCCGCTGGAGCCGCCGGATCTCCTCGCGCAGCGTCAGGCGCACCTTGGCGTCCAGCGCGGAGAGCGGTTCGTCGAGGAGCAGGACGCGCGGGCGCAGGGCGAGCGCCCGGGCCAGGGCGATGCGCTGCTGCTGGCCACCGGAGAGCTGGTGCGGGTAGCGCTCGCCCTTGTCGGCGAGACCGACCAGCTCCAGCAACTCGGCGGCGCGGGCCCGCCGCTCGGCGGTGCGCACCTTGCGCA
The DNA here is from genome assembly GCF_057710365.1 of Streptomyces sp. bgisy027. NCBI lineage: Bacteria > Bacillati > Actinomycetota > Actinomycetes > Kitasatosporales > Streptomycetaceae > Streptomyces > Streptomyces sp. bgisy027. Next base: position 94,251 of record NZ_JBYIVZ010000004.1, read on the forward strand.
TGCGCAGCCCGAAGGCCACGTTGTCGAGGGCGCTCAGATGCGGGAAGAGGCTGTACGACTGGAAGACCATGCCGGCGTCCCGGCGGTGCGCGGGGATCGCGGTGACGTCCTCGCCGTCCACCAGCACCTGGCCGGAGTCGGGGTGTTCGAACCCGGCGAGCATGCGCAGGGCGGTGGTCTTGCCGCAGCCGGACGGGCCGAGCAGGGCGAGGAGTTCGCCGGGTCGGACGGTCAGGTCGAGTCCGTCCAGGGCGACGGTGGACCCGAACTCCCGGCGCAGGCCGTGGAATTCGACGGTGGCGGCCTGCACGGCCGGCGCTTCGGCTGTCTTTTCGAGCACGGTCATGATCATCCCCGGGAGTCGGAACGGGTACGGCCGCCGAAGCCGGCCATCACGAGAAGGAGCACCCAGGTCACGAGCAGGCTCAGCACGGACACGGCGACCGACAGCTGGGCCTGCGAGCCGCTGACGTTCACGATCCAGACGGCGAAGGGCTGAAAGCCCAGCAGTTGCGCGACCGTGAACTCGCCGAGCACGAGGGCGAGGGTGAGGAAGGAGGCGTTGAGCAGGGCGCCGCGCAGGTTGGGCAGCACGGCCCGGATGAGCGCCTGCGGCCAGCCGGCACCGCAGCTGCGGGCGGCCTCCACGAGGGTGGGTACGTCGATGGCGCGCAGTCCGGCGTCCAGGGCCCGGTACACGAACGGCAGCGCCATCACGACGTAGGCCAGCACCAGCACCACGGGGAAGTCCGGGTTCTGGATCGCGACGAACGTCTGGAACAGCGGCGTGCGCGACAGGTGCTCGGGTCCCCACTTCAGCACCGTCCCGATGCCGGCGACGAACGCGATCGGCGGCACGACCAGCGGCAGCGAGCACACCACCTCGACCACGGGCCGCAGCCGGGGCGCGCCGAGCCGCAGGGCGACCATGGCGGGCACCATCAGCAGCAGGACGACGACGATGGTGGCGAGGGCCAGTTCCAGCGAGAGCAGCAGGCTGGAGACGAAGCCCTCGGTGGAGAAGATCTGCGTGTAGGCGTCGAAGGTCAGGCCCTGCCCCGGTACGTCGACCGTGAAGACGACCGACGCGGCCAGCGGCACCAGGAAGTACAGGCCGGCGAGGCCGAGCACGCCCCACCGCCACAGGTTCAGGCGAGCCATCGGGCGCTCCGTCGTTGCAGGGGCAGATACAGGGCCATCACCAAGCCGGCGACCAGGACCATGTCGAGGCTGAGGGCGAGCGCCACGTTCTCCTGCCCGACCAGGACGTTCCCGGAGAGCGCGTCGGCGATCTGGAGGGTGACCAGCGGGATCGAGCTGCCCACCATGGCGGCGGCCGTGGCGTACGCGGCGAAGGCGCTGCCGAAGAGCAGGACGAATCCGCCGAGGAGCGTGGGCAGCAGGACGGGCAGCGCCACGTGCCGCCAGTACTGCACGGTCGTCGCGCCGTTGTTCTGCGCCGCCTCGCGCCACTGGGAGCGCAGGCCCTCCAGGGCGGGGGTGATGGTGAGGACCATCAGCGGGATCAGGAAGTACAGGTAGACCAGGACCAGGCCCCAGAAGCTGTACAGGTCCCAGCCCTTGTCCGTCAGGCCCAGGTGCCGGGTCAGGACACCGGCGTTGCCGAGGGTGGCCACGAAGGCGAAGGCCAGTGGGACGCCGCCGAAGTTCGCGAGCACCCCGGACGCGGTGAGCACGGCCTCGCGCAGCGCGCGGAAGCGGGAGGTCACCACGGCCTGGGCGAGCGGCAGCCCGACGAGGGCCCCGAGCGCGGCGGAGACGGCGGACAGCTTGACGCTGCCGAGCAGGGCCGTGAGGTAGGCGCCCTGGAGCGAGTTCGTCAGGTTGTCGGCGGTGTACGAGGTCGCGCCGGTGGCCGGGGCCTTGACGGTGAAGGCGCCGTTCAGCATGGCCAGGGCGGGAAGCCCGAAGGCCAGCGCGGTGAAGACGAGGAGCGGGAGGACGGCGAGCCCGCCGCCGACGGCACGGCGCCGCCGCTTCAGCGGAGCGGCGGTCGCCGTGTCGACCCGGGTGAGGGTGTTCGTCATCCGGAGACGGCCTTCGCCCAGCCCTGGCCGAGAACCGTCTTGGCCTTGTTCTGCTGGTCCTCGGTCGGGAAGGCGGGCGTCCCGGAGACCTCGGGCAGCTTGGCCGCGGCCGTCTTGTCGAGGGTGCCGGCCTTGTCCATGGCGGTCATCAGCACCGGACGGGCGAAGCCCTTGAGCCACAGGTTCTGGCCCTCGGCGCTGTAGAGGTACTCCTGCCACAGGCGGGCGGCCGCGGGATGCGGGGCGTCCTTGTTGATGGCCTGGGAGTAGTACTGCGAGAACTTGCCGTCGCTGGGCACCGACACCTGCCAGTCGACGCCCTTGGACCTGAACTCCTCGGCGTAGCCGGCGTTGAGGTAGTCCCAGTCGATGCTGATGGGCGTCTCGCCCTTCTCGACGGTGGCCGGCGTCGACTCGACGGGCGTGTAGTTGCCGTTCTTCTTCAGCTTGGCGAAGAAGTCCAGGCCGGGCTGCATGTCGTCGAAGGAGCCGCCGCTCGCGAGTGCCGCCGCGTACACGCCGCCGAAGGCGGAGCCGGACTTGGTGGGGTTGCCGTTGAGGGCGACCTGGCCCTTGTACTGCGGCTTCAGCAGGTCGGCGAAGGTCTTCGGGCACTCCTTGACCCGCTTCGCGTCGCAGCCGATGGAGATGTAGCCGCCGTAGTCGTTGTACCAGCGGGCCTGCGCGTCCTTCTGGCCCTCGGGGATGTCGGCGAAGGTCTCGACCTTGTACGGCGCGAGCAGCCCCTGCTGGGCCGCGCTGATCGCGAAGGAGCTGCCGAGGTCGAGCACGTCGGGGGCGCGGTCCTGCCCCTTGCGCGAGGTCACGGCGTTGATCTCGTCCTGGCTGGACCCGTCGGGGTTCTCGACCTCGATCTTGATGCCGTACTTCTTCTGGAAGCCGTCGATCAGGGCACCGTAGTTGGCCCAGTCGCGGGGCAGCGCCATGGCGTGCAGCGTGCCCTCCTTCTTGGCCGCCGCGACCAGCTTGTCCATCCCGCCGAGGTCGGCGGCGGAGGTGGCGGTGGCGGCGCTCTTGCCGTCGGCGGCGGTGGACGCGTTGTCGGGGGCGGCGCCACAGGCGCTCAGGGCGAGCGCGGCGACGACGGCGAGGGCACCGCCGAGGGCGGCATTTCTCGGCAGGGCTGTGGTCGACAGGGACGTGGACACGGTTTCTCCAGGGGACGCGCGAGGGTTCAGGAGGATCTTGCCCAGGAAAGATCTCAAACTTGTCTGAACAAGTTGGCCCCAGTAGGCCCGCCGATGGTGACACGTTCGTAAACACTGGCGAAAGCCTCTGCCCTGAATTCGTGCACACTCACCTCAGAAACCGAGTGCCGGACGATCTCGATTACGCTGGTCACGCTGTGCACAGCAACGGACTCAGAGGGGAAGCATGACGGCGCGACACGAGGAGATCGCCGACGAGCTGCGTCGGGCGATCGACCGCGAGGAGTACACGGTCGGCTCGCTGCTGCCCGCCGAGACGGACCTCGCGGCCCGGTACGGCGTCTCGCGCGGCACGGTCCGGCAGGCCGTCGCGGCGCTGACCTCCGAGGGCCTCATCGGCTCGCGCCAGGGCGCTCGCCGGGTGGTCCTGGCCAGCCGCCGCAGCCAGAGCTTCGCGGAGCTGCGCAGCTTCGCCCAGTGGGCGAACGCGATGGGGCGGGAGGCGACCGGCCACGTGGTCTGCCAGGAGTACCGCCCGGCGACGAAGGAGGACGCGGTACGCCTCCAACTGTCTCCCGGCACCCCGGTGTTGCACGTCCTGCGGGTGCGCGGCCTGGACGGCGAACCGGTGCTCCTGGAGCGCACGGTCTACGCGGACTGGATCTCGCCGGCCGTCGAGTCCATAGAGCCGGACTGCGCGTCGGTCACCCAACGCCTCTACGAGGAAACGGGGTTGGTCTTCGCCTACGGCGAGCACGTCATCGACGCGGTGTCGGCGGGCGCCCAGGACGCCGAGTTGCTGGGCATCCGCCGCACGAGCCCGCTGCTGCGGGTTCGACGTGTGACGACGACCCGCGAGGGCCGCCCGGTGGAGTGGTCGGACGACCGCTACCGCTCGGACGCGGTGAGCTTCAGCGTCCACAACTCGATCGACAACAACGCCCTGGCGCGCAAGACGGCCGACTGACCTCTCCCCCGAACGGCTACCCGACTCCACCCGCCGGAGGAGGCCCCGCCGAGGGCGGCCGGGCGAGACTTCCCCCATGGACGCCACCGAGATCCCCGCCCTGCCGTTCGTCGACGAGCACGCGACGCTCGTCGAGGCGGACACCGACGCCGTCTGGAAAGAGCTGGCCGCCCTGATGGACGGCTCACGCGGGTTCGAGGTGGCGGTGTCGATCCCGGGCCAGGAGCTGGCATACGTCGGTCGCCACCCGTTCTCGACGTACGCTCTGATCTTCCATCTGAACGAGACGCCCCGGGGCCACACGCGCCTGCGGGCGGAGACCCGGGCGAGATTCCCGGGCCGGGCGGGCACCGTCTACCGAGGGCTCGTCATCGGCACGGGCGCCCACGCACTGGTCGTACGGCACATGCTGAGAAGGATCGGCAAACGCGCCCCGTAGGGGTGCGGGGAACCGCGCGACAAGCACCCACCCGGCCGCACGCGAAGAACTATGTCGGCGACCCGGACGAGAACCGCCGCAACAACGGCGACAGCACCAGCACGGACTTGGTCCGCTCCACGAACGGCTCCCCGGCGATCCGCTCGAGCACCCGCTCGAAGTGCCGCATGTCAGAGGCGAAAACCTGGACGACCGCATCCGCTTCACCGGTGACGGTGGACGCGGCCACGACCTCCTGATAGCGCTCCAACCCCCGCCGGATCGTCTCCGGCGAGGTGTTGTGCCGGCAGTAGATCTCGACGAACCCTTCGGTCTCCCAGCCGAGGGCCGACGGGTCCACCCGCACGGTGAACCCGGTGATGGCTCCGGTGGCACGCAGCCGGTCCACGCGCCGTTTCACGGCGGGCGCGGACAGGCCGACGAGTTGCCCGATGTCCGCGTAGGAGCGGCGGGCGTCCTCGGCGAGGGCGTGCACGATGCGTTCGTCGAGATCGTTCAGCACTGCGGGTGGTTCACTTCACTTCTGATGCGGCAAGACGGGAACGGCGATAGCCGTACAGGAAGTAGAACACGAGACCGGCGGCCATCCAGCACCCGAAGACCACCCAGGTGACGGTGTCGAGGCTGAACATGTTGTACGCGCAGAACAGGAAGCCCAGCACCGGCAGCACCGGCCCGAACGGCACCCTGAACGTGCGCTCGAGCTCCGGCCGCTTCACGCGCAGCACGATCACCGCGATGTTGACCAGCGCGAAGGCGAACAGCGTGCCGATGCTGGTGGCGTCGACGAGCTTGCCCAGCGGGATGAGGGCCGCGAGGGCGCCGCAGAACACGGACACGATGACGGTGTTGAGGCGCGGCGCGCCGGTCTTCGCGTGGACCTTGCCCAGCGCCTTGGGCACCAGGCCGTCACGGGACATGGCGAAGAGGATGCGGGTCTGGCCGTAGAGCACGGTCAGGACCACGCTCGCGATGGAGATGACGGCACCGAGGGCGAGCAGCGTGCCCCAGTAGGACTGGCCGCTGACGTCGTTCATGATCGCGGCGAGGGATGCCTCGGAGCCCTCGAACTTGGTCCAGTTCCAGGCGCCGACGGCGACACCCGCGACGAGGACGTACAGCGCGGTCACGATGATCAGCGACAGCATGATCGCCCGCGGCAGGTCCTTCTTGGGGTCCTTGGCCTCCTCACCGGCGGTGGAAGCGGCGTCGAAGCCGATGTAGGAGAAGAAGAGGGTGGCACCCGCGGCGCTCACGCCGGCCATGCCGAGCGGCATGAAGTCCTCGTAGTTGCCGGACTTGAAGCCCATGAAGCCGACCGCGCAGAACAACACCAGTGCGACGATCTTGACGGCGACCATGATCGTGTTGGCGCGGGCGGACTCGCGGACGCCACCGAGAAGGAACACCATCGCCAGCATCACGACGATCAGCGCGGGCAGGTTGATGATCCCGCCCTCGCCGGGCGCGGAGGACAGCACGGACGGGACGGTGACGCCTATCGTCCCGTCGAGCAGCTCGTTGAGGTACTCGCCCCAGCCGACGGCGACGGCGGCCACCGAGACGCCGTATTCCAGCACCAGACACCAGCCGCAGACCCAGGCGACCAGCTCACCCATCGTTGCGTACGCATACGAGTAGGAGGAGCCCGCGACCGGGATGCTGCCCGCCAGCTCGGCGTAGGACAGGGCCGAGAACAGCGCCGTGAGGCCGGCGATCACGAAGGCCAGGGTGACCGCGGGACCGGCCTCCGGGACGGCGTCGCCGAGGACGACGAAGATGCCGGTGCCGAGGGTGGCACCGATGCTGATCATGGTGAGCTGCCAGAGGCCGAGGGTGCGCCGCAGGGACCCTCCGTCGCCCTGGCCGCCCTCTGCGACCAGGTGTTCCACGGGCTTGCGACGCATCAGGCGCGCGCCGACGCCGGGGGACGCGGAGGCGGCCGTCTGGCCTGGGGATTGCGGGGGTGCGCCTTGGTCGAGCACGCGCTGGCTCCTTATCGCTGCCGTTCAGGGCGACAGGGACCAGCGGCACCCACGGCAACAGGGACCCACCGAGCGGGGTCCCTGCCACGCCACGTTCGAGGCGACAGCCTAGGGCGAGTGACGTTGCTGTTGAAATGCAGCAACCTTGCGCATGACCGCATGATCATTGCGTGTCTGGCGACTGGGTGGGTGTTCGTTGCAGGGGGGCTTTCGACCATTGCAGGGTGCGGGTGCGCGGGGCTTGTCGCGCAGTGCCCCGCGCCCCTTCAGGTGCGTGCGGCCAACGCCCTTTCAGGGGCGCGGGGAACTGCGCGACGAGCCACCGGCCACCCACAGCAGTTCCCGGGCCAGTGGGGGCGAACCGGCGTTGACCGAGCGTCAGCTCCAGCTGGCGTGCAGCGGCTTGCCCTCGGCGTAGCCGGCCGCGCTCTGGATGCCGACGACGGCCTTCTCCGTGAACTCCTCCAGGGAGCCGGCGCCCGCGTAGGTGCAGGACGACCGCACGCCCGCGATGATCGAGTCGATCAGGTCCTCGACGCCGGGCCGGGCCGGGTCGAGGAACATGCGGGAGGTGGAGATGCCCTCCTCGAACAGCGCCTTGCGGGCACGGTCGTAGGACGACTCCTCGGACGTACGGTTGCGCACTGCACGCGCGGAGGCCATGCCGAAGGACTCCTTGTACAGCCGCCCGTTGGCGTCCTGCTGCAGGTCGCCCGGCGACTCGTACGTCCCCGCGAACCAGGACCCGATCATCACGTTGGACGCGCCGGCGGCGAGCGCCATGGCGACGTCACGCGGGTGCCGGACACCGCCGTCGGCCCACACGTGCTTGCCGTACTTCCTCGCCTCGGCCGCGCACTCCAGCACCGCGGAGAACTGCGGCCGGCCGACGCCGGTCATCATGCGGGTGGTGCACATCGCGCCCGGCCCGACACCGACCTTGATGATGTCGGCGCCGGCCTCGATCAGATCCCGCACACCCTCCGCGGCGACGATGTTGCCCGCGACGATCGGCACCCGCGGGTCGAGCGCCCGCACGGTCCGGATCGCGGCGATCATCGACTCCTGGTGGCCGTGCGCCGTGTCGATGACAAGGGTGTCGACGCCCGCGTCGAGCAGTTGCTTGGCCTTGCCCGCCACGTCGCCGTTGATTCCGACGGCGGCCGCTATCCGCAGCTTGCCGTCGGCGTCGACGGCGGGCGTGTACAGCGTGGCGCGCAGGGCGCCCTTACGGGTCAGGATGCCCGCGAGACGGCCCTCGGAGTCCACGGCCGGGGCGTAGCGCCGGTTGTGGCCGTCGAGCGTGTTGAAGGCCTCACGCGGGTCGATTCCGGCGTCCAGGAGGAGCAGGTCGCGGGACATGACCACTTCGAGCTGCGTGAAGCGGTCCACGCCGGAGAGGTCCTCGTCGGTGACCACGCCGATCGGGCGCTGGTTCTCGTCGACGACCACACCGGCGTTGTGGGCCCGCTTGGGCAGCAGGGCCAGCGCGTCGGCGACGGTCTGGTGCGGGGCCAGCACGATCGGGGTGTCGAGGACGTGATGGCGGCCCTTCACCCAGGAGACGACCTCGGTGACGACCTCGATCGGGATGTCCTGCGGGATGACGACCAGGCCGCCGCGCCGGGCCATCGTCTCGGCCATACGGCGGCCGGCGATGGCGGTCATGTTGGCGACGACCAGCGGGATCGTGGTGCCCGTGCCGTCCGGGGAGCTGAGGTCCACCCCCTGCCGCGAGCCGACCGCGCTGCGGCTCGGGACCATGAAGACGTCGTCGTAGGTCAGGTCGTACGGGGGCTGGATGTCATTGAGGAAACGCACGTGCTGCACATCCCAGTCGATCAGAGGTGGCCCCCGGACAGGTCAGCCAGGGGGAAGAGCACGTACTTCATTGTCCCATGCTGACCGGAATGCGAGGCACGGTTGCTTCATACGAGCAGGTCAGAGACCTCCTAGGAGGATCCTCCAAGGGCGAGCAGCACGGAGAGCGCCGACGTGCGGTCCACCGCCTCGGCGAACACCTCCTGAGCGGTCTCCCACTCGCCGGGCCGCGCCTTCGCGTACGGCCGCCAGTTCCGTACGACGATCCGCATCCCCTGCTCGGCGGCGCTTTCCGGCCACACCGTGCGGTCCGAGAGGGAGTCGGCCAGCGCGTCCCAGTTGCGCCCGAACCAGTCGGGCAGCCGCAGATCGCGGGCGCAGCGGTCCATCAGGCCGGCCTTGTCCGTGACCCCGTCGAGGTCGAGCGTGACCACGAGCTCCGTCATTTCCGGTACCGCCCCGTCGTAGTGGCCGTCGATTCGTGGTGGTCGTGCACGAAGGAGGGGGCGGCCGCGGCCACCCCCTCCTGATGTTCCGTCAGCTCCCGTCCGGATCCGCCCTGTTGAGCGCCGGCTTCGGCGTCGTGCCCGCCGCCATCAGCACGTCCGCCGCCGATGTGTCCGTCACCAGGCTGGTGACGAGCCCGGACCGCAGCACCGCGTCGATCGCGGCCGCCTTGCGCGCCCCGCCCGCGATCGCGACGACCTCCGGGATACGGCGGAGCTGGTCGGCCTTGACGGTGATGCAGCGCTCGCCCAAGTCCCGTCCGACACGGCGACCGTCGGCGTCGAAGAGGTGCGCGGACATCTCGGCGGCGACGCCGAGCGAGGCGTAGTGCGCGCGTTCCTCGTCGCTGAGCATGTCGTGCACCGTCGAGATGCCCGGCTCCCAGGAACCGATGGAGACGCAGGCGACGGTGACCTTGTCGAAGTACTCGAAGGCCCGCGCGATGCCGGTCTGGTGGCGCAGTGCCGCCGCGGTGGCCGCGTCCGGCAGCAGCATCGGCGCGTAGATGGGGTGGGCGTCGCCGCCCGACACCTGGGCCGCCCGGCGCACCGCCTCGACCGAACCGCGCTCGGCGGTCCCGGCGTCGTAGACACCCGTCAGCTGCACCACCGTGCACGGCGGCAGCCGGTCGAGGGCCGCGGCCATGTGGATGGTGGACCGGCCCCAGGCCAGGCCCAGCACGTCACCCTCGTTCACCAGCTCGCCGAGCAGGTCGGCGGCCACTTCTCCCAGGTTCTCCGGGTCGGGTGTCTCCTCGGCGTCGGCCGGGGACTCGACCACGACCGCGTGCCGCAGGCCGTAGCGGGCGCGCAGCGCGTCGGAGCGCTCGGCGTCCAACTCGGCCGGCACCCGGATCTCGATGCGCACCAGATCCCGTTCGAGAGCGGTCTCCAGGACCCGGGCCACCTTGAAGCGGCTGACGCCGAACTCCTCGGCGATCTGGATCTTGGACTTGCCCTCGAGGTAGAAGCGGCGGGCCATGGCCGCCGCCTGCACCAGCTCAGCGGGTCCCATCCGCATGGCTGACCGGCCCGCCGACATACCCGACACGGCGATCTCCTCACTGCTGTTCACACTCTGGATTCGCCGTTCATCCTTGCAGATCCGGCGCTCTTGATCCGCCCTGATGGGCGCCGTTCACGTTCCCTTGGCTCAGTGGTCGCATGCCCAGGCGGCGGACTTCGTCACGTCCTCCGCCTGAGCGCGCAACGCGCGGACCGCCGCTGCGGGGTCGTCCGCCCCGTACACCGCCGAACCGGCGACGAAGACGTCCGCGCCCGCCTCCGCGCACCGCTCGATGGTGCTCGCCGAGACACCGCCGTCGACCTGGAGCCACAGGTCGAGGCCGTGCTTGCTGATCAACTCGCGGGTGCGGCGAATCTTCGGAAGCATGATGTCGAGAAACGCCTGACCACCGAAGCCCGGCTCGACCGTCATGATCAGCAGCATGTCGAGTTCGGGCAGCAGATCCTCGTACGGCTCGATGGGCGTCGCCGGCTTCAGCGCCATGGAGGCGCGGGCACCCTTGGCCCTGATCTCCCGGGCCAGTCGCACGGGGGCCGCGGCGGCCTCGACATGGAACGTGACGGAGGAGGCCCCCGCTTCCACGTACTGGGGCGCCCACCGATCGGGGGCCTCGATCATCAGATGGCAGTCCAGCGGGGTGTCCGTCGCCCGGGCCAGGGACTCTACGACCGGCACGCCGAGCGTGAGATTCGGGACGAAATGGTTGTCCATGACGTCGACGTGGAGGAAGTCGGCTCCCTCGACCGCCTTCGCCTCGTCCGCGAGGCGGGCGAAGTCGGCGGACAGGATGCTGGGGTTGATCTGCGCGGCCATGACCCAAGCCTGCCATGTCCGGGCACGAATGTTCGCGCCGGTCCAGACCTAAGACGTTCATCGGATGTTGTGTCCGGGCCGTGCGTGCCATGCTGGGCCGCCGGCCGGATCGCTGTACGGCTGCGGGGGTGACCATGACAGAGACCCAGGAGAAGGACCGGCGGACGGGTTCGGGACAGCAGGGCATCGCCCATCTGGTCTGCGGACGACGCGCCAAGTGGGTGGTGCTGGCCCTGTGGCTGGTGGTGCTGTTCGTGACGGCGCCGCTCGCCCAGAAGCTGAGCGACGCGCAGGACAACGACGCGGCGTCCTGGCTGCCCGGGTCCGCGGAATCCACCCAAGTCCTCCAGATCTCCGAGGACTTCAGGCCGGAGCAGATCCCCGCGGTCGTCATCTACGCCCGTGACAGCGGCCTCACGGCACCGGACCGGGCCGCGATCACCGAGGACGTGGCCCAGCTCAAGCAGCTGACCGCCCACGGCATCCGGGGCGCCGAGACCCGCGGGCCCGTCTTCGACCGGGAGATCGACCCGCGCGCCGCGCAGGTCCAGGTCCCGATCACGATGGACGAGCAGGGCTGGGACCGTATCGCACCCGCCGTCGACTCCATCAAGGACATCGTCGGTACGAGCAGCGGCGGCCTCGCCGTGTACGTCACGGGCCCGGGCGGCACCTCCGCCGACTTCGCCGAGGCGTTCGAGGGCATCGACTCCACGCTCCTGCTCGCGGCGATGGCGGTCGTCATCGTCATGCTGCTGATCACCTACCGCAGCCCGACCCTGCTCCTGGTCCCCCTGGTCGCCGTGATCGTCGCCCTGTTCACCGCGCAGGCCCTCATCTATCTCCTGGCCGAGCACGGCGGTCTGACGGTCAACGGACAGAGTGCGGGCATCCTGACCGTCCTCGTCTTCGGCGCGGGCACCGACTACGCGCTGCTCCTCGTCGCCCGGTACCGGGAAGAACTCCGCCATCACCAGGACCGTCACGAGGCGATGGCCCTCGCCCTGCACCGCGCGGGCCCCGCGGTCCTGGCCTCCGGCGCGACCGTCGTCCTGAGCATGCTCGTGCTGCTCGCGGCCGAGATGAACTCCACGAGCGGCCTCGGCCCGGTCGCCGCGATCGGCGTGGCGGTGGGCCTGCTCGCGATGGTGACCCTCTTCCCCGCCCTCCTCGTCATCTTCGGCCGCTGGATCTTCTGGCCGGTGATCCCGCACGTCGGCGCGGAGAACCCGCACGAGCGGGGCGTCTGGGCCCGCATGGGCCACAACATCGCCCGCCGCCCCCGCATGACCTGGGCCATCACGGCAGCGGTGCTCGCGGTCTGCTCCTTGGGCATGATCCAGCTGCGCGCCGAGGGGCTGAGCAACGCCGACGCCTTCACCGACAAACCGGAATCGATCACCGGTCAGGAGATCTCCGAGGAGTACTTCCCCGCCGGCAGCGGCGACCCCCTGGTCATCGTCAGCAACCAGGCCCAGGCCCGGGAGGTGGGCCGCACCGTCGCCGACACCCCGGGCGTCGTCCCCGAATCCCTCGGCCTGCCCCCGGGCTCGAAACCGTTCTTCGAAGGCAAGGTGCTCTTCGAGGCGACGATGACCGCTCCGTCCGACAGCGAGGCCGCGAAGCAGACGGTGGAACGGGTACGGGACGCCGTCCACGCGGTGCCGGACGCCGACGCCCAGGTGGGCGGCGGCACGGCGGCCCTGCTGGACATGGACAGAGCGACGACCCACGACAACATCCTGATCATCCCGCTGGTCCTGGTCGTGGTGATGCTGATCCTGGCCGTCCTGCTGCGGGCCCTGATCGCCCCGCTGCTGCTGATCGGGACGGTGATCCTGTCCTTCACCGCGGCGCTCGGCATCAGCGCGCTCGCCTTCCGCCACATCTTCGACTACGCCGGCGAGTCGACCGACTTCCCGTTGTTCGTCTTCGTCTTCCTGGTGGCGCTGGGCATCGACTACAACATCTTCCTGACCACCCGCATCCGCGAGGAGGCCGCCCACCAGGGCACCCACAAGGGCGTGATCACGGGCCTGGCCGCCACCGGCGCCGTCATCACCTCCGCGGGCCTGGTCCTCGCCGGCACCTTCGCGGCCCTGGGCACCCTGCCGATGGTCGCCTTCGCCGAAATCGGCTTCACGGTCGCTCTGGGGGTGCTCCTGGACACGTTCATCGTGCGCTCGGTGCTGGTGACGTCCCTGTTCCTGGACGTGGGGAAAAAGGTGTGGTGGCCGCATCGGATGTCCCGGGAGGAAGGCGCGGCACCCGCCGTGTCCCCGGCCGGCGGGCGGGTCGTCGAGTCCTCCGACTGAACACCGCGGGCAGGGCCGGGCCGCGTCTCATCGGCGTTGCCGCGTCTTCGCGGAGAGCTTCTGGATGTAACGGCCCGTGACCTGGATGTCCGGATGGTCCAGCCCCAGGACACGGATCTGGTCCTTGAGCACGTCGGCGAACAGCTGCCGTCCGAGCTCGGCGTTGCGCCTCGCGGTCAGAGCGGCGACGCCCACCCGGACACTGAGCGTGTCCCGGTGCTCCGGGCCCAGGACACGCACGTGGTCCTCGACGAGTTCGGCAAGAAGCCGGAGCGCTCGTCTGGGGCTTCCGGCCAGGGCGGTCGCCGTGGCCGGACCGACACGCGTCTGGAGCGTGGCGGGGTGGTTCCGGCCCAGCACACGGCCGCGGTCCTGTGCCACTGCGGCGTACAGTTCGAGTGCCTGCCCCGCTGTGCCCACCATGGAGGTCAGGTCCGCGATGGCCGCGCGGGTGGTGAGGGTTTCGGGGTGATCGGGGCCCAGGATCCGCTCCCTGTCCGGCAGCAGGGCCACCAGCAGAGCCAGCCCTTGCGGGGCCTGGGGTTGCGGACGCTGGTGTTCGACAGGTTGCCGGAGGCGAAGACGGTCCCACCGCGTGTCACGCGGTGGGCGAACTTCTCCGACCGCGACGATCTCGTGGCCGCGGAGCCGGACCTCGCCAGGCTCTTCGCCGATCCCTACGGCATCCTGGAGTCCGACTGGACACTGGACAACGGCTCGGAGCCCCATAGAGCCGAGTCCTACCTGGGCAAGCGCCAGACCGGAGCCGTAGTGGCCGGCGTCCTTGCCTGAGAGTCAGCCCGTCCGTCGCATCAGAGCCAGGTACATCGCGTCCGTCCCGTGCACATGAGGCCACAACTGCACATCGGGCCCCTCCCCCAGCTCCGGCACACCCGGCAGCAACTCCCGCGCATCGATCAGCTCGACGTCACCCCGCTGCTTGAGCACGTCGTCGACCACCGCCCGTGTCTCGGCAAGATGCGGCGAGCAGGTCGCGTACCCCACGACGCCCCCCACCCGCACGGAGTCGATGGCGCTGCGCAGCAGCCCCCGCTGGAGCGGGGCGAACCCGTCCAGGTCCTCCGGCCGGCGCCGCCACCGCGCCTCCGGCCGACGCCGCAACGCCCCGAGCCCGGTGCACGGCACGTCCACCAGGGCCCGGTCGAAACTCCCGGCCCACCACGGCGGCCGCGTCCCGTCGGCGGCGATGACCTGGTACGGCCCCGGATTGCCGTGCAGGGCCTTCGCCACCAGCCCGGCCCGGTGCGGCTGCTTCTCGGACGCCAGCAGCACGGCCCCGCGCTCGGCGGCGTGTGCCGCGAGGAGCGCCGCCTTGCCGCCGGGCCCGGCGCACCCGTCGAGCCACTTCTCGTCGGGCCCGTCCAGAGGCGCATTGGCGAGCGCGAGGGCGACGAGCTGACTGCCCTCGTCCTGGACCCCCGCACGCCCTTCGCGCACGGCCTCGATGGCTCCCGGCTCCCCGCCCTCGGCCAACCGCACGGCGTACGGCGACCAGCGCCCCGCCACCGCGGCCTCCTCGCCGAGCAGTTCCTCGGTCGTGGCCCGCCCCGGCCGCGCGACCAGCGTCACCTCGGGCCGCTCGTTGTCGGCCTCCAGCAGCCGCTCGATCCCGGCGCGCCCGCCGCCGAGCGAGTCCCACAGCGCGGAGACGACCCACCGCGGATGCGAGTGCACGACGGCGAGGTGGTCCTCGGGATCGTCGTCGTAGGGCGGCGCGACCCGCTGGATCCACCCGTCCAGATCGTCCTGCGCGACCTTCCGCAGCACCGCGTTGACGAACTTCGCGCGCCCGTCACCGAGCACGACCCGGGCGAGCTCGACGGACGCCGACACCGCGGCATGCGTGGGAATCCGCGTCCCCAGCAGCTGATGCGTGCCCAGGCTGAGCACGTCCAGCACCGGCGGGTCGACCTCGCGCAACGGCCGGTCCACACACTCGGCGAGGATCGCGTCGTACGTCCCCTGCCGCCGCAGCGTCCCGTACACCAGCTCGGTGGCGAGCGCGGCGTCCCGCCCGTCGAAGTCACCCTTCTCGCGCGCCTTCCGCAGCAGCGGCGGCAGAACGAGGTTGGCGTACGCGTCCCGCTCGTCCACGGCGCGCAGCGCGTCGAAGGCGAGGACGCGAACGGGGTCCTTCTTGGGCCGTCGGTAGGGCTTGCCGGTTCTGCGGGGCCGACGGGAGGTGTCGCTCACGAAAAGGTGCTCCGGATTACTGGATGAGATGTAGGACCAGCCTACGTCGCAGGCCGTCCCGGCGGACGGCCGGTCATGCCCCGACGCTCTCCCCGTCGCCGATCCGCACGCCCCGCGCCCAGTCGGCGGCGCGCATCGGCTTCTTGCCCTGCGCCTGCACCCACAGCAGTTCCACGGCGTACGACCCGGTCCCGACGTACACGTTGTTCTTGCCCACGGAGAGCTCACCGGGGGCGAGGTCGTCCCGTCCCGGCACCGGCTGCACCTGGATGAGCTTGAGCCGCTCGCCGCGGAAGGTGGTCCAGGCGCCCGGCGCGGGCGTGCATCCGCGCACGAGCCGGTCGACGCGCAGCGAGGGGGCGTTCCAGTCGATGTGCGCGTCCTCGACGTTGACCTTGGGAGCGAGGGTGATCCCGTCGGACGGCTGCGGTACGGCCTTCAGTGTGCCGTCCTCGATCCCGTCCATGGTCGCGGACAGCAGCCCGGCGCCCGCGAAGGCCAGCCGGGTGAGCAGGTCGCCGCTGGTGTCGGTGGACCGGATCACCTCGGTGACGGTGCCGTAGACGGGCCCGGAGTCGAGTCCCTCCTCGATGAGGAAGGTGGACGCCCCGGTGATCTCGTCGCCCGCCATGATGGAGTGCTGCACGGGCGCGGCCCCGCGCCAGGCGGGCAGCAGCGAGAAGTGCAGGTTGACCCAGCCGTGCGCCGGCACGTCGAGGGCGACGCGGGGCAGCAGGGCGCCGTAGGCGACGACGGGGCAGCAGTCCGGCGCGATCTCCCGCAGCCGTTCGAGGAACTCGGGATCGCGCGGCTTGGCCGGCTTGAGCACCTCGATCCCGGCCTCCTCGGCCCGCTCGGCCACCGGGCTCGCCACCAGCCTGCGCCCACGGCCGGCCGGCGCGTCGGGCCGGGTGACGACGGCGGCCACGTCGTGCCGCCCGGAGGCGATCAGAGCGTCCAGAGCGGGAACGGCGACCTCGGGGGTACCGGCGAAGACAAGCTTCATGGGTGGGCACGGGCCTCTCGGTCGGGATCGGTTGGGCAACGCACAAGTCTATGGGAGTCGTCCCAGGCCGAAGGCCTGGGCGTACACACCGCCCAGGGGCGTGGGCATATGCCCACACGCCCCTATTGCGTGACCCGCGGAGCACTCCCGCGTTGGTCAAGAAAGAGTTGACCACAACGGGCCGCAACCGCCGTACCCGCGGCCCTCTCCTTTCATCGCCGGTTCGAGAGGCTTGTTCATGGCCGACCACGCAACCCACGACGCCCAGGCTCGGGCCAGCCTGCACTTGCTGGTGCGGGACATCGAGCGGGTCCGCCGGCAGGTGGACGCACTGCGCACGCTCACCGCACAACTGGGCAACGTCTACCGCCCGCGCCGCTCCGGTCCCTCCACGGGCTTCGTCGTCTACGGACGCGCACCCGCCCCGACGGTCCGTCTCGCCCAGGAGCTGCGGGACAGCGTCGAAACCCTGGTCACGGCAGCCGTGGACTTCGACCGCTCGCTCGGCTTCTCCTGGGACGCGGTGGGTTCCGCCCTCGGCGTCACCAAGCAGGCGGTCCACCGTCGCTACGGCGCTCGCCGCGCCGCCACCCAGGCGGCGGCCGAGGCCGAGCGCACGTCCGAGCCGTCGGGCAGCCGGACGGTCAACGTCTCCACCACCCTCCCGCCGGTGCCGACGGTCCCCGCGGCCCGCTCGATGCCGACACAGCCGACGGCAGGCAGCCCCGGCCTGCGCGACGAGGCCAGGCCCACCGCATTCCCGGGCCCGCGCAACGGCTGACCCCCAGCACTCTGCCCTCCTGGAGCGCACCCGGGAGGGCAGAGTTTTGTCCGGGCACGGGTGTGGAGAGCGCCGCGGCCGGGTTCTCGACACAGGTTTGTGAAAGCCGGGGGCGGACACCGGCGTCACCGATCTGAGCCGGAACCCTCCGGCAGCGGCCGGGACTCTCGGCAGCGCGCCGCCGGCCTCCCGACGTGGCCGGCTCCCGCCTCCGGATCGCCCACAGTCCGGCATCCGCCGCGGCGATCCTGCTTCGGGTGGCGCCCTGCCGACGAGACGAAAGCCCCACCCTGGCTCCCTGCCCAGGAGAGGGCCCAGGAGAGGGAGGCCCCACCCTCACCCGATGTCAGGCGGATCAATCCGAACCCGCACAGCGACCTCGTTCGCGCCCCGCGCCATCCGAGCCGCCTGCGCGGCCTTCAGCGCGGCCGCCAGCGCGGCCCCGCTCCCCGGCGGCACCCGGATCAACGCCCGGTCCCACTGCTCCCCCGGCGGCGGCCCACCCACCCGACGAGGTCGCCCCACCGCCGTGACGGCGATCGGCACCGGCCCCAGCACCGCGGCGTCCGGCGGCAGCTCGGCCGTACGGAGAAACTCGGCGACCGCCTCCCCGGGCCCGGACACCGCGGCCATCCGGGACACCGGCGGAAACCCGAGCTCGGCCCGCTCGCCGAGCTCACGCACCGCGTGCCCGACCGGGTCCCACCGCACCAGCGCCTGTACGGGCCGCAGCGTGGGCTCGGCGACGACGACCACCGTCCCCCCGGCGCCCTGCGGCCTCACCAGCGAGGCGGCCGCGATCCAGCGGCGCAACGCGTCCTCCCCCGCCCGCAGATCGGGCCGTCCGAGCATGGCCCAGCCGTCCAGCAGCAGCGCCGCGGCATAGCCGCCCTCGGCGACGGGCTCGGCGCCCGGTGTGCTCACGACCAGCGCGGGTGTGCCCGGCACGGTGTCCAGGACTTGCTCACGCCCGGACGTCCGCACCGGAACGGCGGGAAAGGCGCGCCCCAGTTCCTCGGCGGTCCGGCGCGCCCCCACCACCTGGGCACGCAACCGGAAGCCGCCGCACTCCGGACAGTGCCAGGCACCCTCGTCGCGCCCGCACCACCCGCATCGCAGATCGGCCCCGGAACCCTGCGCCTCCAGCGGCCCGGAACAGTGCCGGCACCGGGCGGGCGCACGGCAGTTGGCGCAGGCCATCCGCGGCACATATCCGCGCCGGGGCACCTGCACGAGCACCGGACCGGTCCGCAGCCCTTCCCGCACCACCTGCCAGGCGAGCGTGGGCAACCGGGCTGCGCGGGCGGCCTCGTCGCGCGCGAGATCGCCGTCCCCGACGGTCCGTACGAGCGGAGCCGCGCCCCGCACCTGCTCCCGCGCGGCGACCAACGGCCGGGCCCAGCCGCTCTCCACGAGTTGAGCGGCCTCGACGGTACAGCTCCAACTCCCCAGCAGGAAGCCGCACTTGTCCTGGGCCGCCCGGAGCAGCAGCACTTCGCGCGCATGAGGCTGCGGGGCGTGCTGCTCGCTGTGGCTGTCGTCGCCGTCGTCCCAGAGCGCGACAAGGCCCAGGTCCTGCACGGGCGCGAACATGGCGGCGCGTGTGCCCACGACCGCCCGCACGCTCCCCCTCCGCACGGCCAGCCACTGCCGGTACCGCTTCTCGGGGCCGGCGTCGGCGGTCAGCACCGCATGCCGCCCCTTGCCCATCAGAGCGGTCAGGGCGGCGTCGACCCGCGCCGCGGCCCGCCCGTCGGGCAGCACGACGAGCGCTCCCCGCCCGGACGCCAGCGTGGCGACTACGGCCCGGGCCAGTTCCTCGCTCCACTCGGGTCCCGGCAGGGCGTTCCACACGGCACGCGGCGCGCCCCCGGCAGCGAGGGCGTCCAGGAAGCCGGCCCCGCGCTCATAGCGCCCCCAGGACCCCGCATCGGGCTTTCCGGGCGGTGCAAGCGGCTCCGGCGAGGGCCGTTGCTCGGCCCGGGCGCTGCGCGGCGGCACGGCGAGCTGCAGCACATCGGCCAGCCCTCCGGCGTACCGGTCGGCGACGGCCCGCGCGAGCCCCAGCAGTTCCTCGCTCAGGACCCGCTCGGGCGAGACGACCTGGGCGAGCGCCGCCAGCGGACCCGAGTAGTCGGACTCGGCGACCCGCTCGACGAGGAACCCGTCGATGAGCCCGCCGCCCTCGCGCCGCCCCTCGCGCACACGATGCCGCCCGGCGCCGAACCGCACGCGGACGCGCACCCCGGGCTGCGCGTCCGCGTCCAGTTCCTCCGGCACGGCGTAGTCGAAGTACCGGTCGAGGTGCAGTACGCCCTTGTCGACGAGCACCCGCGCCACCGGCAACCGCTCGGCGAGCCTGGCTCCCCGCCAGGTCCTGGGCTTGGCCCGCGGTGTCCTGGCCTGCCGCACACTCTCCCGAATGAGCGCGAGCTGCTCGGGCGACGCCCCCTCGGCGCCGCCGCCCTCACTCCCGTTCTCGCTGCTCACGCTTGCATTCTTACCAAACGCCACTGACAACCGACGCCCGCCCGAGTTCCTCGACGGCGACGGACCGCGCTCCGCCGTGGACCACTCGGCCACGCCACCGGAACCGCCCCGGCCGACGGCGGGATGCGAACCCGCGGGAGCCACAGCCCCGAAGTACCCGTCACCTTCGCACCGGACGCCCCGGCATCAGCCCTCCCGAGATCACCTCGGCAACGGCACACGAACGCTCAGCTTCACCGCGCGCCCAAGGGCCCGCTCCCCAGAAGCAGCCGCAACCTTCGCACCGGGAGATCACCAGCGTACGAAGCCGCCACAGCGACCCGCCAACCGCTTCGAGACGCGCCGAGGCCCGGCCCCCGAAGGGGCCGGGCCTCGTACGAACCGTGGAGCCGGGGGCCTACAGCCCGGCGGCCTTCTTCAGCGCCTCCACCCGGTCCGTCCGCTCCCAGGTGAACTCCGGCAGCTCACGGCCGAAGTGGCCGTAGGCAGCGGTCTGGGCATAGATCGGGCGGAGCAGGTCGAGGTCGCGGATGATCGCGGCCGGGCGGAGGTCGAAGACCTCGTCGATGGCCTTCTCGATCTTCTCGGGCTCGATCTTGTGGGTGCCGAAGGTCTCGACGAACAGGCCCACCGGCTCGGCCTTGCCGATCGCGTACGCCACCTGGACCTCGCAACGGGCGGCCAGACCGGCCGCTACGACGTTCTTGGCGACCCAGCGCATCGCGTAGGCCGCGGAACGGTCCACCTTGGACGGGTCCTTGCCGGAGAACGCGCCACCGCCGTGGCGGGCCATGCCGCCGTAGGTGTCGATGATGATCTTCCGGCCGGTCAGACCCGCGTCACCCATCGGGCCGCCGATCTCGAAGCGACCGGTCGGGTTGACCAACAGGCGGTAGTTCTCGGTGTCCAGCTTGATGCCGTCGTCCAGGAGAGCCTTCAGCTCGGGCTCGACCACGAATTCCCGGATGTCGGGCGCGAGAAGCGAGTCGAGGTCGATGTCGCTCGCGTGCTGCGAGGAGACGACCACGGTGTCCAGACGGATCGCCTTGTCACCGTCGTACTCGATGGTGACCTGGGTCTTGCCGTCGGGGCGCAGGTAGGGGATGGTGCCGTTCTTGCGGACCTCGGACAGGCGATTCGACAGGCGGTGCGCCAGGAAGATCGGCAGCGGCATCAACGTGGGCGTCTCGTCCGTCGCGTAGCCGAACATCAGGCCCTGGTCACCGGCACCCTGACGGTCCAGCTCGTCCTCGTCGCCCTCGACCCGGGACTCGTACGCCGTGTCCACGCCCTGCGCGATGTCGGGCGACTGCGAGCCGATCGAGACGGAGACTCCGCAGGAGGCGCCGTCGAAGCCCTTCTTCGAGGAGTCGTAGCCGATCTCGAGGATCTTGTTGCGGACCAGCGTCGCGATGTCCGCGTACGTCTTGGTCGTGACCTCTCCGGCCACATGCACGAGCCCGGTGGTGATCAGGGTCTCGACGGCGACCCGGGAGGACGGGTCCTCGCGCAGAAGCGCGTCGAGAATGGTGTCGCTGATCTGGTCAGCGATCTTGTCGGGGTGACCCTCGGTCACGGACTCCGAGGTGAACAGGCGACGGGACACAACGCTCCCTGTGGTTGCAGCGGCTGCTGGCTGATCATTGGCGGACGGTCGGGGGCTGCGCCCGGCGTCGTCCGGGGACAGTTTATCTGTCGTGCTCGGTCACGGACCCCCTGTCTCGCCTCTCGGGAGGGCTGTGACCTGCGGCACGGGCATTCTGCCCAATGTCACACCCCCTTGACCAGGCACGCCACACCGGAATCAAGGAAGGCACGAGAGAAGCCCGGGCGCATCAAACAATTCACCCGAGCCGTCGCGCCACCAGGTCCCACACCGTTTCGGCCAGGGCCTCCTTGGGGCCGTACGGGACCGGGGTCTCGCTGCCGTCGGCGCCCAGGACGACCGCCTCGTTCTCCTCCGAGCCGAACGTCTTGCGCTCCCCCACCTCGTTCACCACGAGGAGGTCGCACCCCTTGCGTTCCAACTTCTTGCGGCCGTTGGCCAGCACGTTGTCCGTCTCGGCGGCGAAGCCGACGATCACCTGGCCGGGGCGGGCCCGGTCGGTGGAGATCTCCGCGAGGATGTCCGGATTACGCACCAGAACGATGGGTTCCGGATCCTCCCCGTCCTTCTTCTTGATCTTTCCGGCGGCGTAGGTCGCGGGGCGGAAGTCGGCGACCGCGGCCGCCATCACCACCGCGTCGGCGTCCGAGGCCGCCTTGAGGACCGCCTCCCGCAGCTGCACGGCCGTGCCGACCGGCACGACGTCCACGCCGGCCGGCTCGGGCAGCCCCGCGTTCGCCGAGACGAGTGTGACGCGGGCGCCCCGGGCGGCGGCGGTGCGGGCGAGTGCGTAGCCCTGCTTGCCGGAGGAGCGGTTGCCGAGGAAGCGGACCGGGTCGAGAGGCTCGCGGGTGCCGCCGGCGCTGACGACGACGTGCCGTCCCCTGAGGTCGGGCTCGGTGACGCCGCGGGCCAGCACCCGGCGGCAGACCTCGAAGATCTCTGCCGGGTCGGGCAGCCGGCCCTTGCCGGTGTCCACGCCGGTGAGCCGGCCGACGGCGGGCTCGATGACGACCGCGCCGCGCCGGCGAAGCGTCGCCACGTTCTCCTGCGTGGCCGCGTGCTCCCACATCTCGGTGTGCATGGCGGGCGCGAAGACCACCGGGCAGCGGGCGGTGAGCAGGGTGTTGGTCAGCAGGTCGTCGGCGAGGCCGTGCGCGGCCTTGGCGAGGGTGTCGGCCGTGGCCGGGGCGACGATCACCAGGTCGGCGTGCTGGCCGATGCGGACGTGCGGGACCTCGTGGACGTCGTCCCAGACCTCCGTCGAGACGGGGTTGCCGGAGAGGGCGGACCAGGTGGCGGCGCCGACGAAGTGCAGGGCGGAGGCGGTGGGGACCACGCGGACGTCGTGCCCCGACTCGGTGAGCCTGCGCAGCAGCTCACAGGCCTTGTACGCGGCGATGCCGCCGCTGACCCCCAGAACGACCTTCGGCTTGTCCACCGGGCCTCCCCACTCGTTGACCGATGACTCCATGCTGCATCACGGGCGGGACGGTCCCCGCACCCCGAGCAGACCACAGGCCCGACAGTCGCTGCTGCCGGGCCTGTGGAAAAGCCAGCTCAAAGCTGAAAATACTACTTACTGCGCCGGGCCCTCGACGGCCTCGGACGTCAGCAGACCCGCGTTGATCTCGCGCAGGGCGATCGAGAGCGGCTTCTCGTGGACGTGGGTGTCGACGAGCGGACCGACGTACTCGAGGAGGCCCTCGCCGAGCTGCGAGTAGTACGCGTTGATCTGGCGGGCCCGTTTGGCCGCGTAGATCACGAGGCTGTACTTCGAGTCGGTGGCCTCGAGGAGCTCGTCGATCGGCGGGTTGATGATGCCCTCGGGCGCGGAGATGGAAGAGGACACGCTCTACCTTCCGATGGATGGGAAAGATTCAGTGCGCATGATCAGGTCTGGCTGAATCGGTCACGACCGAACAGTCATGACCACACAGTCACGATCACACAACGTCCATCAAGGCTAGCAGCTCGCGCGCCACGTCCTCGACGGAGGTGTTGACCAGGGTGGTGTCGAACTCCGGCTCGGCCGCCAGCTCGACCTTCGCCGCGTCCAGCCGGCGCTCGATCACCTCGGGCGGCTCGGTCCCACGCCCGGTGAGTCTGCGCACGAGCTCCTCCCAGGAGGGAGGAGCCAGGAACACCAGCTGAGCCTCGGCCATGGACTCACGGACCTGCCGCGCCCCCTGGAGGTCGATCTCCAGCAGGACGGGCTCACCCGCCTCCAGCCGCTCCAGCACGGCCGCACGCGGCGTGCCGTAGCGGTTGCCCGCGAACTCCGCCCACTCCAGCAGCTCACCGTTGGCGATCAGCTTGTCCATCTCGTCGTCGGTGACGAAGAAGTAGTGGACACCGTGCTTCTCGCCGGGGCGGGGCTTGCGGGTCGTCGCCGACACCGAGAGCCAGACCTCGGGGTGTTCCTTGCGCATATGGGCGACGACCGTGCTCTTGCCGACCCCTGAGGGGCCGGAGAGCACGGTCAGCCGCGGACGTACGTCCGGGGGCTCGGGGGTCGTCCCCCGGAATGTTGCAGCCATGCAGCGATTATTCCAGCAATCCCGGAGTGCCCGGGACTCCCTGCCCCACGAGCGCGGACTCAGGAGCCGGTGCTGCCGAACTCACGCTCCAGGGAGGCGATCTGGTTCGAGCCGAGACCGCGCACGCGGCGGCTCTCGGAGATGCCGAGTCGCTCCATGATCTGCTTGGCGCGGACCTTGCCCACGCCCGGCAGGGACTCAAGCAGTGCGGAGACCTTCATCTTGCCGATGACGTCGTTCTCCTGGCCCTGCTTGATGACCTCGTGCAGGGAGGCGCCGGAGTGCTTGAGTCGATTCTTGACCTCGGCCCGCTCCCGGCGAGCCGCGGCGGCCTTTTCGAGCGCGGCTGCGCGCTGTTCAGGGGTAAGGGGCGGAAGAGCCACGCCTACGTCACCTCGGATGTCGAACTGTCGGATACGGACCGGTGAGGAACCTAGTCGCCCCACACCTGGGGAGCCACGAGCAACACGCTGCCCGTACTCCCCCACTGCCTGAAGGGCGTGGGAGGCTCCCTCACTCGTCGGAGACTAGCGGCCAAGTCCGCCAGAGTCAGCGAGAACAGCGGAAAAGTCCTGGTCAGCCTCCGTCAGGCCAGACATTTTGGACATAATGCCCTGGATTTGAGGATGTATTCAGACTCAAGTCGGCCGCGGGCCACTCATCGGAGAACCCCTGCGACCGGCTCGAACACCTCTGACGGCGGTCAGACGCCCGATACGGCGTGTGCGACCTCGTCCGCGAAGCGTGACGCGGACTCACGCAGCGCGACGACGTCCGGTCCCTGCCGCAGAACGCCCCGGCTGACGTTCGGGACGACATTGCGCGCCGCGGCGCCGAAGACGTGCGGCAGATCCGCCGCCGTGGCGCCCTGGGCCCCGATGCCGGGGGCGAGGATCGGACCATTGATCGAGAGGTCGTAGGACGACAGGTCGCCGAGGGTGGCCCCGACGACCGCGCCGAAGGACCCCATCGGCTGCTCGCCCTCGTTCTCGGCCGCCAGGTGCGCCAGCATCGTCGCGCCGACCGTGCGGCCGTCCGCGCGGATCGCGTGCTGGACCTCGCCGCCCTCCGGATTCGACGTCAGCGCGAGCACGAACAGCCCGGCGCCGCTCTCCCGGGCCAGCGCGAGAGCCGGCGAGAGCGATCCGTAGCCGAGATAGGGCGAGACGGTCAGCGCGTCCGAGAACAGCGGCGAGTCCTTGCGCAGGAAGGTCTCGGCGTACGCGGCCATGGTCGAGCCGATGTCGCCCCGCTTGGCGTCCATCACCACCAGCGCCCCGGCCGCCCGCGCCTCCTCGACCGACTTCTCCAGGACGGCGATGCCGCGCGACCCGAAGCGCTCGAAGAACGCGCTCTGCGGCTTGAGCACGGCCACCCGGTCGGCCATCGCCTCGACGACCGTGCGGCTGAACCGCTCCAGGCCCGCCACGTCGTCGTTCAGGCCCCACTCGGACAGCAGGGAGGCGTGCGGGTCGATCCCGACGCACAGGGGGCCGCGCTCGTCCATGGCACGGCGCAGACGTGCGCCGAAGGGTTCGAGAGAGCTCATGCCGGCTTCCTTACGTCGGCGCCGACCGCGTCGGCGAGGGTGGCGTACGGGCTGTTGCGCAGGCGCGCGGCGAGCCCCTTGTGGATGGCGCGGCCCCAGAAGGGCCCCTCGTAGACGAACGCGCTGTATCCCTGCACGAGCGTGGCACCGGCCAGGATGCGCTGCCAGGCGTCCTCGGCGTTCTCGATGCCGCCCACGCCCACCAGGGTGATCCGGTCGCCCACGCGCGCGTACAGGCGCCGCAGGACCTCCAGGGAGCGCGCCTTCAGGGGCGCTCCGGACAGGCCGCCGGTCTCCTTCACCAGGGTGGGGTCGGACTTCAGCCCCAGCCCCTCGCGCGCGATGGTGGTGTTCGTGGCGATGATCCCGTCCAGGCCCAGCTCGACGGCCAGGTCGGCGACGGCGTCCACATCCTCGTCGGCGAGGTCCGGCGCGATCTTCACGAGCAGCGGCACCCGGCGGCCGGGCACCGTGCGGTCGGCGGCCTCGCGGACGGCGCTCAGGAGCGGCCGCAGGGACTCCGTGGCCTGGAGGTTGCGCAGGCCGGGCGTGTTGGGCGAGGAGACGTTCACGACCAGGTAGTCGGCGTACGGCGCGAGCCGCTCGGTCGACTTCACGTAGTCGCCGGCGGCCTCGGCCTCCGGGACCACCTTGGTCTTGCCGATGTTGACGCCCACGACGGTCCTGAAGACGGGCGTACGGGACGCCAGGCGGGCCGCCACGGCCAGCGAGCCCTCGTTGTTGAAGCCCATGCGGTTGATGAGCGCGCGGTCCTGCACGAGCCGGAACAGCCGCTTCCTGGGGTTGCCCGGCTGTGCCTCGCCGGTCACCGTGCCGATCTCGACGTGGTCGAAGCCCAGCATCGACATCCCGTCGATGGCGACGGCGTTCTTGTCGAAGCCGGCGGCGAGCCCGAAGGGGCCGTGCATGCGCAGCCCGAAGGCCTCGGTGCGCAGCTCCTTGTGGCGGGGCGCGAGAGCGGCCGCGACGAAGGTGCGCAGCACGGGGATGCGGGCGGCGAGCCGGATCCAGCGGAACGCCAGGTGGTGGGCCTGCTCAGGGTCCATCCGTTTGAAAACCAGACGGAAGAAAAGCTTGTACATCGTGTTGTCCTCTTCGAAGCCTCGGTGAGCCTCATGAAGAGGGGGACACCGTTTCCGGTGTCCCCCTCAGGGCTGCTAGTCGCGGGCCGCGGTCAGATGCTCGGCGTGTTCCTGGAGGGAACGCACGCCCACATCGCCGTGGTTGAGGGCGTCGATGCCCTGGACGGCGGCGGCGAGCGCCTGGACCGTCGTCAGGCAGGGCACGGACCGCGCCACGGCCGCCGTACGGATGTCGTAGCCGTCGAGGCGGCCGCCAGTGCCGTACGGGGTGTTGACGATGAGGTCGACCTCGCCGTCGTGAATGAGCTGGACGATGGTCTTCTCGCCGTTCGGGCCCTCGCCCTCGGACTGCTTGCGCACGACGGTGGCGTTGATGCCGTTGCGCTTGAGGACCTCGGCGGTGCCGGAGGTGGCCATCAGCTCGAAGCCGTGGGCGACCAGTTCGCGCGCCGGGAAGATCATCGAGCGCTTGTCCCGGTTGGCGACCGAGATGAACGCGCGGCCCTTGGTGGGCAGCGGGCCGTACGCGCCCGCCTGCGACTTGGCGTACGCCGTGCCGAAGACGGAGTCGATGCCCATGACCTCGCCGGTGGAGCGCATCTCCGGGCCGAGGACGGTGTCGACGCCGCGGCCGTGGATGTCGCGGAAGCGCGACCACGGCATGACGGCCTCCTTGACGGAGATCGGCGCGTCGAGCGGGAGTTCGCCGCCGTCGCCGGTCGCCGGAAGGAGCCCCTCCGTGCGCAGTTCGGCGATGGTCGCGCCCAGCGAGATCCGGGCGGCGGCCTTCGCCAGCGGCACGGCGGTCGCCTTCGAGGTGAAGGGGACGGTGCGGGACGCGCGCGGGTTGGCCTCCAGGACGTACAGGATGTCGCCGGCCATCGCGAACTGGATGTTGATCAGGCCGCGCACGCCGACACCCTTGGCGATGGCCTCCGTGGAGGCGCGCAGGCGCTTGATGTCGAAGCCGCCGAGCGTGATCGGGGGCAGGGCGCACGCCGAGTCGCCGGAGTGGATGCCGGCCTCCTCGATGTGCTCCATGACGCCGCCGAGGTACAGCTCGTGGCCGTCGTAGAGCGCGTCGACGTCGATCTCGATGGCGTCGTCCAGGAACCGGTCGACGAGGACCGGCCGCGAGGGGCTGATCTCGGTCGACTCGGCGATGTAGGACTCCAGCCGGGTCTCGTCGTAGACGATCTCCATGCCGCGCCCGCCGAGGACGTACGACGGCCGCACGAGGACCGGGTAGCCGATCTCGTCCGCGATGGCCTTGGCGCCCGCGAAGGTGGTCGCGGTGCCGTGCTTGGGGGCCGGCAGGCCCGCCTCGGCCAGGACCCGCCCGAAGGCGCCCCGGTCCTCGGCGGCGTGGATGGCCTCCGGGGAGGTGCCGACGATCGGCACGCCGTTGTCCTTCAGGGCCTGCGACAGGCCCAGCGGGGTCTGGCCGCCGAGCTGCACGACGACGCCCGCCACCGGGCCGGCCTGCTGCTCGGCGTGGACGATCTCCAGCACGTCCTCCAGCGTCAGCGGCTCGAAGTACAGGCGGTCGGAGGTGTCGTAGTCCGTGGAGACGGTCTCGGGGTTGCAGTTGACCATCACGGTCTCGTACCCGGCGTCGCTCAGTGCGAAGGAGGCGTGGACGCAGGAGTAGTCGAACTCGATGCCCTGGCCGATGCGGTTGGGACCGGAACCCAGGATGATGACGGCCGGCTTCTCGCGCGGGGCGACCTCGGTCTCCTCGTCGTAGGAGGAGTAGAAGTACGGCGTCTTCGCGGCGAACTCGGCGGCGCAGGTGTCGACCGTCTTGTAGACCGGGCGGATGCCGAGGGCGTGCCGCACCTCGCGCACCACGTCCTCGCGCAGACCGCGGATCTCTGCGATCTGGACGTCGGAGAAGCCGTGCCGCTTGGCTTCGGCGAGCAGTTCGGGGGTGAGCTTCGCGGCCTCGGCGATCTCGTCGGCGATCTCCTTGATGAGGAAGAGCTGGTCGACGAACCAGGGGTCGATCTTCGTGTACTCGAAGACCTCCTCCTGGGTGGCGCCCGCGCGGATGGCCTGCATGACCGCGTTGATACGGCCGTCGGTGGGCCGGACGGCCTCGCGCAGCAGCTCGGCCTTGTCGCCGGGCTCGCCGACGAAGGTGAACTGGCTGCCCTTCTTCTCCAGCGAGCGCAGCGCCTTCTGGAAGGCCTCGGTGAAGTTGCGGCCGATGGCCATGGCCTCGCCGACCGACTTCATGGTGGTGGTGAGGGTGGAGTCGGCCTGCGGGAACTTCTCGAAGGCGAACCGCGGGGCCTTGACGACCACGTAGTCGAGCGTGGGCTCGAAGGAGGCCGGGGTCTCCTGCGTGATGTCGTTCGGGATCTCGTCGAGGGTGTAACCGACGGCGAGCTTGGCCGCGATCTTGGCGATCGGGAAGCCGGTCGCCTTGGAGGCGAGGGCCGAGGAACGCGACACGCGCGGGTTCATCTCGATGACGATGACCCGGCCGTCCTCGGGGTTCACCGCGAACTGGATGTTGCAGCCGCCGGTGTCGACGCCGACCTCGCGGATCACGGCGATGCCGATGTCCCGCAGGATCTGGTACTCGCGGTCGGTCAGCGTCATCGCCGGGGCGACGGTGATCGAGTCGCCGGTGTGCACGCCCATCGGGTCGAAGTTCTCGATGGAGCAGACGACCACGACGTTGTCGTGCTTGTCGCGCATCAGCTCCAGCTCGTACTCCTTCCAGCCGAGGATGGACTCCTCCAGGAGCACCTCGGTGGTCGGGGAGAGCGTGAGGCCCTGGCCGGCGATACGGCGCAGTTCCTCCTCGTCGTGCGCGAAGCCGGAGCCGGCGCCGCCCATGGTGAAGGACGGGCGCACGACGACCGGGTAGCCACCGAGGGTCTCGACGCCCTGCAGGACGTCGTCCATGGAGTGGCAGATGACCGAACGGGCGGACTCGCCGTGCCCGATCTTCCGGCGTACGGCTTCGACGACCTCCTTGAAGAGGTCGCGGTCCTCGCCCTTGTTGATGGCCTCCACGTTGGCGCCGATCAGCTCGACGCCGTACTTCTCCAGGGTCCCCGCCTCGTGCAGCGAGATCGCCGTGTTGAGGGCCGTCTGGCCGCCCAGGGTGGGCAGCAGCGTGTCGGGCCGCTCCTTGGCGATGATCTTCTCGACGAACTCCGGGGTGATCGGCTCGACGTAGGTGGCGTCGGCGATCTCCGGGTCGGTCATGATCGTCGCCGGGTTGGAGTTCACGAGGATGACGCGCAGGCCCTCGGACTTCAGGACCCGGCAGGCCTGCGTGCCGGAGTAGTCGAACTCGGCGGCCTGACCGATGACGATCGGGCCGGAGCCGATGACCAGGACGGACTGGATATCGGTGCGCTTAGGCACGCTGGCCCTCCATCAGGGATACGAAGCGGTCGAACAGGTAGGCGGCGTCGTGCGGGCCCGCTGCCGCTTCGGGGTGGTACTGGACGCTGAAGGCCGGCTTGTCGAGGAGGTGCAACCCCTCCACCACGTTGTCGTTGAGGCAGACGTGGGAGACCTCGGCGCGGCCGTAGGGGGTCTCGGAGACCTTGTCGGTCGGCGCGTCCACGGCGAAGCCGTGGTTGTGCGCGGTGACCTCGACCTTGCCGGTCGTGCGGTCCTGGACCGGCTGGTTGATGCCGCGGTGGCCGTACTTCAGCTTGTAGGTGCCGAAGCCGAGGGCGCGGCCGAGGATCTGGTTGCCGAAGCAGATGCCGAAGAGCGGGGTGCCGCGCTCCAGGACCGCCTGCATGACGGAGACCGGGTGGTCGGCGGTGGCCGGGTCGCCCGGGCCGTTGGAGAAGAACACGCCGTCCGGGTTCACGGCGAAGACGTCCTCGGCGGTGGCCGTCGCGGGCAGCACGTGCACCTCGATGCCGCGCTCGGCCATCCGGTGCGGAGTCATGCCCTTGATGCCGAGGTCGACGGCGGCGACGGTGAACTTCTTCTCGCCGATCGCCGGGACGACGTACGCCTCCTTGGTGGCGACCTCGGCGGAGAGGTCGGCGCCCTTCATCTCCGGGGCCTGGCGGACCTCGGCGAGCATGGTGCCCTCGTCGGGCAGGGCGTTGCCGGAGAAGATGCCGACGCGCATGGCGCCGAGCTCGCGCAGGTGGCGGGTGAGGGCGCGGGTGTCGATGCCGGAGATCCCGACGACGCCCTGGTGGCGCAGCTCCTCGTCCAGCGAGCGCTTGGCGCGCCAGTTGGACGGCACGCGCGCGGGGTCGCGCACGACGTAGCCGGCGACCCAGATCTGCTTGCTCTCCGGGTCCTCGTCGTTGACGCCGGTGTTGCCGACGTGCGGGGCGGTCATGACGACGACCTGGCGGTGGTACGACGGGTCGGTGAGGGTCTCCTGGTAGCCGGTCATGCCGGTGGAGAACACGGCCTCGCCGAAGGTCACCCCCACGGCCCCGTAGGCACGGCCGCGGAAGATCCGGCCGTCCTCCAGGACGAGTACCGCGGGAACCTTCGTGGCTCCCCTTGTGGAGGTCGTCATCGTTCGGCGCCTTCCGTGCTGTTGTTGTCGATCTCGGAGTTGTCGATCATGGAGTTAATGGCGTCGACCCACTCGTTGTGCTCGGCCGCGTGATCCGAGCGGAATCCGGAGTCGATCAGCCGCTCGCCGTGCGCCCAGGTCACCACGAGCAGTCCGCCCTCGGTCAGGACCTTGCCGGCGATGCCCTTGTCGAGCCGGGCCTCGCGCAGCTGCGCGGCCGGGACGAAGAAGTCGGTCGCGCCGGGGCGTACGACGTCCAGTCCCGCGTCCGTCAGGGTGAGCTCGGCCCGGCTGCGGGTGCCCAGGCCGTGCGCCACGATGCGGTCCAGCCACTGACCTGCGGTGGTCGAGCCGTGGTAGCGGCCGCTCATGCTCAGTCTCGCCGGGCCGGGGTCGTCCGGCGCGCTGGACAGCTCGGGCAGGTCGCCCTGGAGCGTGCCGCGCCATTTCCAGCCCTCGCGCATCAGCCAGTAGACGAGCGCCACGAACAGGGCCAGTCCGACGAGCCAGCCCACACGGGCGGCCCAGTCGGTGACCTCGGCCGACTTCTTTTCTGCGGCGAGTCCGGCGGCGAGCAGAGTTGCAGGTGTCACGTGAGCTTCCCGTCGACGAGCGTGGCCCTGCCCCGGAGCCACGTGTGCGTCACACGGCCCGGCAGCTCACGCCCCTCGTACGGGGTGTTGCGGCTGCGCGAGGCGAAGCCCGCGGGGTCCACGGACCCACGGTATTCCGTGTCGACGAGCGTGAGGTTGGCGGGCTCACCAGCCGAGACGGGACGGCCGTGCCCGCCTGCCCGCCCGATCTGCGCGGGCTTGACGGACATGCGCTCGGCGACCCCGGCCCAGGTGAGGAGCCCGGTGTCCACCATGGTCGCCTGCACCACCGACAGCGCGGTCTCCAGGCCGACCATCCCCATGGCGGCCGCGGCCCACTCGCAGTCCTTGTCCTCGTGCGGGTGCGGGGCGTGGTCGGTGGCGACGATGTCGATCGTGCCGTCGGCGAGCGCCTCGCGCAGCGCCATCACGTCACGCTCGGTGCGCAGCGGCGGGTTCACCTTGTAGACCGGGTTGTAGGTGCGCACCATCTCGTCGGTGAGGAGCAGGTGGTGCGGGGTGACCTCGGCGGTGACGTCGATGCCGCGGGACTTGGCCCAGCGGACGATCTCGACGGACCCCGCGGTCGACAGGTGGCAGATGTGGACGCGGGAGCCGACGTGCTCGGCGAGCAGGACGTCCCGGGCGATGATCGATTCCTCGGCCACCGCGGGCCAGCCGCCGAGACCCAGCTCGGCGGAGACGACGCCCTCGTTCATCTGGGCGCCCTCGGTCAGCCGCGGCTCCTGCGCGTGCTGGGCGACGACCCCGCCGAAGGCCTTCACGTACTCCAGCGCGCGGCGCATGATCACGGCGTCGTCGACGCACTTGCCGTCGTCGGAGAAGACGGTGACGCCGGCGGCCGACTCGTGCATGGCGCCCAGCTCGGCGAGCTTGCGGCCCTCCAGGCCGACGGTGACGGCGCCGATGGGCTGCACGTCGCAGTAGCCGTGCTCCTGGCCGAGCCGGTAGACCTGCTCGACGACGCCGGCGGTGTCGGCGACCGGGAAGGTGTTGGCCATGGCGAACACGGCCGTGAAGCCGCCGGAGGCCGCCGCGCGCGTGCCGGTCAGCACGGTCTCGGAGTCCTCGCGGCCGGGCTCACGGAGGTGGGTGTGCAGGTCGACCAGGCCCGGCAGCAGGACGTGGCCGGCCGCCTCGACGACCTGGGCGCCCTCGTCGCTCAGGGCGGTGCCCACCTCGGCGATGGTCTCGCCGTCGATCAGTACGTCCTGCGGCTCGCCGCCGAGCACCTTCGCACCACGGATCAGGATCTTGCTCATGGTCTTACTTCTCCTCGGTACGGGTGTGGGTCGCGGCCGGTTCGTTTCCGCCCAGCAGCAGGTACAGAACGGCCATCCGGATGGAGACTCCGTTTGCGACCTGCTCGATGGCGGTGCAGCGCTCCGAGTCGGCGACCTCGGCGGTGATCTCCATGCCGCGGACCATCGGGCCGGGGTGCATCACGATGGCGTGCTCGGGCATCTTCGCCATGCGGTCGCCGTCGAGGCCGTAGCGCCGCGAGTACTCGCGCTCGGTCGGGAAGAAGGCGGCGTTCATCCGCTCGCGCTGCACGCGCAGCATCATCACCGCGTCGGACTTCGGCAGGGTGCTGTCGAGGTCGTACGACACCTCGCAGGGCCAGTTCTCGACGCCGACCGGCACCAGGGTGGGCGGGGCGACCAGGGTGACCTCGGCGCCGAGGGTGTGCAGCAGGTCGACGTTGGAGCGGGCGACGCGGCTGTGCAGGACGTCGCCGACGATCGTGATGCGCCGGCCGTCGAGGTCCTGACCGAGCCCGGCGTCCCGGCCGACGAGCCGGCGGCGCATCGTGAAGGCGTCCAGGAGGGCCTGGGTGGGGTGCTGGTGAGTGCCGTCGCCCGCGTTGATGACGGCCGCGTCGATCCAGCCGGAGTTGGCGAGGCGGTACGGCGCTCCGGAGGCGCCGTGCCGGATGACCACGGCGTCGACGCCCATGGCCTCCAGGGTCTGGGCGGTGTCCTTCAGGGACTCGCCCTTGGACACGCTCGATCCCTTGGCGGTGAAGTTGATGACGTCCGCTGACAGCCGCTTCTCGGCGGCCTCGAAGGAGATGCGGGTGCGCGTGGAGTCCTCGAAGAAGAGGTTCACGACGGTGCGGCCGCGCAGGGTCGGCAACTTCTTGATCGGCCGGTCGGCGACCCGGGCCATCTCCTCGGCGGTGTCGAGGATCAGGACGGCGTCGTCGCGGGTGAGGTCGGCGGCCGAGATGAGATGACGCTGCATCTGTCAGGCTCCGTAAGGCAGTTCAATCGGGAGAATCAGGGCAGACCGGTGCGCGCGAGAGCGCACTGAGCGGACGTACGACAGCGACGTACGCCTCAGGCGCTACTGGGAGGTCTGCTTGGCACCGAGCAGCACGGTGTCGCGACCGTCCTCCTCGGCGAGCTGGACCTTGACCGTCTCCCGCAGCGACGTGGGGATGTTCTTGCCGACGTAGTCGGCGCGGATGGGCAGTTCGCGGTGGCCCCGGTCGACGAGGACCGCGAGCTGGACCGCGCGCGGACGGCCGATGTCGTTCAGGGCGTCGAGCGCGGCGCGGATGGTGCGGCCGGAGAACAGGACGTCGTCGACGAGGACGACGAGGCGGCCGTCGATGCCGTCACCGGGGATCTCGGTGCGGGCGAGCGCACGCGGCGGGTGCATGCGCAGGTCGTCGCGGTACATCGTGATGTCCAGCGAGCCGACCGGCACCTTGCGCTCGGTGATCTCCTCGAGCTTGGCGGCGAGCCGCTGGGCGAGGAAGACGCCTCGGGTGGGAATGCCGAGGAGCACCACGTCGTCGGCGCCCTTGGCGCGCTCGACGATCTCGTGGGCGATGCGGGTCAACACCCGCGCGATGTCAGGGCCTTCGAGAACGGGCCTGGCGTCGGACGCTTGCGAGTCCTGCTGCCTGTCCATACGAAAAGGACCTCCTTCTCCGCCTCACGGGACGGACCTTAAAGGACGTCTGGTTTGCGCCATACACGTTAGCAGGCCACCGGAGGACGCCTCATCACCCCCTTGGCCCAATCGGCCACCGATAGCACGGAAGCGTCGGTGTGGACCATTCGGCTTGACGGGCCAGAGTAACGCTGCGTAACCTCACAGTGAGTTACCAACCGCGCGGCATGGAACCCAAGCCAGACCGCGTCGACACAGTGTCCGGGGAGCTATATGTCCAGCGAATACGCCAAACAGCTCGGGGCCAAACTCCGGGCCATCCGCACCCAGCAGGGCCTTTCCCTCCACGGTGTCGAGGAGAAGTCCCAGGGACGCTGGAAGGCCGTCGTGGTCGGTTCGTACGAGCGCGGTGACCGCGCCGTGACCGTGCAGCGCCTCGCCGAGTTGGCGGATTTCTACGGCGTTCCGGTTCAGGAGCTGCTGCCGGGCACCACGCCGGGCGGGGCCGCCGAGCCGCCGCCGAAGCTGGTCCTGGACCTGGAGCGGCTGGCTCACGTGCCGGCCGAGAAGGCGGGCCCGCTGCAGCGCTATGCCGCGACCATCCAGTCGCAGCGCGGCGACTACAACGGCAAGGTGCTCTCGATCCGCCAGGACGACCTGCGCACACTCGCCGTCATCTACGACCAGTCCCCCTCGGTCCTCACCGAGCAGCTGATCAGCTGGGGCGTGCTGGACGCGGACGCGCGCCGCGCGGTCACCCACGCCGACGAGGGCTGAGCACTCCACAGCGCCCTCCACGCCTGAGCAGAAACGTACCGCCGGGGTGGCCGAAACCTATGGGGTCGCGGCCACCCCGGCGGCGTTCTGCCGCCGTCGAGGACCCCGGAGGTACAAGAAGACGCGGGAGGGCCCGCAGCATCCGCTGCGGGCCCTCCCGCGTCTTCGTCGAGCCCTTAGGCCTCTTCGCGGCGCAGCGAGGGCTTCAGGTCCTTGAGACGGCCGAGCAGGCCGTTGACGAACGAGGGGGACTCGTCCGTGGAGAACTCCTTCGCCAGCTGCACCATCTCGTCCAGCACGACGGCGTCCGGGGTCTCGTCGACCCAGATCAGCTCATACGCGCCGAGGCGGAGGATGTTGCGGTCCACGACCGGCATCCGGTCGAGCGTCCAGCCGACGGCGTACTGCGCGATCAGCTCGTCGATACGCTTCGCGTGCTGTGCGTAGCCCTCGACGAGCTGCATCGTGTACTCGCTGACCGGCGGCTGCCGGGTGTCGGTCCGGGAGAGCCGGATCCAGTCCGCGAGGACCGTCAGGACGTCGGCTCCGCGCTGGTCACCCTCGAAGAGGATCTGGAAGGCGCGCTTGCGGGCCGTGTTGCGGGCAGCCAATTTAGCTGTTCACCCGGCCGAGGTAGTCGCTCGTGCGGGTGTCGACCTTGATCTTCTCACCGGTGGTGATGAAGAGCGGGACCTGGATCTGGTGACCGGTCTCCAGGGTGGCGGGCTTGGTGCCACCGGTGGAGCGGTCGCCCTGGACGCCCGGCTCGGTCTCCTGGATGACCAGCTCGACGGCGGCGGGCAGCTCGACGAAGAGCACCTCGCCCTCGTGCTGGGCGACGGTGGCCATGAAGCCCTCGATCAGGAAGTTCGCGGCGTCGCCGACGGCCTTCCGGTCGACCATGAGCTGGTCGTAGGTCTCCATGTCCATGAAGACGAAGTACTCGCCGTCCATGTACGAGAACTGCATGTCGCGCTTGTCGACGGTGGCCGTCTCGACCTTCACGCCGGCGTTGAAGGTCTTGTCGACGACCTTCCCGGAGAGCACGTTCTTGAGCTTGGTGCGCACGAAGGCCGGGCCCTTGCCGGGCTTGACGTGCTGGAACTCGACGACGGACCACAGCTGGCCGCCGTCGAGCTTGAGCACCATGCCGTTCTTGAGGTCGTTCGTGGAAGCCACGGTTGCGGAATCTCCTGGACTGACGTGGACGACCCCGGCGCACGCTCCTGTCTAAAGGGCGAGCAGCTCCTTGGTCGTGATGGTGAGTAGCTCGGGTCCGCCGTCCGCCTCGGGGCGGACGACGAGCGTGTCATCGATCCGGACGCCGCCCCGGCCCGGGAGGTGGACCCCCGGTTCGACGGTGACCGGCACGCAAGCGTCCAGTTTACCCATGGCCGCGGGAGCCAACTGCGGGTCCTCGTCGAATTCGAGTCCCACACCGTGCCCCATCAGCGACGGAAGGCCCTCCGTGTACCCCGCGGAGTCCAGCACCTGGCGCGCGGCACGGTCCACGTCGCGGTAGGCGGCGCCGGGTGCCAGCATCTCCCGTCCGGCCCGCTGGGCTGCGAAGACCAGGTCGTACAGATCGATCTGCCAGTCCGCGGGGGACGTACCGATGACGAAGGTACGGCCGATCTCGCAGCGGTAGCCGCGGTACGTCGCCCCCAGGCAGACGGAGAGGAAGTCGCCCTCCTCGACCCGGCGGTCGGTGGGCCGGTGTGCGCCCCGGCCGGAGTTCGGGCCGGTGGCGACGGCGGTCGGGAAGGCGGGGCCGTCGGCGCCGTGATCGACGAGGCGGCGTTCGAGTTCGAGGGCGAGATGGCGCTCGGTGCGGCCGACGAGGATGGATTCGAGGAGCTCGCCCAGGGCCTGGTCGGCGATCTCGGCGCCGATGCGCAGGCAGGAGATCTCCTCCTCGTCCTTCACGACACGGAGCTGTTCGACCGCGCCGCCGAGGTCGGTCAGGCGCAGCCGGGGCACGACGGAGCGGATGGCCCGGTGCCGGGCGACGGTGAGGTGGTGCTCCTCCACGGCGAGGGTGTCACCGCCCTGGCCGGACGCGAGGTCGGCCGCCGCGACCGCGGGGTCGCCGGCGGCGCCGGGAAGGATGTGCGTGCGCAGGGCCTCGTCGGGGCGACCCTCGGCGGGGCGGTCGCCGGGTGGGCCGACGCACACGAGCAGGTCCTCGTGCTTGCCGATGAGCAGCACGGAGTCCTGCGGGGCGGCGCCCGCGAGGTAGCGGACGTTCGCGGGGCGGGAGATCAGCGCGGAGGCGCTGCCGCTGGCTTGGCAGCGTTCCCGTAGGCGGGTTCGGCGGGCGGCGTACACCTCTGACATGACACGAGCGTAGGAGCTCTGCCGGATTGGCGCCGGTTGAGGTGGTCTGACTGAGCTTTGCCCTATTTGCGAGGATCGGAAGGAGTGCCGACCGGGGTTGTGTGCCGTCTGCGGGTGGGAGGGGCTTGTCGCGCAGTTCCCCGCGCCCTTTCAGGCCGGCCCGATCGCGTTGGCTACCAGTTCGGGGGGCTTGCGATCGAGCGGGCCAGTACGTCGTCCAGGACCTGGGCCGTCTGCGGGACGTCGAGCTGGGAGTTGTCGATGATCGGCAGCCCCGAGCCGTACCAGCCCGCCATACGGCCGTGGATGCGGGCGACCTCCTCGTCGGTGAGGCGGCGGTTGCCGGCGCGTTCGGCGTTGCGCTCCAGGACGATCTCCAGGCCGGGCAGCAGCACCACCGGCAGCAGCCCCGGGCCGACGTGGCGCTTCCAGCCGCCGAGGCCGACGACCGGGCGGTCGGGGAAGACCGCGTCGTCGAGGATGCAGGAGATCCCGTTGGCCAGGAAGTTCCGCGCGGCGAAGCCGCAGGTGCGGCGGGCCAGGCGGTACTGGGCCTCGGAGTTGTCGTTCCACCCGGACTGGGGGTCGGCGAAGCCCGAGCGGACCCATTCGCGCACGTCGTCGAGGCTGATGTGGGCCGTGGGGACCCGGCG
The DNA here is from genome assembly GCF_057710365.1 of Streptomyces sp. bgisy027. Taxonomy (NCBI): domain Bacteria; kingdom Bacillati; phylum Actinomycetota; class Actinomycetes; order Kitasatosporales; family Streptomycetaceae; genus Streptomyces; species Streptomyces sp. bgisy027. The sequence continues at coordinate 132,431 of NZ_JBYIVZ010000004.1, forward strand.
GTGGTCCGCCCAGTACTTGGCGACGCTCGTCTTACCGGCCCCGGCCGGGCCGATGAGCAGCACCGCGATGGTCGTGGTCGACGCGTCGGGCGCCGAGGCGGCGGGCGGGGCGCTCGGCATGCCGACGGGGCCGCCGGGTGGCAGCGGTACGTGGCCCGTGGTCTCGGGCGCCTGCGGGGCCTGGACGTGGTGGGGCGTGTGCGGGACCGGTCCGGGAGGTGCGAAACCCGGCGCCGGGGGCGGCGGAGGCACCGGCGCGGAGCCCTGGTGCGGGGCGGAACCCTGATGGGGGGCGGGCCCCTGGTGCGGGGCGGAACCCTGATGCGGGACCGGACCCTGGTGCGCGGCGGAACCCTGATGCGGGACCGGACCCTGGTGCGCGGCGGGTCCCGGGTGTCCACCCGGGTGGTGCGCACCCGGGTCGTGTGCGGCCGGCGTCCACCCGTGCCCCGACTGATGGGGCGGCGGCAGCGGAGAACCCACTGCATGCTGCATCCGGTGCCACTCCGTCTCGTCTTCCATGGCCATTGGCGCTGGCAGCGGGCACGCGGCCCACCTGCCACCGAACGGTACCGCCCCCGGCCGCCGTTTGGTGAACGGCCGGTGGCGGTCTGAAGTGCCCATCGCCACAGGCGAATCGGACGGAACGGTGATTCGGTGGACTTACTGGCCGACTTCGCCGTACGCGGCGAGCAGCACGGCCGGGTCCGGTCCTTCCAGGACGGTGGGCTTGGCCAGGCCGTCCAGGACGATGAAGCGCAACAGATCGCCGCGGGACTTCTTGTCGACCTTCATCGTCTGGAGCAGCTTGGGCCACTGGTCGTAGCGGTAGGTGAGCGGCAGGCCCACCGATTCGAGGATGGTGCGGTGCCGGTCCGCCGTCGCGTCGTCCAACCGCCCGGCGAGACGGCCCAGTTCGGCGGCGAAGTGCATTCCGACCGCCACCGCGGCGCCGTGCCGCCACTTGTAGCGTTCGTTCTTCTCGATCGCGTGGCCGAGCGTGTGGCCGTAGTTGAGGATCTCCCGCAGGCCCGACTCCTTCAGGTCCGACGAGACGACCTCGGCCTTGACCCGGATCGAGCGCTCGATCAGCTCCGCGGTGTGCGGGCCGGCCGGGGTGCGCGCGGCCTCGGGGTCGGTCTCGATCAGCTCCAGGATCACCGGGTCGGCGATGAAACCGGCCTTGATGATCTCCGCGAGACCGGAGACGTAGTCGTTGACGGGCAGGGAGTCCAGCGCGGCCAGGTCGCACAGCACGCCGGCCGGCGGGTGGAAGGCACCCACGAGGTTCTTGCCCTCGGCGGTGTTGATGCCGGTCTTGCCGCCGACGGCCGCGTCCACCATGGCCAGCACGGTGGTCGGGACCGCGATCCAGCGCACCCCGCGCAGCCAGGTCGCCGCCACGAAGCCGGCGAGGTCGGTGGTCGCGCCGCCGCCGACGCCGACGATCACGTCGGAGCGGGTGAACCCGGACTGCCCGAGCGCCTTCCAGCAGTACGCCGCGACCTCGGCGGTCTTGGCCTCCTCGGCGTTCGGCACCTGGATGGCGACCGCCTCGAAGCCCTGCTCGGCCAGATCGGCCCGCAGCGCCTCGCCGGTCTCGGCCAGCGCCTCCGGGTGGATCACGGCGACTCGCTTGGCCCGCGCGCCGATCAACCCGCCCAGCTCACCCAGGAGCTGACGGCCCACCAGAACCTCGTACGGCTCGCTGCCCGCGGTACCGCCGACCTGGATCCGCGTCACTGCCTCAGTCATGCGTCCTTCAACTCCAGTGCGTCCAGGGCGGCTTGAGTCACCTCTTCGGGCGTACGGCCGTCGGTGGCCACGACCGCCGTGGCCACCTCCTCGTACAGATGGCGGCGGGCCTCCATCAGCTCGCGCCACTGCTTGCGCGGATTGACCGCGAGCAGCGGGCGGGCGGCGTTCAGGCCGGTGCGCTTGACCGCCTCCTCGACGTCCATCGAGAGGTAGACGACCCGCTGCCCGAGCAGCAGCGCGCGCGTGTCCTCGTCCAGGATCGAGCCGCCGCCCAGTGCCAGGATGCCGTCGTGCTCGGTGAGCGCCCGCTGCACGGCCTGCTTCTCGATCGCGCGGAAGACCGGCTCGCCCTCGTCGACGAAGATCTCCGCGATGGTCCGGCCCTGCTCGGCCACGATGTCGTCGTCGGTGTCCCGGTAGCCCACGCCGAGGCGCTCGGCGAGCAGCTGTCCGACCGTGGACTTGCCCACGCCCATCGGCCCGACCAGCACCACCACAGGCGCTGCGCTCATCGGATCGCGAGGTTGTCGAGGTACGACCGGACGTTGCGGCGGGTCTCGGGCACCGAGTCGCCGCCGAACTTCTCCGCGACCGCGTCCGCGAGGACGAGCGCCACCATGGCCTCGGCGACGATACCGGCGGCCGGGACCGCGGAGACGTCGGAGCGCTGGTGGTGGGCCTGCGTGGCCTCGCCGGTCGTGACGTCCACGGTCTGCAGGGCCCGGGGCACGGTCGCGATCGGCTTCATCGCGGCGCGCACCCGCAGCAGCTCACCGGTGCTGAGGCCGCCCTCGGTGCCGCCGGCGCGACCGGACACGCGCCGGATGCCCTCCGGGGTGTTCACGATCTCGTCGTGCGCCTTGGAACCCGGCACCCGCGCCAGCTCGAAGCCGTCGCCGAGTTCGACGCCCTTGATCGCCTGGATGCCCATGAGGGCACTGGCGAGGCGGGCGTCCAGCTTGCGGTCCCAGTGCACGTGCGAGCCGAGGCCCACGGGGACGCCGTAGGCCAGCACCTCGACCACGCCACCGAGGGTGTCGCCGTCCTTGTGAGCCTGGTCGACCTCCGCGACCATCGCCTTCGAGGCGTCCGCGTCCAGGCAGCGCAGCGGGTCGGCGTCCAGCTTCTCGACGTCGGCCGGCGTCGGGTACACCCCCTGCGGCGCCTTCACCGAGCACAGCTCGACGACATGGCTCACGATCTCGATGCCGGCCGTCTCCTTCAGGTACGACCGGGCGACGGCGCCGAGGGCGACACGGGCCGCGGTCTCGCGCGCGGAGGCGCGCTCCAGGATCGGCCGGGCCTCGTCGAAGCCGTACTTCTGCATGCCCGCGAGGTCGGCGTGGCCGGGGCGGGGGCGGGTCAGCGGGGCGTTGCGGGCGAGGCCGGCGAGGATCTCCGGGTCGACCGGGTCGGCCGCCATGACCTGGTCCCACTTGGGCCACTCGGTGTTGCCCACCATGATCGCCACCGGGGAGCCGAGGGTGAGGCCGTGCCGGACGCCGCCGATGAAGGTGACCTCGTCGCGCTCGAACTTCATCCGCGCACCGCGTCCATAACCGAGCCGGCGCCGGGCCAGGTGGTCCGCCACCATCTCCGTGGTGATCGGCACGCCGGCGGGAAGGCCCTCCAGCGTCGCCACGAGTGCGGGACCGTGGGACTCCCCCGCGGTCAGCCAGCGCAACCTGCTCAACGGTGCTCCTCAGTGCTCGCGCCCTGGTACTGCCCTGCGTACGCGTGTCCTCGCGTACGTCGACGGCGCGACCAGGTGCGCGGCCCCGGCCCGCCACCTTCGATCCTCCCACGTCCGGCACCGGTCCCCGGCCGCCGGTCCACCAGGCGGACGGAAAACGGACGGTGCCGGACGCCGGCGGGGATCAGGCGGGGGTGTTGCCCTGCGGCTGCTGCGGGGCGTACGCACCGAGGAAGTCGGCGCCGCTGGACTGCGCGGGCTGCGGCTGGGCCTGCCGCTGCGGGGCGTACGGGCCCAGGTAGTCGGCGCCGCGGCCCTGCCCGTGCTGCGGCACCGGCCGGGCGGCGTGGACGGCCTGCCCCTGGCGTGCGGCGCGACGCCGGTCGATCTTGCGCTTGAGCTTGAAGACCCAGGATCCGACGACTAGCAGGATCACCAGGACGAGCACCGGAATCTGCACCCAGTCCGGCATGAACTGCAGGACGATCTCGAATATTTCACTCTTGCCGGACGCCAGCGGCACACCCGTGGACACTGCTTGCACTCCCCCTGGATCCGTTCCGCCCCCTGCGGAACTCAGCGGATCTCAGCGGTTCGCGAGAGCCCGCTCGCCCGCTTTTCGCATGGCCTCCAAGGGCGCCGGGACCCGGCCGGTCATCTGCTCCACCTGCAGCACCGCCTGGTGCACGAGCAGGTCGAGTCCGCTGACGACAGCTCCGCCGAACATGGACCAGCGCGCCGCGAGAGAGGTGGGCCAGGGGTCATAGAGCACGTCGAACAGGGTTGCGGGGCGCTCCGGTACGGCTGCGGTGAGGGCGTCCGTCGTACCTGCGGGGGTGGTCGCGATCACCAGCGGCGCGTGCAGCGCCCGGTCCGCCTCCGCCCAGTCGGCCGTGCGGACCTCGACATCGAGCCGCTCGCCCCACTGCCGCATCTCGGCGGCGCGGGCCTCGCTGCGTACGTACGCCACGACCTCGCCGGTGCAGATGCGCGCGAGCGCGGCCAGCGCGGAGGAGGCCGTGGCGCCGGCACCGAGGATCGCGGCCGAGTCGACCTGCTCGACGCCGTGTTCGCGCAGCGCGGCGACCATGCCGGGGATGTCGGTGTTGTCGCCGGTCAAGCGGCCGTCCTCGGTGCGGACGACCGTGTTGACGGCCTCCACCGAGGCCGCCGTCTCGCTGATCTCGTCGAGCAGCGGGATGATCGCCCGCTTGAGCGGCATGGTCAGGGACAACCCCGCCCACTCCGGGCAGAGTTCCGAGACGAACCCGGGCAGCGCCGCCTCGTCGACCTCGAACCGGTCGTACGACCAGTCGGTGAGCCCGAGTGCCTCGTAGGCGGCGCGGTGCAGTACCGGGGAGAGGGAGTGGGCGATGGGCTTGCCGAGTACGGCGGCCCGGCGGGCTTCAGTTGCCCGAGCTCTCATTGAACTTGTCCTTGAGCTTCTGGAAATCGTCGTGCGTCTTGGCGAATTCGGTCTTGCTCACGCCGTCGACCGCGACGAAGTAGTACCAGCCCTGATCGGTCGGTTTCAGCGTTCCGGCGAGCGCACCGTCACCCGGGTTACCGATCGGTCCGGGCGGCAGACCCTTCTGCGTGTACGTGTTGTACGGGTCCTGGTTGCTGTTGATCTCGTCTTCGCTGATATTGATGTTGCTCTCGCCCTTCAGGTAGTTGAAGGTCGAGTCGAACTGCAGCAGTCCGTAGGTCTCGGGGTTCGCGCGGTCGAGGCGGTTGTAGACCACTTCCGCCATCTTCCGGTAGTCGTCGTTGGTCTTGCCCTCGGCCTGGACGAGGCTGGCGACCGTGATGACCTGCAACGGGCTGTCCAGCTTGAGCGCCTTGGCCTTGGCCTCCAGGTCGAGCGACTTGTACTCGGTCGCGGCCCGGGACACCATCTCCTTGAGGACCGCCTCCGGCTTCATGCCCTTGGCCGCGGCATAGGTGCCCGGGTAGAGGAATCCTTCCAGCGGATCCTTGATCTCGCTGTTGTCGTTCGCCCAGCTCGGCAGTCCCAGGCTCTTGTAATCCTTTTCGGCGATTTTCTTCGTGGTACCGGCCGACAGATCCAGCTGTTCGTCGATCGACTTGTAGACGGCGATATTCCGCTCGCCCGGCTTTACCAGGACATTGTTCTGGCTCTTCGGGTCGAGCATCATCTCGACGGCACTCTCGGCGGACATCTCCTTGCGCAGGAGATAGGCGCCGGCCTGGATCGACTTCCCGTCGGGGTTCTGCGCCTGGGCGGCAACGAACGCGTCGACGCTCTTGACGACGCCGGCCTGCTTGAGCCGCTGGCCGATCTCGTTGCCGAGGGCGCCCTTGGGGATCTCCACGGTGACGGTCTCGCCGGTGCCGCTCCCGGCGAAGTCCGGCGCCGCGCCGAAACGATCCTGGTAAAACTGGTATCCGAAATATCCGACTCCGGCCACGCCTCCCGCGAAGACGAGGGACACCACCAGACAGGCGGTCCCGCTGCGCCGTTTCTTGGGTTTACCGCCCCGGGACCGGCGGTCACCGCGGCCGTCCCCCGAGTCGTCGTCGGAGTCGTCGTCATCGTCGCCGCCCGCGAAGAAGGCGTGTTCGCCCTGGTCGGGGCCGGGATCCCAGTCGGTCTGCGGCGGCTCGGGCTCGGCCTGCCGCCGGCTCGGCGGCTCCGGCGGCGGATAGGCGTCGGGAGTGCCGTAGTAGTCGGCATGCTCACCGCCGTACGCCGCGGCCTGCTGCCCGTAGGGGTCCGGGTGGTTGGGGTACTGGGCGTGCTGATGAGTGCCGGTGGCCCAGCCGTTGTTGTCGTACGACTGCTGCTGCGGCTGCTGCCCGGGGTACTGCTGCTGGTCGTACTGCTGCGGGTACTGCTGCGCCTGACCCTGCTGCTGGTACTGCTGCTGACCGTACGCGTCCTGCTGGCCGTACGCGTCCTGCTGGCCGTACGCGTCCTGCTGGCCGTGGCCCCACTCGCCGTAGTGCTGCTGCGGCTGCTGCGGATAGTGCTGCTGCTGGCCGCCGTAGGCAGCCTGCCGGCCCGTGTGGGCCTGCTGGCCTTCCCATCCGCCGTCCCCGTACAACGGGTCCTCGGGATGCCACGGTTCGGAGCCTTGGCCCCGGCCATACTCAGTCATCGATCCCCTAGAGCCGCGAGGCGGCGGTCACGCGGCTGCTGAAGATCCGGTTCCCGTCCCGCCTCTTTTTGTGCGTCGGCTGTTCGAACACCGTCGCATCGCGCGGAACGTTACCGTATCGCGATCAGATAACCACTTCGACGCTCTCGCCCGGAGCTTTACCTGACACCCGTTCGGATTCCAGCGCCTGCTGCAGGATGATCACAGCGGCTGCCTGGTCGATCACGGCGCGGCCCTTCTTCGACTTCACGCCCGAGGCGCGCAGTCCCTGACTGGCCGTCACGGTCGTCATCCGCTCGTCCACGAGCCTGACCGGTACGGGCGCGATCGTGCGGGCCAGTTCCTGGGCGAAGCCTCTGACCTTGACCGCGGCCGGGCCCTCGCCGCCCTTGAGGGAGCGGGGCAGGCCGACGACGACTTCAAGCGGCTCGTACTCCTCGACGAGCTGCCTCAGACGGCGGTGAGCTGCGGGAACGTCCCGGCCGGGGACCGTCTCCACCGGGGTGGCGAGGATCCCGTCGGGGTCGCACGAGGCGACGCCGATACGGGCGTCGCCCACGTCGATCGCGAGACGACGGCCGCGGCGCATGCCCCGCCCGTCGCCAGTCGCGTGTGTGTCTTCGCTCACTTGGCCGTTTCCGCCACGAGCCGCTCGACGGCGTCGACGGCATCGCCGACGGCGGCCGGGTTCTGGCCGCCGCCCTGGGCGACGTCCGGCTTGCCGCCACCGCCGCCGCCGAGGGTCTTGGCGGCGGTACGGACCAGGTCGCCGGCCTTGAGGCCGCGGTCACGGGCGGCGTCGTTGGTGGCGATGACCGTCAGCGGCTTGCCGTTGTTGACGGTGAACAGGGCGACCACGGCGGCACGTCCGCCCTGGATACGGCCGCGCACGTCGAGGACCAGCCTGCGCAGGTCGTCCGGCGTGGTGCCGTCCGGGACCTGACCGGTGACGACGGCGATCCCGCGCACGTCCTTGGCGGACTCGGCGAGACCGGCGGCGGCCTGGAGCACCTTCTCGGCGCGGAACTTCTCGATCTCCTTCTCGGCGTCCTTCAGCTTGCCGAGCATGGCGGAGACCTTCTCCGGAAGCTCCTCCGGACGGCCCTTGATCAGCTCCTGGAGCTGGGCGACGACCGTGTGCTCACGGGCGAGGAAGTTGTAGGCGTCCACGCCGACCAGGGCCTCGATACGGCGCACACCCGAGCCGATGGACGACTCGCCCAGCAGCTTCACCAGGCCGAGCTGGGCGGTGTTGTGCACGTGCGTGCCGCCGCACAGCTCCTTGGAGAAGTCGCCGATGGTCACGACACGGACCCGCTCGCCGTACTTCTCGCCGAACTCGGCGATGGCGCCCTGCTTCTTGGCCTCGTCGATGCCCATGACCTCGGCGTGCACGTCGAGGTCGCGGGCGAGCACCTCGTTGATCTTCTGCTCGACGTCGGTCATCACGGCCGTCGGGACGGCGGCGGGCGAACCGAAGTCGAAGCGGAAGCGGCCGGGCTGGTTCTCGGAACCGGCCTGGGCGGCCGTCGGGCCGAGGGCGTCGCGCAGGGCCTGGTGGGTGAGGTGGGTGGCCGAGTGGGCGCGGGCGATGGCCGTACGGCGGCGGGAGTCGATCGAGGCGTGGGCCTTGGCGCCGACGGTGACCTCGCCGACCTGGACGACGCCCTTGTGGACGTAGACGCCCGGCACCGGCTTCTGGCAGTCGCGGATCTCGATCACGGCACCGGTGTCGACCTTGATGCGGCCGGTGTCGCCGATCTGGCCGCCGCCCTCGGCGTAGAACGGGGTGCGGTCGAGGACGATCTCGACCTCGTCGCCCTCGGTGGCGGCCGGGGAGGAGGCGCCGTCGACGAGGATGCCGACGACGGTGGACTCGCCCTCGGTGTCGCCGTAGCCGATGAAGTCGGTCTCGCCGACCTTGTCGGCGATCTCCCGGTAGGCACCGGCTCCGGCGTGACCGGTCTTCTTGGCCTGGGCGTCGGCCTTGGCGCGCTCCCGCTGCTCCTTCATCAGGCGGCGGAAGCCGTCCTCGTCCACGGACAGGCCCTGCTCGGCGGCCATCTCCAGGGTGAGGTCGATCGGGAAGCCCCAGGTGTCGTGGAGCAGGAAGGCCTTGTCGCCGGCCAGCACGGTGGAGCCCGCGGCCTTGGTGTCGGAGACGGCCGTGTCGAGGATGTTGGTGCCGGCCTTCAGCGTCTTGAGGAAGGCGTTCTCCTCGGCGAGGGCGACCTTCTCGATGCGCTCGCGGTCGGTGATGAGCTCGGGGTACTGCCGGCCCATCATGCCGATGACGACGTCGATGAGGTCCTTGACGACCGGGCCTGTGGCGCCGAGCAGGCGCATGTTGCGGATGGCGCGGCGCATGATGCGGCGCAGCACATAGCCGCGGCCCTCGTTGCCGGGGGTGACGCCGTCGCCGATGAGCATCACGGACGTACGCATGTGGTCCGTGACGACGCGGAGGGAGACGTCGGAGTTGTGGGCGGCGCCGTAGTGGACGCCCGTCAGCTCGGTGGCCTTCTTGATGACAGCCATGGAGGTGTCGATCTCGTACATGTTCTGCACGCCCTGCAGAATCATGGCGAGTCGCTCCAGGCCCAGGCCCGTGTCGATGTTCTTGCTGGGGAGCTCACCGAGGATCTCGAAGTTGTCCTTGCCGATGCCCTCGCCGCGCTCGTACTGCATGAAGACGAGGTTCCAGATCTCCACGTACCGCTCGTCGTTGACGGCGGGGCCGCCCTCGACACCGAACTCGGGGCCGCGGTCGTAGTTGATCTCGGAACAGGGGCCGCAGGGGCCGGGGACGCCCATGGACCAGTAGTTGTCCTTCATGCCGAGGCGCTGGATGCGCTCCTTCGGCACGCCGACCACCTCGTGCCAGATGCGCTCGGCCTCGTCGTCGTCCTGGTAGACGGTGATCCAGAGCTTCTCCGGCTCCAGGCCGTAACCACCCTTGTCCTGGGGGCTGGTGAGCAGCTCCCAGGCGTACTTGATGGCGCCTTCCTTGAAGTAGTCGCCGAAGGAGAAGTTGCCGCACATCTGGAAGAACGTGCCGTGCCGGGTGGTCTTGCCGACCTCTTCGATGTCCGGCGTGCGCACGCACTTCTGCACGCTGGTGGCACGGTCGAACGGCGGCTTGACCTCACCCAGGAAGTAGGGCTTGAAGGGCACCATGCCGGCCGGGACGAGGAGCAGAGTCGGGTCGTCCGCGATGAGCGACGCCGAAGGGACGACGGTGTGCCCGCGCTCCTCGAAGAAGCTCAGCCAGCGGCGGCGAATCTCGGCCGACTCCATCAGTGGTCCTCATTCCGGTTGTACGAGTACGTCTGGTTGTCGACGTACCTCGGGTTGCTGCGGTTGTTCTCGATGGCGGTGAACCGCCGGGGCGCGGGGAGTTCGGGGTTGTCCTGGATCCCGAGCGCGTCCTCCAGCTCGGCCTCCCGCTGCGCCATGTTGTCGCGGACGTCGAGCGCGAATCCCACCGCGCGGTCCTTCAGGCGCTGACCGGTCTCCAGGGCCTTGTTCGCCGCGGTCGCGGCGAGGCTCTCCGGGGTCAGCTGCCTGAGCTTGCGGTTGACCTTGGTGGTGGCCCAGACACCGGCGGCGACACCCGTGCTGAACCAGAACGTACGGCGGAACATCGCTCGGTCTCAGTCCTTACTTCCGCTTGCGGCGTGCGGTGGGGACCGTCCGGCCCACGATCACGGTACGCCGGGGCGACTTCACGGGCACGTCCTCCTGCTTGCGGCCGCCGAGGGCCCGGCGGACGCCGTAGCCGAAGGCCGCGACCTTGACCAGGGGGCCGCCGAAGGTGGAGGCCACGGTGGTCGACAGGGCGGAGGCGTTCGACGTGACCTCCTGGACGTCCGAGGCGATCGCGTCGACCCGGTCGATCTGGGTCTGCGCGGAGCGCACCGCCGAGGAGGCGTCTGCCAGGAGCGGGACGGCCTGGTCGGTCACGTCCGCGACGAGTTTGGTGGTCGCCTTGAGCGTCTGGGCCAGCCTCGCCAGGGCGACGGCGAGGAAGGAGACCAGAATCGCCCAGAAGACGGCCACCAGGATCCCGGCAACCTCTCCACCGGACACTGTGTGCACCCGCTCCCTGAAACGTGCCTCTACATCGGTCAACATCGAAAAAGTCGTGCACCGAGCCTATCGCGCCGGAGGTGCCGCTCCGCACCGGATTACCGCCCGCGCGGGGCCGGGTCGCGAGAAGCGATTGTACGGAACGAACACACTTCAGTACGTTCCGTATTCCATGCGGGATCGACAGCGCCCCCCTCCCCCGGATCCGGCGATCTGCCCCTGGAACTCAGCACGTTCGTGGGCCGCTCGGCCGCGCTCACCCAACTGACCGAGGCCCTCGGCGCCGCACGGCTGGTGACGGTGACCGGCGCCTGCGGCGTCGGCAAGTCACGGCTGGCGGCGCGCGCGGCCGCGGGGTGCGCGCCCGGCGACGGCGTGTGACACGTGGAGCTGGAGCCGGTACGCGATCCGGAGTTCGTCGACTGCGCGGTCGTGGAGGCCCTGGGGCTGACGGACCACACGACGCGGCTGCCCCGCGAGGCGCTGCTGGACCGTCTCGACGGTCGTGAACTGCTGGTGATCCTGGACGGATTCGAGCATCTGCTGGACGCCTGTGCGGAGCCGGTGACGGATCTGCTGCGCCGGGTGCCGGGTCTGCGGGTGCTCGCGGTGGGCCCAGGCCGCTGGGCGTCACGGGCTAGCAGCTGCTTCCGCCGGCGCCGCTGGGCGAGGACGAGAGGCGCTGCCGGCGCCCCGGGAATCGGCCCGGTCGGCCGAGGCGGCCCCGGACATGCGGAAGCCCGCCGCCTCCCCCACCCGCAAGGGCGGGGAGACGACGGGCTCAGGCGCAGGTGTCCTACGGCCGCTGATGGATCAACGGGCGTAGTACTCGACGACGAGCTGCTCGTCGCAGATCACCGGGATCTCCTTGCGGTTCGGCTCACGGTCCAGGCGGAACGCCAGGGCCTTGAGGTTCACCTGGAGGTAGCGCGGGGTCTCGCCCTCGGGGGCGAAGCCGCCCTCGCGGGCGATCGAGAAGAGGGTCTTCTCGCGGCTGCGCTCGCGGACCATCACGACGTCGTCGGGACGGACGCGGAACGACGGCTTGTCGACCTTCTGGCCGTTGACCTCGATGTGGCCGTGAACGACCATCTGACGGGCCTGGTAGATGGTGCGGGCGATGCCCGAACGCAGGACCAGGGCGTCGAGACGACGCTCGAGCTCGATGATCAGGGCCTCACCGGTCTTGCCCTGAACCTTGGAGGCACGCTCGTAGGCGCGGACGAGCTGACGCTCGGACACGTCGTACTGCGCACGCAGACGCTGCTTCTCCAGCAGACGGACCTTGTAGTCCGAGTTCTGCTTGCGGCCACGGCCGTGCTCACCCGGCGGGTAGGGACGGGCCTCAAAGTACTTGACGGCCTTCGGGGTCAGCGCGATGCCGAGGGCACGCGACTTCTTGACCTTGGGGCGGGACTGGTTCGCCACAATCTCTCATTTCTCAGTGTTCGGCTTGTCAGGATGTTGACGGAGGTCGCATCCGCAGCCGGGGAAACCCTCCTCGTCCTGGTGGACGGGGTGGGCAGCCGCTCCCCTGGTCTGGGCACATATGTGCAGCACGCGAGTGGCCCACCTACCGTGACGGTGGTGGGCTGCCCGCGACACCATTCGAACGGTGCGCGACGCTCCTGGAACCCGCTGGGGGTTCCGGCTGACCGTCCCGTTCTGACTGCACGGGACACAGCACTCCGAGCGAGTCTACAGGGCCCTCAGGACCGCTTGCGACCGAGGTGCTGCCTGGTCCACTCGACCGCGTCCGCGTACCGCGCCTCGGCGCCGTGCCTGGTCGGCGTGTAGTACTCGCGGTCCTTGAGGGCGTCCGGGGCGTACTGCTGCTCGGCGATGCCCTCGGTCAGGTCGTGCGGATACACGTATCCCTGGGCGTGCCCGAGCTTGGCGGCGCCCTTGTAGTGCCCGTCGCGCAGGTGCGGGGGCACCGGTCCCGCCATTCCCTTGCGTACGTCGTCCATCGCGGCGCCGATCGCCGTCGTCGCGGAGTTGGACTTGGGGGCCAGCGCGAGGGCGATGGTGGCGTGGCTGAGGGTGAGGGCGGCCTCGGGGAAGCCGATCATGGCGACGGCCTGGGCGGCGGCGACCGCGATGGGCAGGGCGTTCGGGTCGGCGAGGCCGATGTCCTCGCTGGCGGAGATCATCAGGCGGCGGGCGATGAAGCGGGGGTCCTCGCCCGCCTCGATCATCCGGGCCAGGTAGTGCAGGGCCGCGTCGACGTCGGAGCCGCGGATGGACTTGATGAGGGCGCTGGCCACGTCGTAGTGCTGGTCGCCGTCGCGGTCGTACTTCACTGCGGCGCGGTCGACGGTCTGCTCCAGCGTCTGGAGGCTGATCTCGCTCTCGTCCTGGTCCAGAGCGGCTCCCGCGGCGGCCTCCAGGGCCGTCAGGGCTCGGCGGGCGTCGCCGCCGGCGATCCGCAGCAGGTGCTCCTCGGTGTCCCCGGGGAGACCGACGGAGTCCTTCAGGCCGCGCTCGTCGCTCAGTGCCCGGCGCAGCAGCCCCCTGACGTCGTCGTCGGTGAGGGGTTCGAGGGTGAGCAGGAGGGAGCGGGACAGCAGGGGGGAGATGACCGAGAAGTACGGGTTCTCGGTGGTCGCCGCGATCAGGGTCACCCAGCGGTTCTCCACGGCCGGGAGGAGGGAGTCCTGCTGGGCCTTGCTGAAGCGGTGGATCTCGTCGAGGAAGAGCACGGTCTCCTTGCCGTAGCCGCCGGTGGCGCGGCGGGCGCCGTCGATGACCGCGCGGACCTCCTTGACACCCGCGGTGATCGCGGAGAGCTCGACGAAGCGCTTGTTGGTGGCCTTGGAGACGACGTAGGCAAGGGTGGTCTTGCCGGTGCCGGGCGGGCCCCAGAGGATCACCGAGGAAGGCCCGGCGGGGCCGCCGCCGGACTCGCCCACGAGTCGGCGCAGCGGCGAACCCGGTTTCAGCAGGTGCTGCTGGCCCACCACCTCGTCCAGGGTGCGCGGGCGCATGCGCACGGCCAGAGGAGAGCCGGCTGGGTCCTTCTCCTGGCGTTCTTCGGCGGCGGCGGTGAACAGGTCGGGCTCCACCCTGGAAACCCTAAATCACCGCACTGACAATCCCGCCCGGCCCCCGGGGAGGGGCTCAGCTGGTCCAGAAGTCCCACCAGCGGGTCAGGATCAGCATGCCGATGATACCGATGTGCAGTACGGGCATGACCCAGGTGAACTCGCCGAAGAAGCTCTTGAGCCAGTTCGGTGCGGGCAGGAAGCCGTTGCGGACGTTGAACGAGGTCACGTACCAGAACATGATGATCGTCGCGACCCAGGCCAGCGAGCACCACAGGCACAGCGCGTTGATGTTGTACAGCGACTGGTACATCAGCCAGGCGCAGAAGACCACGCCGAAGAGGGTGCCGGCGTTGAAGGTGAGCCAGTACCAGCGCGGGAAGCGGGCGCGGCCCAGCAGGCTCATGCCGACGCAGATGACGATGCCGTAGGCGACGAGGCCGAGCATCGGGTTGGGGAACCCGAAGGCGGCGGCCTGCTTGCTCTCCATGACGCTGCCGCAGGAGACGACGGGGTTCAGGCTGCACCCGGGGGTGAAGGTCTTGCCCTCGACCTTGGCCTCGAGCAGCTTGAACTTGTCGATCGTGATGACCCACGCGGCAAGCAGTCCCGCCGCGCCGGTGATCACCAGCATCAGGGCGAGGGCGCGGCTGCCGCCCACCGCCCGTGGTGCCGCCTGAGCAGGCTCCGACTCGGGCTCGGTGGAGACGTCTTTGACTGTCGTCTTGCTCATCACGCCGATTCCGTCACTTGAGACTTGGAGTTTCTCCGGACACGGCACATTGTGCCGTACACGCAGGCGTGCCCACCGTTTGCTGCGTATAAGGAAATACGCGGGGGCCGGTAAAGGCACTCAGTTCAAGACACGGACAGAGCGGACGGGGCGGGGACCGTCCGGTCCCCGCCCCGTGAGCGGAATCAGCCCAATCGGGCTTCCAGCTCGGCCACGATCTCGTTGACGCCGATCGCCGACTGCTCGCCGGACTCCATGTCCTTGAGCTGGACGACGCCCTCGGCGAGGTCGCGTTCGCCGGCCACGATCGTGTAGCGGGCGCCGCTGCGGTTGGCGTTCTTCATGGCACCCTTGAGGCCCTTGGCGCCGTAGGAGAAGTCGGCCGCGATGCCGACCTTGCGCAGCTCGGTGACCTTGGCGAACAGGACCCTGCGGGCCTCCTCGCCGAGGGGCACCGCGAACACGCTGGTGGCCGACGGGAGTTCGAGCTCCACGCCTTCCGCCTCCAGCGCCAGGACCGTACGGTCGACGCCGAGGGCCCAGCCGACGGACGGCAGCGCGGGGCCGCCGATCATCTCCGACAGCCCGTCGTAGCGGCCGCCGCCGCCCACCGCGGACTGCGAGCCCAGACCGTCGTGGACGAACTCGAAGGTCGTGCGCGTGTAGTAGTCCAGGCCGCGCACCAGCTTCGGGTCGTCCTCGTAGGAGACGCCCGCCGCGGTGATCAGCTCGCGGACCTCCTCGTGGTACGCCTTGCAGGCGTCGCACAGGTAGTCGCGCAGCAGCGGGGCGCCGGTGAGCTGCTGCTGCACCGACTCGCGCTTGTCGTCGAGGACGCGCAGCGGGTTGATGTCGATACGGCGCCGGGTGTCCTCGTCCAGGTCGAGGCCGCGCAGGAAGTCCTGGAGGGCGGCGCGGTACACCGGGCGGCACTCCTTGTCGCCCAGGCTGTTCAGCAGGATCCGGAAGTCGCTCAGGCCGAGCGAGCGGTAGGCCTGGTCGGCCAGGATGATCAGCTCGGCGTCGAGCGCCGGGTCCTCCGCGCCGATCGCCTCGGCGCCGACCTGGGAGAAGTGCCTGTAGCGGCCCTTCTGGGGGCGCTCGTAGCGGTAGTAGGAGCCGGAGTACCAGAGCTTGACCGGGAGGTTGCCGGCCTTGTGCAGGTTGGCCTCCAGCGCCGCGCGCAGGACCGAGGCCGTGCCCTCGGGGCGCAGGGCGAGCCTGTCGCCGCCCTTGGTCTCGAAGGCGTACATCTCCTTGGTCACGATGTCGGTGGACTCGCCGACGCCGCGCGCGAACAGTTCGACGCTCTCGAAGCCGGGCGTCTCGATGTAGCCGTAGCCGGAGTTGCGCAGGGGCGCGGCGATCGCCTCACGGACCGCCAGGTACTTGGCGCTCTCCGGCGGGATCAGGTCGTACGTGCCCTTGGGGGCCTTGAAGGTGCTCACGGAAGGTCTCGTCACATTCCTCGTCGGGGAGCTTCCTGGGCTCCCGGGCCGGCGGCCACCTGCCGCAGATACGGGTTGGTGGCGCGCTCCCGGCCGATGGTCGTCTGGGGGCCGTGGCCGGACAGCACCACGGTCGAGTCGTCGAGCGGCAGGCACACGCGTGCCAGCGAGTCGAGGATCTCGGCCATGTCGCCGCCGGGCAGGTCGGTGCGTCCGATGGAGCCGGCGAACAGCAGGTCGCCCGAGAACAGGATCGGCGGGATGTCCGCCGCCTCGGGCATGCCGAAGGTCACCGACCCCTTGGTATGGCCCGGCGCGTGCGCGACCGTGAGCTCCAGGCCGGCCAGCTCCAGCCTGGCGCCGTCGGACAGCTCCTTGACGTCGTCCGGCTCCCCGATGGTCAGTTCGCCCATGAGCTGCATGCCGATGGAACGGCCGAGCGCCTTCTCGGGGTCGCTCATCATGTACCGGTCCTCGGGGTGGATCCAGGCCGGCACGTCGTGCGCGCCGCACACGGGGACGACCGAGGCGACGTGGTCGAGGTGGCCGTGGGTGAGGACGACGGCGACGGGCTTGAGCCGATGCTTCTTCAGTGCTTCCTCGACTCCGGGGGCCGCTTCGTGGCCCGGGTCGATGATCACGCACTCCTCACCGGCGGCGGGGGCGACGAGATAACAGTTCGTCCCCCAGGCCCCGGCGGGGAACCCGGCAATGAGCACGATCGTCCTTCGTTTGTGTCGACACGTGTGGTTTGTCGGCGGACTCCGCCTGACGTCAGAGCCTACCGGCGCTGCCGATTCCTCAGCGAACCCATATACGGTACGGGGCACACGCAGGCAGTCGGCTCAATGAACACACGCGTACCGGTCGACACTTACGACGCATGAGGAGAGAACCCCGTGGTCAGCCAGGAACAGCGGCGGCGTCAGCTCGCCCGGGAGAAGTTCTTGCGGCAGCAGCAGCGGCGCACGTCCGCCCGACGCAAGGCGCGCATGCGCAACTCGGTGATCGCGTCGGTGCTCGGAGTGGTCGTCATCGGCAGCCTCGCGCTGTACACGACGGGCGTCCTCAAGGGGGACGACGGCAAGGAGAACGCGGGCGCGGAGGTCACACCGAGCGCGAGCCCCACCAGCAAGGCCCCGGACCCGTGCGAGAAGCCCGCCGAGGGCAAGGTCAAAACGGCGACCTGGAAGAAGGAGCCGGAGCTGACCGTCGACAAGTCGGCGAAGTACACCATGAAGCTCGCGACGACCTGCGGTGACATAGACATCGACCTGAGGGCGTCGGCGGCACCGCACACGGTGAACTCTTTCGCGTTCCTGGCCGGCAAGAACTACTTCGACCACTCCAAGTGCCACCGGCTCACCACCAACGGCATCTACGTGCTCCAGTGCGGCGACCCGACGGGCGTCGGCACGGGCGGTCCCGGCTACACCATTCCGGACGAGAACCTGAAGGACAAAAGCCTCAAGGACAACATCTACCCGGCGGGCACGGTGGCCATGGCGAACACCGGCCAGAAGCACACCGGCGGCAGCCAGTTCTTCCTCGTGTACCAGGACAGTCAGCTTCCGCCCAGCTACACACCGTTCGGTACCGTTTCCGAATCCGGCATGAAGGTACTCAAGAAGATTGCCGACGCGGGTGAGAGCACCGGCCAGGGCGACGGCGCACCGAACGCGACGGTCGTGATCAACAAGGCGACGGTCACCAAATCCTGACCGCCAACTGCGAAATTTCGGTCGCGCGGGATGCGGACAGGCAACCCGCCGGTCGCCTATGTTGGCCGTGACGAAACTGTGGACGATGCCCGGGGGAACAGAAGCCCCTCGCAGGCATCATGTGGAGGAGGCGCTGTGAGCAGCGACCCGTGGGGCCGCGTCGACGAGACGGGGACCGTGTACGTGCGTACGGCCGACGGCGAGCAGGTTGTCGGTTCTTGGCAGGCAGGCACTCCTGAAGAGGCGCTGGCCTATTTCGAGCGCAAGTACGAGGGCCTGGTTGTCGAGATCGGCCTCCTCGAGAAGCGAGTGAAGACCACCGACCTGTCGGCGAAGGACGCCCAGACCGCGATCGACCACATCCGTGAGCAGGTCGACGCCCATCACGTGGTCGGTGACCTGGCCGCCCTGCGGACCCGCCTGGACAAGCTGGTCGAGACGGTCGACAAGCGGCGCGAGGAGCGCAAGCAGCAGCGGGCCAAGCAGTCCGACGAGGCGCGCCACGCCAAGGAGGCGCTGGTCGTCGAGGCCGAGGGGCTGGCGCAGTCCGACCAGTGGCGGGCCGCCGGTGAGCGCCTGCGGGCCCTGGTGGACACCTGGAAGGGTCTGCCGCGCCTTGACCGCAAGTCCGACGACGAGCTGTGGCACCGCTTCTCGCACGCCCGCTCGGCGTTCTCCAAGCGCCGCAAGGCGCACTTCGCGCAGCTGGACGCGCAGCGCGAGGAGGCCCGCAAGACCAAGGAGCGGCTGGTCTCCGAGGCCGAGGCGCTGTCCGGTTCGACGGACTGGGGTCCCACGGCCGCGCGCTACCGCGAGCTGATGTCGGAGTGGAAGGCCGCAGGGCGTGCTCAGCGCGAGCACGAGGACGACCTGTGGAACCGCTTCCGCGGTGCCCAGGACATCTTCTTCGCGGCCCGCAGCTCGGTCTTCGCGGAGCGCGACGCCGAGCAGGCGGAGAACCTGAAGCTGAAGGAGGAGCTGGCCGGCGAGGCCGAGAAGCTCCTGCCGATCGGCGACCTGAAGGGCGCGCGTGCCGCCTTCCGCTCGATCAACGAGCGCTGGGAGGCCATCGGCCACGTGCCGCGGGACGCCCGGCCGAAGGTCGAAGGCCGGATGCACGCCGTCGAGCGGGCCCTCCAGGACGCCGAGGAGTCCGAGTGGCGCCGGACCAACCCGGAGGCACGCGCGCGTGCCGAGGGGCTGACCGGCCAGCTCCAGGCCGCCGTGGACAAGCTGAAGGGCCAGATCGAGCAGGCACGCGCCCAGGGCAACAACGCGAAGGCCGACAAGCTGGAGCGTGAGCTGGAGGGCCGTCAGGCCCTGCTGGACCAGGCCCTGAAGGGTCTCCAGGAGTTCGGCGGCTGACGGCAGCCGACACCGGTACGACGTGAAGGGCCCCGTACGTGACGTACGGGGCCCTTCACGTGTCTGGTCCCACGGCGGGGCTACGACCGGCTGCGCGCCGACGTCACGCGGTACACGTCGTACACGCCCTCCACTCCCCTGACCGCCTTCAGGACGTGGCCGAGGTGCTTCGGGTCGCCCATCTCGAAGGTGAAGCGGGAGGTGGCGACGCGGTCCCGGGAGGTCTGGACGGCCGCGGAGAGGATGTTGACATGCTGGTCGGAGAGCACACGGGTGACGTCCGACAGGAGCCGGGAGCGGTCCAGGGCCTCGACCTGGATGGCGACCAGGAAGACCGAGGACTGCGTCGGCGCCCACTCGACCTCGAGGATGCGCTCGGGCTCGCGGGACAGTGACTCCACGTTGACGCAGTCGCTGCGGTGAACCGATACACCACTACCACGCGTGACGAAGCCGATGATGGGGTCACCGGGCACGGGCGTACAGCAGCGGGCCAGCTTGACCCACACGTCCTCGACGCCCTTGACGATGACACCGGGGTCGGCGCTGGAGCGGCGCTTGCGGCTGCGGCTGCGGGTCGGTGGGACCGACTCGTCGATCTCCTCCGTGGCCGCTTCCTCGCCGCCGAGCGCCTGGACCAGCTTCTGCACGATGTTCTGTGCGGAGACATGGCCCTCGCCGATCGCCGCGTAGAGCGCGGAGATGTCGGCGTAGCGCATCTCATGGGCGAGCGTGACGAGCGAGTCACCGGTCAGGATGCGCTGGATCGGCAGGTTCTGCTTGCGCATCGCGCGGACGATGGCGTCCTTGCCCTGCTCGATGGCCTCGTCGCGGCGCTCCTTGGAGAACCAGGCACGGATCTTGTTGCGGGCGCGCGGCGACTTCACGAAGCCGAGCCAGTCGCGGGAGGGGCCCGCGCCGGGCGCCTTGGAGGTGAAGACCTCTACGAGGTCGCCGTTGTCCAGGGTGGATTCGAGCGGCACGAGCCGGCCGTTGACCCGTGCTCCTATCGTGCGGTGGCCGACCTCGGTGTGGACGGCGTACGCGAAGTCGACCGGGGTGGCCCCGGCCGGGAGCGCTATGACGTCGCCCTTGGGGGTGAAGACGAAGACCTCGTTGCGGGACAGGTCGAAGCGCAGGGACTCCAGGAACTCGCCCGGGTCCTCGGTCTCCTTCTGCCAGTCGAGCAGCTGGCGCAGCCACGCCATGTCGTTGAGGTGGTCGTCCTTGCCCTTGCCGGACGTCCTCGGTGCGTCGGTGCGGATCTTGGAGGCGCCGGCGACGGCCTCCTGCTTGTACTTCCAGTGCGCCGCGATGCCGTACTCGGCGCGGCGGTGCATGTCGAACGTGCGGATCTGGAGTTCGACCGGCTTGCCGTTGGGGCCGATGACCGTCGTGTGCAGCGACTGGTACATGTTGAACTTGGGCATCGCGATGTAGTCCTTGAACCGGCCGGGGACCGGGTTCCATCGCGCGTGCACGGTGCCGAGGGCGGCGTAGCAGTCGCGGACCGTGTCGACGAGGACGCGGATGCCCACCAGGTCGTAGATCTCCGCGAAGTCGCGGCCGCGGACGATCATCTTCTGGTAGACGCTGTAGTAGTGCTTCGGGCGGCCGGTGACGGTCGCCTTGATGCGGGCCGCGCGCAGGTCCTGCTGGACCTCGTCGGTCACTATGGCCAGATACTCGTCACGCTTCGGTGCCCGCTCGGCCACCAGCCGTACGATCTCGTCGTACATCTTGGGGTAGAGGATCGCGAAGGCGAGGTCCTCCAGCTCCCACTTGATGGTGTTCATGCCGAGGCGGTGGGCGAGGGGCGCGTAGATCTCCAGCGTCTCGCGCGCCTTCTTCTCCTGCTTCTCGCGCTTGAGGTAACGCATGGTGCGCATGTTGTGCAGGCGGTCGGCGAGCTTGATGACCAGGACGCGGGGGTCCTTGGCCATGGCGACGACCATCTTGCGCACGGTCTCGGCCTGCGCGGCCTCGCCGAACTTGACCTTGTCCAGCTTGGTGACGCCGTCGACGAGCAGGGCGACGGAGTCGCCGAAGTCCCGGCGGAGCTGGTCGAGGCCGTACTCGGTGTCCTCGACGGTGTCGTGCAGCAGGCCCGCCATCAGGGTGGCCGGATCCATACCCAGCTCGGCGAGGATGGTGGTGACCGCCAGCGGGTGCGTGATGTAGGGGTCGCCGCTCTTGCGCTTCTGGCCGCGGTGCCAGCGTTCGGCGACCTGGTACGCCTTCTCGATCTGGCGGAGCGTGGCGGTCTCGATCTTCGGGTCGTTGCTGCGGACTATGCGCAGCAGCGGCTCCAGCACCGGGTTGTACGGGTTGGAGCGCTGGACGCCGAGGCGGGCGAGACGGGCCCGGACGCGGTTGGAGGAGCCGGAGCGGGCGGGCTGGCCGGTGTTCGGGCGCACCGCCGGAGTCGACGCGGCGGGCTTGGGACGGGGCGGCTCGGCCGGCTTGTCGACCGGCGCGGACTGGGCATGCTCGACCGTCCCGCGCGAGTCGTTCTTCGCGTGCGGCGCGTTCGGCGCGGGCTTGGCCGCCGGTGCCGAGGCGGACTCGGGCTTGGCGGCGGTCAGGTGCTGGGCCTCGTCTGGCAAGAGGACTCCTCGTGCGCGATCCGGGTCCCCCGGTCAGGCTCCGGAGACCCCATGGTAGCGATCCTGGGCCGCAGGATCGCCTTCAGGCCGATGTGAGGGCCGTCTACCCGAGCAACACAAGGGGCTGCCGTCGGATTCCGCTGCGCCTTCCGGCCCGTGTCCTGGGGGTGGCGTGTGCGTTGCCTGGGGCTGACGTGGGGTTTGCGTTCGCCGGCACATCGGACCCGTTCCAGGCTCGCTGCGCTTGTTTTGAGCCATGGGGTGCGGGGGTGACCGAGCAGGCGGGCGCGCGCCGTGGCGCCTGGGAGCGTATGGCGTTCTCTCCCCGGATACGCGTATGCCGCGCGCCCTCGGCTTCGGGCGCGCGGCATACGTGCGGTGGAGCAGGGTGGTTACTCAGACCGTGAGGAGCGACTCCAGCGGGGCTCCGGACAGGGCCGGCTCCAGGCGGGCACGGCCGCCGAGGAAGCCCAGCTCCATCAGGACGGCAAGGCCCGCCACGTCGGCGCCGGCCCGGCGGATCAGCCGGATCGAGGCCTCGGCGGTGCCGCCCGTCGCCAGGACGTCGTCGATGACGAGGACGCGGTCGCCCGCGGTCAGGTCCTCGGCGTGCACCTCGATCTCCGCGGAGCCGTACTCCAGGTCGTACGCCTGGCTGAGGGTGGCCCCGGGGAGCTTGCCGGCCTTGCGCACGGGGATGAAGCCGACGCCCGCGCGGACGGCGACCGGCGCTCCGAGGATGAAGCCGCGGGCCTCCAGGCCGACGATCTTCGTGGCGCCGGTGTTCCCGACGATCTCCGCCAGCGCGTCGGTGAGCGCCGTGAACGCCGCCGGGTCCGCCAGGAGCGGGGTGATGTCCTTGAACATCACGCCCGGCTCCGGGTAGTCCGCCACATCACGGATGCGGCTGAGCAGGAGCTCCTGGATGCCGGTCATCGGCGCTTCCCCGAGGGACGGCCGCGGCCCCGGTTACGGGCCGCGGGCTGGTTGCGGGGGCCGACGACCGCGGGGGCGGCGTCCTCCGGCTCGTCGTCGTGGTACTCGTCGGTGGCCGGGGGCTGCGGGGCCTCGCCCTGTACGGCACCCTGGGCACGCTTGGCCAGCACGCGCTTCCTCAGGGCCTTCATCTGCGGCTCGCGCTCCTTGAAGTCGGCGACGAGCGGTGTGGCGATGAAGATCGAGGAGTACGCACCGGCGGCGAGACCGACAAACAGCGACAGCGAGATGTCGTTGAGCATGCCGGCGCCGAGGAAGCCGCCACCGATGAACAGCAGGCCCGCCACCGGCAGCAGCGCGACCACCGTGGTGTTGATCGAGCGGACCAGGGTGCTGTTGATCGAGCGGTTGGCGACGTCGCTGTACGTCCAGCGGGTCTGCTTGGTGATGTCCTTCGTCTGCTCCTTGAGGCTGTCGAAGACGACGACCGTGTCGTAGAGCGAGTAACCGAGGATCGTCAGCAGACCGATCACGGTGCCCGGCGTGACCTCGAAGCCGACGAGCGCGTAGATGCCGACGGTGATGGTGATGTCGTGGATCAGCGCGACGAACGCGGCGAGCGCCATGCGCCATTCGAAGGCGATCGCCAGATAGATCACCACGAGGACCAGGAAGATCCCGAGACCCTGCCAGGCCTTGTTGGCGATCTGCTCACCCCAGCTGGGTCCGACCAGCTCGCCGGTGACGTCGTTCTCGTTGACGCCCAGCTTCTCGGCCAGCTCGGCCGAGACCTTGTCGGCCTGGTTGGTGTCGATGCCCGAGACCTGGATGCGCAGCTTGGCGTCGTCGCCGCTGCCGAGCTTCTGGACGATCGCGTCGTGGCCGGAGGCCTCTTCCGCGTACTCCTGCGCCTGCGCGACCGAGACGCTGGTCTTCGGGGTGTTGAAGACGGCTCCGCCCTGGAACTCGATGCCCATGTTCAGGCCGCGCACCGCCAGGCCGACGATGGCCGTGATGGTGATCAGAATGGAGAGGCCGTACCAGATCTTGCGGTTGCCGACGAAGTCGTAGCCGACCTCGCCACGGTGCAGTCGGGCGCCGAGGTTGCCGAGCTTCGACATCTCACGCCTCCTTCGGGTCGACAGAGCCCGCGGCAGGGCTGGCGGGACGGCGGGTGCGGCGCAGCGGCGGCTTGGCGCCCAGTCGCTTGGGATCGAGACCGGACCACGGGTGGCCGTTCGCGAAGAACTTGGTGCGGGCCAGGATCGTCAGCAGCGGCTTGGTGAACAGGAACACGACGACCACGTCGAGCAGGGTGGTCAGGCCGAGCGTGAACGCGAAGCCCTGGACCTTGCCGACGGTGACGATGAAGAGCACCGCGGCGGCGAGGAAGGACACGAAGTCGGAGACCAGGATGGTGCGCCGGGCACGCGGCCAGGCACGCTCGACCGCGGGGCGCAGCGAGCGGCCCTCGCGGATCTCGTCCCGGACGCGTTCGAAGTACACGATGAACGAGTCCGCTGTGATGCCGATGGCGACGATGGCTCCACAGACGGCCGGCAGGTTCAGCGCGAAGCCGATGGCCGGGCCGAGCAGCGCCATGATCGTGTAGGTCAGGGCAGCGGAGACCAGCAGCGACAGCAGGGCGATCAGCGACAGGCCGCGGTAGTAGACCAGCAGGTAGATCACGACCAGGCCGAGGCCGATCGCACCGGCGATCAGACCGGCGCGCAGCTGCTCACCGCCGAGCGCGGCGGTCACCGTGGTGACGCTGTCCTCCTGGAAGGTCAGCGGCAGGGCGCCGTACGACAGCATGTTGGCGAGGCTCTGGGCCGACTCCTGGTTGAAGTTGCCGGAGATCTCGGCGCTGCCGCCCGTCAGTGCCTGGCTGACGTAGGGGTCGGAGACGACCTCGCCGTCCAGGACGATCGCGAACTGGTTCTGCGGGGACTGGTTCTTGGCCAGCTTGCCGGTGATGGCGGCGAACTTCTTGCTGCCACCGTTCGTGAAGTCCATGGTCACGGTCCAGCCGGCGCCGGTCTGCGTGTTCAGGACGGCCTGGGCCTCGTCGACGTCCGTGCCGTCGACCTCGGCGGGGCCGAGGATGTACTTCTGCCACTGGCCGGACGAGTTCTGGCCGCAGGCGACGGTGTAGTCGCTGGGCTTGGAGCCGTCACCGGCCGTGGCGCGGGCCGACTTCTTCGTGCAGTCGAGCGCGGCGTACTGCGCTTCGAGCTTGCTGGACGCCGCGTCGCCGGTGGGGGTGCCGCTCGCGGACGGGGTGGTGCTCGGGGACGGCGTGGAGTCGGCCTTCAGGGCGTCGGTGACCGCGCGGCCCTGGGTGGTGGAGCTCGCCGACGGCGTGCCGGAGGGGGTCGACTTGTCGGTCGCCTTGTCGCCGGAGGCGCCCGAGGGGCTGGAGGAGGCGCTCGGCGAGGGGGTCGGCGTCGCGGCGGCGCCGGCGACCTCGGTGGCGATCACCGGACGGAAGTAGAGCTTGGCGGTGGTGCCGACCTGGTCCCGGGCTTCCTTGGAGTTGGTGCCCTTGGGGATGTTGACGATGATGTTGCGATCGCCCTGGGTCTGTACCTCGGCCTCCGAGACACCCAGACCATTGACACGGCGCTCCATGATGTCGACCGCGGTGTCCATGTTGGTCTTGTTGATCGCGGATTCCTGGCCGGGCTCGGCGACCGCGCGAAGCGTGATGCTCGTGCCGCCTGCCAGGTCGATACCGAGTCGCGGAGTGGTGTGCCCCGAGGCGAACATCCCTCCGGTGAGCGCCGCGATGGCGATCAGGATGAGGGCCAGCGAGCGCCCTGGCTTGCTCTGGGCGCTCGCGCTCCGGCCCTTCTTAGGTGCTGCCACCTTCTCGTACTCCCTCTCGGGCCGCCTCACTCCGGATCGACGGACTGGCGGCCATCACATGGTGTCGGGATCCCGTGCGAAGTCGGCATGCCCGGGGGCGCGCAGGCATGGCCCGCGCGCCCCGGAACATGGCTACTTCGCGTCGGAGTCGCCGCCGTCGGTCTTCTTCGGCTCGTCGTCGGCCTTGGCCTCGGCGGCGACGGAGGCGTCGGAGGGCTCCACCGCCTCGTCGTTCTCGTCCTTCTTACCGAGGTCGACGGACTTCTCGTCGGAGGCGGCGGCAGCGGCGGGCTCGTCGGACTCGGTGAGGGAGGAGGCGTCGTCCGGGACGACGTCGGACTTCAGGTCGTGCTCGATGCCGTGCACGATGCGGTTGTACTCGTCGTCCGTCAGGACGGCACCGATCGCGTTCTTGGCGAAGAGAAGCTCCACGCCCGGGCCGGCGTCGAGGAGGACGGTGTCGTCGCTGACCTCCTTGACGGTGGCGTACATGCCTCCGATGGTGCGGACACCGGATCCGGGCTGCATCTGGTTCCGCATGTCGGCGGCCTGCTGCTGCTTCTTCTTCGCAGACCGGGTCATCAGGAACATGGCCCCGATGAGCACGATGAACGGGAGGAGGGTCACGAGACTCACGGGTCGGAACTTCCTTCACACGACCGCGATGGTGAGCGGCCTGATGGTTGGGGGATTGTCTGCCGCCGACAAAGGCGGCATCGGCGGAGTCTAAGCGAGTCTCCGCGCATGGAACAACGCTCAGCATGGCACCGGGGTTCCTACTCCGGCCACCAAGCTCGCCGTCACCGTCCCATCACGCCCCGAACAGGTCCTGTTGTCCGTTTCCCGCAGCTGACGAGCGCGGCGGGGTCAGGCCGAGGTGCGCCCACGCGGCAGGCGTCGCGACGCGTCCGCGCGGGGTCCGGGCGAGCAGTCCCTCCCGTACGAGGAAGGGTTCGGCGACCTCCTCCACGGTCTCACGCTCCTCCCCCACCGCGACAGCGAGCGTGGACAGGCCGACGGGTCCGCCGCCGAACAGCTTGAGCAGGGCCTCCAGGACACCACGGTCCAGTCGGTCGAGGCCGCGGGCGTCGACCTCGTACACGGCGAGAGCGGCCCCGGCGATGTCCCGGGTGATGATCCCGTCCGCCTTGACCTGGGCATAGTCGCGCACGCGGCGCAGCAGGCGGTTGGCGATACGGGGGGTGCCGCGGGAGCGGCCGGCGATCTCGGCGGCGCCGTCGGCCTCGATCTCGACGTCGAGGAGGTTCGCCGAACGGTGGATGACGCGCTCCAGCTCGGCGGGCTCGTAGAACTCCATGTGCGCGGTGAAGCCGAAGCGGTCACGCAGCGGCGGCGGCAGCAGACCGGCCCGGGTGGTGGCCCCGACCAGGGTGAACGGGGGCAGCTCCAGCGGGATGGCGGTGGCGCCGGGCCCCTTGCCGACGATCACGTCGACGCGGAAGTCCTCCATCGCCATGTACAGCATCTCCTCGGCGGGCCGGGACATGCGGTGGATCTCGTCGAGGAAGAGGACCTCGCCCTCCTGGAGGGAGGACAGGATCGCGGCGAGGTCGCCGGCGTGCTGGATGGCGGGGCCGCTGGTGATGCGGATGGGGGCGTCCATCTCGGCCGCGATGATCATCGAGAGGGTGGTCTTGCCCAGGCCGGGGGCGCCGGAGAGCAGCACGTGGTCGGCGGTGGCGCCACGCGCGCGTGCGGCGCGCAGGACCAGGTCCAGCTGTTCGCGGACCTTCTCCTGGCCGATGAACTCGCCCAGGTCCTTCGGGCGCAGCGCGGCCTCGACGGCCTGGTCCTCACGGTCGGCGGACGAACCGACGAGCCGCTCGGCGGCGGGGGTGTCGGTGGTGTCGTCCCAGTTCACTGCGGTTCTCCTAGCGATGGAAGCGCCGGACGGTGGGGGCGGCCGGGGGTCCGGAGGTCGGCCCCGGAAGACACAGCAAGGAGTGTGCCTCTGGGTCGCGGTCGGACGGGTCGGGCGAGGGGCGGGGGCGTCCCCGGGAGCGGCGTTTCGGACCGTCCCGGGGCGCCACCGGGTCAGCGCGCTCTGTTCAGGGTCTGAAGGGCGGCCTTCAGCAGCTGCCCCACCTGGGGCGTGCCCTCGGCGGCCTCGGCCTGCGGCGTGACGGCGGTCACCGCCTCGTCGGCCTCGCGGGTCGCGTACCCCAGGCCGATCAGGGCCGCGTGCAACTGGTCGCGCCAGCCCTGGCTGACCGGGGCACCGACGGCGGGCGCGCCGATGGGCTCGCCGAGGCGGTCCTTCAGCTCCAGGAGCAGCTTCTGGGCGCCCTTCTTGCCGATGCCGGGGACGGCGGTGAGCGACTTCTCGTCGCCGGTGGCCACCGCTCTGCGCAGGGCGTCGGGCGGGTGCACGGCCAGCATGGCCTGGGCCAGACGCGGGCCGACGCCGCTCGCGGTCTGGAGCAGCTCGAAGGTCTGACGCTCGTCGTCGTCGGCGAAGCCGTACAGGGTGAGTGAGTCCTCTCGGACGACGAGGGAGGTGGCCAGCTTGGTCTGCTGGCCCATCCGCAGGCCCGAGAGCGTGTTCGGCGTGCACTGGACGGCGATGCCGATCCCGCCGACCTCCACCACCGCGGAGTCGGGGGCGAGCGCGGCGACCGGGCCGCTGACGAACGCGATCATGCGAGACGGCCTTTCGAGGGAGCCTTGGCGGAGTGCAGGGCGACGGCCTGCTGGAGTCGGTTCTGCGCGGGGGCCCGCCAGATGTGACAGATGGCGAGTGCGAGGGCGTCGGCGGCGTCGGCCGGCTTGGGTGGGGCGCCGAGCCGCAGCAGGCGGGTGACCATGGCACCGACCTGTGCCTTGTCGGCGCGGCCCGAGCCGGTGACGGCGGCCTTGACCTCGCTGGGGGTGTGCAGCGCGACGGGGATGCCGCGGCGGGCGGCGCAGAGCATGGCGACGGCACTGGCCTGGGCGGTGCCCATCACGGTGCGGACGTTGTGCTGGCTGAACACCCGCTCCACGGCGACGAATTCGGGCTGGTGCTCGTCCAGCCACATCTCGATGCCCTGCTCGACGACGACGAGGCGGTGGCCCAACTCGGCATCCGCGGGCGTCCGTACGACACCGACGCCGAGCATGGTGAGCGGGCGTCCGGCGACACCTTCGACCACACCGACACCGCATCGTGTCAGTCCCGGGTCCACCCCCAGTACGCGCACCCCGCGCCCCCTCCTTCGATCGCCTGTTTGTGCAGGCTATCCGGTGCCACCGACAACGCCGGGCAGCAACTCCCGACAGAGCGACGGGCCGACGGGGCATCCCCGTCGGCCCGTTGAGCCGGTGCAGCTCGCGACAGCGTTACGCGTCGACCTTCTCCATGATCTCGTCGCTGACGTCGAAGTTGGCGAAGACGTTCTGCACGTCGTCGCTGTCCTCGAGCGCGTCGATCAGCCTGAAGATCTTCTTGGCGCCCTCCTCGTCCAGCTCGACCTGGACGGACGGCACGAAGCTGGAGTCCGCGGAGTCGTAGTCGATACCGGCCTCCTGGAGGGCGGTGCGGACCGCGACCAGGTCGGTGGCCTCGCTGAGCACCTCGAAGGACTCACCGAGGTCGTTGACCTCCTCGGCGCCCGCTTCGAGGACCGCGGTGAGGACGTCGTCCTCGGTCAGCTCGCCCTTGGGGACGATGATGACGCCCTTGCGGCTGAACATGTACGACACCGAGCCGGGGTCGGCCATGTTGCCGCCGTTGCGGGTCATGGCGACGCGGACGTCGGAGGCGGCACGGTTGCGGTTGTCGGTGAGGCACTCGATGAGCACCGCGACGCCGTTCGGGCCGTAGCCCTCGTACATGATCGTCTCGTAGTCGGCGCCACCGGCTTCGAGACCGCCGCCGCGCTTGATCGCGGAGTCGATGTTCTTGTTCGGAACCGACTGCTTCTTGGCCTTCTGAACGGCGTCGTAAAGCGTCGGGTTTCCCTCGAGGTCGACGCCGCCCATACGCGCCGCGACCTCGATGTTCTTGATCAGCTTCGCGAAGAGCTTGCCGCGCTTGGCGTCGATCACGGCCTTCTTGTGCTTCGTCGTGGCCCATTTAGAGTGGCCGGACATCTGCCTGTCTCCTTCGCGTAACCCATCTATGAACGAACCCCAGAGATCCTACAAGGACTCCGCTGTCCGGTTCGCGCGCACCATGTCGGCGAACAGACCGTGCACGCGGTGGTCGCCGGTCAGTTCCGGGTGGAACGACGTGGCCAGCGCGTTGCCCTGGCGGACCGCGACGATGTGGCCGTCGTGCTCGGCGAGCACCTCCGCCTCGGCGCCGACGGACTCGACCCAGGGGGCGCGGATGAAGACGCCCTCCACAGGATCGCCCGCGATGCCCTTCACGTCGAGTGCGGCTTCGAAGGACTCGTTCTGGCGGCCGAAGGCGTTGCGGCGCACGATCATGTCGATGCCGCCGATCGTCTCCTGACCCGAGCGCGGGTCGAGGATCTTGTCGGCGAGCATGATCATGCCCGCGCAGGTGCCGTAGACGGGGAGACCGGCACGCACGCGTGCGCGCAGCGGGTCCAGCACGCCGAACAGGACGGCCAGCTTGGAGATGGTCGTGGACTCGCCGCCGGGGATGACGAGACCGTCGATCTCGGCGAGTTCCTCGGGGCGCCGCACCGGCCTGGCCACGGCGTCGACCGCGGCCAGGGCGATGAGGTGCTCCCGTACGTCGCCCTGGAGGGCCAGGACGCCTATGACGGGCGTGTTGCTCATGGGACGCAGCGCCTTACCAGCCGCGGTTGGCGTAGCGCTCGGTCTCGGGGAGGGTGTCGCAGTTGATGCCGACCATGGCCTCGCCGAGGTTGCGGGACGCGTCCGCGATGATCTTCGGGTCGTCGTAGAAGGTCGTGGCCTTCACGATGGCGGCGGCGCGCTTGGCCGGGTCGCCGGACTTGAAGATGCCGGAACCGACGAAAACGCCCTCGGCGCCGAGCTGGCGCATCAGCGCGGCGTCGGCCGGCGTGGCGACACCACCGGCGGAGAACAGCACGACCGGCAGCTTGCCGAGCTCGGCGACCTCCTTGACGAGCTCGTAGGGGGCGCGCAGCTCCTTGGCGGCGGCGTACAGCTCGTGGTTGTCGAAGCCGCGCAGCTTGGCGATCTCGTTCTTGATCTGGCGCAGGTGGCGGACGGCCTCGACGACGTTGCCGGTGCCGGCCTCGCCCTTGGAGCGGATCATGGCCGCGCCCTCGGCGATGCGGCGCAGGGCCTCACCGAGGTTGGTGGCGCCGCAGACGAAGGGGGTCGTGAAGGACCACTTGTCGGAGTGGTTGACCTCGTCGGCCGGGGTGAGGACCTCGGACTCGTCGATGTAGTCGACGCCGAGGGACTGCAGGACCTGGGCCTCGACGAAGTGGCCGATGCGGGACTTGGCCATGACCGGGATCGAGACGGCCTCGATGATGCCTTCGATCATGTCCGGGTCGGACATCCGGGCCACGCCGCCGTCCTTGCGGATGTCGGCCGGGACCCGCTCCAGGGCCATCACGGCGACGGCGCCCGCGTCCTCGGCGATCTTCGCCTGCTCCGGCGTGACGACGTCCATGATCACGCCACCCTTGAGCTGCTCGGCCATGCCGCGCTTCACACGGGCGGTGCCGATCTCGGGGGTCTGGTTTTCGGAGTTGGACACGGGTGACCTCACACGGTGAAAGAGGGTTACTGCAAGCACTGAGGAAACGGGAACGGACCAGGCCACAGCAAGGGCCAATGACAAGCCGGTGGATCGTTTTGCCGGCCCTCGCGGTGTAACCGCCGGTCAGGCGGCCCGCTCGACGAGTGCCGTCGGGGGCTCGTCGTCCATCTCGAACGCCATCGGGAACGGCGCGTGTCCGGCCAGCCGGAACCATCGGACCTTGCGGTGCCGGCGCAGCGCCCTGGCCGCCCGTACGGCGTCGTTGTGGAACCGCCGGGCCATCGGTACCCGGCGCACCGCCTCGGTCAGCTCACGCGCCGCTTCCTCACCCCCGGGCGCCTCCCGTACGGCCTCCACCTGCTGGGGTTCGGCGAACACGGCCCGCAGCGCCTGGGTCAGCTCGCTCTCGGCGACCTCCCGCTGTTCCTCCTCGGCCTGCCGGGCGCCGTGCGCGGCCTCGTACAGGACGATCGACGCGGCCGGGTCGAGCACGCCGGAGGTGGCCAGTTCCTGGGCCACCGAGGCGCGGCGCAACAGCTGCGCGTCGAGCGCGGCACGCGCCGCGTCGATCCTGGCGTGCAGGCGGTCGAGGCGCCCCGCGGTCCAGCTCAGGTAGAGGCCGATCGCCACGAGGGCGACGAGGATCCAGATGAGAGTTGCCGTCACGGGCGGAAAGCCTACGGGGGTGTCCCGCCGGGCGAACCGCTCGGCCCGCCCGTGCTCTTGACCGCCGGCTCACCCGGCGCCTCGGCGGTCGGTCCCACGCCGGCCCCAGCGGGGCCGCGGCGCCGCTGGGTCCCGCCTCGGCCGCAGTCGGGCCGCGTCTCAGTCCCGCCTCGGCCCGGTCCCGCCTCGGCCCGTGCGGGCCGCGGCACCGCTCAGTCCCGCGCCAGCCCCAGCCGGGACCGCAGCCCGCTGGCGCCGCCCGAGGGGCGGTCGTCCGCCGCCACCGCCGCCGCGCCCGCGGTCACCGTCTCGTACACGGACAGGATGTCCGCGCCGACCGTCGACCAGTCGAACCGGCGGACGTGCGCGCTGCCCCGCTCCTGGAGCTCGGCCCGGCGGACCGGGTCCTCCAGGAGGCGCACGGCGGCCTCGGCGAGGGCGTCCGCGTCCTCGTTGGCGAAGAGTTCGCCGGCCGCGCCCTGGTCCAGGACCTGGGCGAAGGCGTCGAGGTCGCTGGCGAGGACCGGGGCGCCGGCCGACAGCGCCTCGACCAGGATGATCCCGAAGCTCTCGCCGCCGGTGTTGGGGGCGACGTACAGGTCGACGCTGCGCAGGAAGCGGGCCTTGTCCTCGTCGCTGACCATGCCGAGGAACTCGACGCGGGAGCGCAGCTCGGCGGGCAGGGACTCCACCGCCTCCTTCTCGTCGCCCCGGCCGGCCACCAGGAGCCTGGTCTGCGGGCGGGCGGCGAGGATCTTCGGCAGGGCCCGCATCAGGACCGGCAGGCCCTTGCGGGGCTCGTCGATACGGCCGATGAAGCCGATCGTGTCGCCCTGCCAGTCGGGGTTGGGCTCCGCCTTGGCGAAGAAGTCGACGTCGACGCCGTTGGGGATGACGACCGCGTCGCCGCCGAGGTGTTCCACCAGGGTGCGGCGGGCGTACTCGCTGACCGCGATCCGGGCGCTGATCTTCTCCAGGGCCGCCTGGAGGATGGCGTACGCGGCGATCATGGCGCGGGAGCGCGGGTTGGAGGTGTGGAAGGTCGCCACGATCGGGCCTTGCGCGGCCCAGCAGGTCAGCAGGCCGAGGGACGGTGATGTCGGCTCGTGGATGTGGATGACGTCGAAACGGCCGTCGTGCAGCCAGCGGCGCACCCGGGCGGCCGAGAGGAACCCGAAGTTCAGGCGCGCGACCGAGCCGTTGTACGGCACCGGGACGGCGCGACCCGCGGAGACGACGTAGGGCGGGAGCGGGGTGTCGTCGTCGGCGGGGGCGAGGACGGACACCTCGTGGCCGAGCCGGATGAAGTACTCGGCGAGGTCGCGGATGTGGAACTGGACGCCACCGGGGACGTCCCAGGAGTAGGGGCAGACGATGCCGATCCTCACGGACGTTCCCCGTCCCGGGCGCCGGCGGCCGATGGCCGTGGTTCCAGGTCGTCGAGCCACAAGCGCTGAAGCATGTGCCAGTCCTCCGGATGTTCCGCGATCCCCGAGGCGAAGGCATCGGCCAGCGCCTGTGTCATGACAGACGTCTTCTCGGCCCGGGTACCTGACTGAGGTACCTCGATCGGGGGATGCACCCGGCCCTGCATGACGGGCGAGTCGTCGTACCAGAGCGTCACGGGGAGCAGCAGCGCCCCGGTCTGCTGGGCGAGCAGCGCGGGACCGGCCGGCATCCGGGCCGTGGCGCCGAAGAAGTCCACCTCGACGCCGGAGGCGGACAGGTCGCGGTCGGAGACCAGGCAGACCAGGCCGCCGTCGCGCAGCCTGCGGGCCAGCGTGCCGAAGGCGGTGCCGCCGCTGTGCGGCAGAACCTCCATGCCGAGGCCCTCGCGGTAGGCGACGAAGCGGTCGTAGAGCGTCTCGGGCTTGAGGCGCTCGGCGACCGTCGTGAACGGGGTCTCCAGTCTGGTGGTCACCCAGGCGCCGGCGAGGTCCCAGTTGCCCAGGTGCGGCAGGGCGAGGATGACGCCCTGGTCGGAGGCCAGGCCGTCGGTGAGGTAGTGGACGTCCTTGGGGTCGAAGCCGTTCTTTATGCGCTCGGGGCTCCAGGCGGGCAGCCGGAAGGACTCCATCCAGTAGCGCAGGTACGAGCGCATGCCCGCGCGCGAGAGTTCCGCCAGGCGCTCCGGGCTCGCGTCGGGCACCACGCGCGCGTAGTTGCTCTCCAGCCGCTCGACGCCCTTGCCCCGCTGCTTCCAGGCGAGGTCGGCGATGGTGCGGCCGAGCCGTACGGCGACCGGCTCGGGGAGCTTCTTGACGGTGCCCCAGCCGAGTCCGTACAGCGCGTCCGTGAGCCGGTCCCGGGCACTCACTTGGCGGCCTCGCTCCCGTGGGAGGCGTTCTGCGACTTCTCCGGCGCGGCCGCGGCGGCCTCGGCCTCCGCCTCGGCGGACTCGCGGCGGACCGTGACGACGCGCTGGATCAGCGTCACCAGGCTACCGACGGCGACGATCCACAGGGCGACGGGCAGCAGGTACTGGATGCCGGGCACGCCGAACTTGTGCAGGCCCGCGAAACCGGCCGCGACCAGCGAGATCACCAGCCGCTCGGCACGCTCGACCAGGCCGTTGACGGCGACCGGCAGACCGATCGACTCGCCGCGCGCCTTGGTGTACGACACCACCTGGCCGCTGGCGAGGCAGAAGATCGAGACGGCGCACAGCACGAGGTCGTCGCCCCCGCCGGCGTACCAGAGGATGAAGCCGCCGAAGATCGCGGCGTCGGCGACCCGGTCGAGCGTGGAGTCGAGGAAGGCGCCCCAGCGGCTGGAGCGGCCGAGCTGCCGGGCCATGTTGCCGTCGACGAGGTCGGAGAACACGAAGAGCGTGATCACGACCGTGCCCCAGAAGAACTCGCCCATGGGGTAGAAGACCAGCGCGCCGGCGACCACACCGGCCGTGCCGATGAGCGTCACGGTGTCGGGGCTGACGCCCCGCCGGATCAGAAACGCGGCGAACGGTGTGAGGACACGCGTGAAGAATGCACGCGCGTACTTGTTCAGCATGGCCTTCCCGAGGGTCGGTGTGGCGCCGGGCGGCCCCTGCTGGCCACCGGCTGGCCCATCGTAGCCACGCGCGCGTGCGTGCGACCGCCGGGCACTCGTACAGGCGGCCGGCGGCACCGGTCCACCGGTTCCGGACGGCAGGATCGCGTCCGCCGTATGGACGCACCGTGACGGGAGTGGAAAGCTCGAAGGACCGCGGGCGTCATCGAAGCCGCCATCGCACGCGGATCCTGATGTCCGCGCCCACAGTGACCTCACCGTGCACGGGAGGCAGGATCATGGGCGACAAGGCGAACGCACACCCCGGGGCCGCCGGCAGGGCTACAGCGGCCGACCAACCCGCGTCCGTACGGAATGTGGTGCTGGTCGGCCACTCCGGATCGGGCAAGACCACCTTGGTGGAAGCCCTCGCGCTGACGGCGGGGGCGGTGAACCGGGCGGGCCGCGTGGAGGACGGCGGCACGGTCTCGGACTACGACGAGATCGAGCACCGGCAGCAACGCTCGGTACAGCTCTCCCTGGTGCCGGTCGACTGGGACGGCATCAAGATCAACCTTCTGGACACCCCCGGATACGCCGACTTCGTCGGGGAACTCAGGGCCGGTCTGCGAGCGGCGGACGCGGCCCTTTTCGTCGTCTCCGCCTCGGACGGCGTGGACGGCTCGACCCGCATGGTGTGGGAGGAGTGCGCGGCCGTCGGCATGCCGCGCGCGATCGTCGTCACGCACCTGGAGGCCGCGCGGGCCGACTACGAGGAGATGACGCGGATCTGCGCGGAGGCCTTCGGCGGCGACGACCCCGACGCGGTGCTCCCGCTGTATCTGCCGCTGCACGGTCCGCAGGGTCCCGACGGGCACGCGCCCGTGACCGGTCTGATCGGGCTGCTGTCGCAGAAGCTGTTCGAGTACTCCTCCGGGGAGCGCAAGGAGTCCGAGCCGGGCGAGGACCAGCTGCCCGAGATCGACGAGGCCCGCAACCGGCTGATCGAGGGGATCATCGCCGAGAGCGAGGACGAGACCCTCATGGACCGCTATCTCGGCGGCGAGCAGGTCGACGTCAAGACGCTCATCGAGGACCTGGAGCGGGCCGTCGCGCGCGGCACGTTCTTCCCCGTCCTGGCCGCCGCGCCCGCCGCCGATGGCGCCCGGCAGGGCCTCGGCACGGTCGAGGTGCTGGAGCTGATCACGCGGGGCTTCCCGACCCCGCTGGAGCGCGAGGCGCCCCGGGTGACCACGGTGGACGGCAAGCCGCGCGAGCTGAAGCTGTGCGATCCGGACGGCCCGCTGGTCGCGGAGGTCGTGAAGACCGCGTCCGACCCGTACGTCGGCCGGGTCTCGCTGGTCCGGGTCTTCTCCGGCACCCTGCGCCCCGACGAGACGGTGCACGTCTCCGGGCACGGCCTGGAGGACCGCGGGCACGAGGACCACGACGTCGACGAGCGGATCGGCGCCCTGTCGGCCCCGTTCGGCAAGCAGCAGCGCCAGCTCGGCCACTGCATCGCCGGGGACCTGGCGTGTGTGGCGAAGCTGAGCCGCGCGGAGACCGGCGACACCCTGTCGGCCAAGGACGACCCGCTGCTGATGGAGCCCTGGCAGATGCCGGATCCGCTGCTGCCGCTGGCCATCCAGGCGCACAGCAAGGCCGACGAGGACAAGCTGTCGCAGGGGCTGTCGCGGCTGGTCGCCGAGGACCCCACCATGCGGCTGGAGCAGAACCAGTCCACCCACCAGGTGGTGCTGTGGTGCCTGGGCGAGGCGCACGCGGACGTCGCCCTGGAACGGCTGCGCAGCCGCTACGGCGTGCAGGTCGACCTCGTGCCGCACAAGGTCTCCCTGCGCGAGACGTTCGCCGACCGGTCGGCGGGCCGCGGCCGGCACGTGAAGCAGTCCGGCGGCCACGGGCAGTACGCGATCTGCGAGATCGAGGTGGAGCCGCTGCCGGGCGGCTCGGGCATCGAGTTCGTGGACAAGGTGGTCGGCGGCGCGGTGCCCCGGCAGTTCATCCCGTCGGTGGAGAAGGGCATCCGGGCCCAGGCGGCCAGGGGCGTCGCGGCGGGCCATCCGCTCGTCGACGTCCGGGTCACGCTGCTGGACGGCAAGGCGCACTCGGTGGACTCCTCCGACGCCGCGTTCCAGACGGCGGGCGCGCTGGCGCTGCGGGAGGCGGCGGGGGACGCGAAGATCCATCTGCTGGAGCCGGTGGCCGAGGTGTCCGTGCTGGTCGGCGACGACTACGTCGGTGCCGTGATGAGCGACCTGTCCGGGCGGCGCGGCCGAGTTCTCGGCACCGAGCAGACCAGCGGCAACCGCACTCTCATCAAGGCCGAGGTGCCCGAGATCGAGATCGGCCGGTACTCGGTCGACCTGCGGTCGCTGTCGCACGGCACCGCGCGCTTCAGCCGTTCCTACGCGCGGCACGAGCCGATGCCGCAGCAGATAGCGGAAAGGATCCGTGAAGAGGCGCGCGACGCCTAGCAGTCGGCGCCGGCGCGCACCGGCGACTCCCCTCCGCGTCGGCGGGCGGCTTCGGCCGTCCGCCGACGATTGTCGGTGGCTGGGGATACTCTGATCATTGATCAACAGGTGTGCGCGGTACGGAAGTCGGGAAGGCCGCAGAAGCGACAGTGCGGCGACTGGGGGCGGGAATGACCGTTGAGGGCGGTTACGCGGACATCTTCGGTCCGCAGGTGCCTCGCACGGCCGGCGAGGGGCAGACGGCGACGTTCGCGCTGGCCTCGGCGGCCTATCGGGACAACCCGTACGAGGACATCAAGAAAGCCGACAACGAATGGCACGTGACCGACGTCAAGGCCGGTCGCAAGTGGGCGAAGATCTTCCGGCCCAACCTGGGTGAGGCCTACTCACGGGCCGTGGTCGACCGCATGCTCGGCAGCGGCCGCAAGCCGCTGATCCAGTCCTTCGGCACCGAGCCGCAGGTCGTGGTCGAGCACGCGCTGGCCGCCAACAACATCCGCAAGACCCGCGACCGGATGCTGAGCGGCATCATGGTCGTCTGCGGTGTGCTGTTCCTGCCCGGGCTCCTGCTGTGGCTGCTGGTCTTCACGCTGCGCACGACCATCGTCAAGCGGGACGCGAAGCGGGGCGGCGCGCTCGCCTCCGTGCTGCTCGTCGCGGCGGGCGCCTTCGCAGTGCTCTTCCTGCTGAAGATGCCGTTCACCGGCTTCTGGGCCTGGTACGCGCGAGCCTGCGTGCTCATGCCGGTCGTCGGCTGGTTCTGGGCGAAGCAGGTCTGCGAGCGCACCGCGCGGGATCTTCGGGAGCGGTGGGACAGCCTGCTCGCCGGCAGCAGTGTCGGCGCGAAGGTGCCGGAGGCGGTGCCGACTAGCCCCACCGAGACCCAGGCCGAGCAGCTGCGCCAGTCCCTCGCCAAGCTCAGCGCCGAGCAGCAGTCCAACTCCGTGTTCTACGCCGGGCCCAAGGGGATACTGGGCATGGGCACCCGCTGGGGCAGCTGGCAGCTCGCCGAGGACCTGGTGGCCGCCGACTCCACCCGCGAGATCCACCCCTTCCGCAGCTGGGACGTGATCCGCGCGATCCACGACCAGCTGCGCATGCTGGAGCGCGGCCCGCTGAACACGGGCGGTTTCCCGAAGCCTTCGATACGGCACTGGGTCGTCACGCCGATCGCCGAGGGCGCGAAGGCCGTGTCCCGGCCGGAGGGCACGGACGTCGAGGCGTACCAGGTCAAGTCGCACGCCATTCAGGACATCTGCAACAAGCAGCAGTTCGGCAGCGGCGACCGGCACTATCTCGGCGTCCAGTGGACGCTGTGGGACGGCCAGTTGATCATCACGATGCTGATCACGGTGACCGTGCTGCACGAGACGCTGCGCATCGAGGTGACCGGGCACGCCCTCGGTCCGGTGAACGGGCTGTTCCAGGAGAAGCCCGAGGCGCCGACCAAGGAGGTCACCAAGTCGTTCAAGCCGTGGGAGACCCGCAAGGTGAAGCTGCCGCTGGTCAACACCGACGAGGTGGTACGGCTGGCGGTGCGGGCCCCGATCTCCTGGTATCCGCCGCTGCTGAACTGGCTGGGCGGGACGATCGGGCTGCCCGAGCCGTTCGGGGTGCGGCACGCGTGGGCCGACCAGCCGTGGCGGCACCGCTTCATGGCGGACGACGCGCTGCGCGCGGCCACTCCGGTGCTGCGGGTGGTACACGCCGCGGCGATCAAGGTACTGGCCGAGAACGGCGTGGACACCGAGAAGTTCGGTGCGAGGTCGTCGTTCCTGAGCACGGCCGTGCAGGATCCGTCCCCGCGAAAAGCCGACCTGTACGACGCATGACGGTGGTGCCCTCGGTTCGGGGGCACCCCGCACAGACCGCTCGCGTCACGCCGCCGGCCAGACCTCCGCCAGCATCTTCCTCGTGTCCGCCAGGAGCTGCGGCAGGACCCGGGTGTGGCCCACGACCGGCATGAAGTTCGTGTCGCCGCCCCAGCGCGGGACGATGTGCTGGTGCAGATGGGCCGCGATGCCGGCGCCGGCGACGGTGCCCTGGTTCATGCCGATGTTGAAGCCGTGGGCGCCCGAGGCGGTGCGCAGGGCCGTCATCGCCTGCTTGGTCAGCACGGCGAGCTCGATGGTCTCCGGCTCGGTGAGGTCGGTGTAGTCGGCGACGTGACGGTAGGGGACGACCATCAGGTGGCCGCCGTTGTACGGGTACAGGTTGAGGACCGCGTAGACCTGCTCCCCGCGCTTGACGACCAGGCCGTCCTCGTCGGACTTGGCCGGGATGGAGCAGAAGGGGCAGCCGTCGTCGGCACCGGGACCGGTCGGCTTGTTCTCACCCTGGATGTAGGCCATCCGATGGGGCGTCCACAGGCGCTGGAACGCGTCCTGGATCCCCACTCCCCACTGCTGCTCCGGCTCACTCGTCATGCGTGAAGCATATGGCTTCGTCCGTTCGCGGCGTGTCGCCGGGGCGACGGGAGGGCGGGCACCGGCCAAGCTGGGCCGGTGGACGACGACAGCCGTTATGCCCGCTGGGAGCAGCGCACCGAGATCCCGCTGTTCTTGGCGTCGCTGGTCTTCCTGGCCGCCTATGCCGCCCGTGTGCTCGCCGTGGGCATGCCCTCCTTCTGGAAGGACGTGTGCGTTTACACGAACATCGCCCTCTGGCTGCTGTTCGCCGTGGACTACACCGTGCGCTGGCGGCTCTTCGGGGGGCGATTCCTGCGCTTCGCCAGGACCCACTTCCTGCATACGGTCGTGGTCGTCCTGCCGCTCCTGCGGCCGCTGCGGATCGTGCCGCTCTACGACGTGATCCAGCGCCGGCAGGGGCAGCCCCGGATCTCGCTGCACGCCCGCGTGATCGCCTACGCGAGCCTGGCGACCCTGCTGCTCGGCTTCGCCGGTTCCCTCGCGGTCTACCAGGCCGAACGCGGAGCGCCCGACGCCACCATGAAGACCTTCGGGGACGCGGTGTGGTGGGCCGCGGCGACCCTCACCACGGTCGGATACGGCGACATCACCCCGGTGACCACGCGTGGCCGGTCGATCGCGATCGCGATGATGGCCGGCGGGCTGGCCCTGCTCGGCGCGGTGACGGGTTCGTTCTCGTCGTGGCTGCTGCAGATCTTCTCCAGGGAGAGCGACAGGAGGCCCCCGGAGAGCTGAACCTCCGGGGGCCTCCTGTGCTGTCGGATCAGACCTGCGCCCGCTCCTCGACGACCTGCGCGATCTTCGCGATGGCCTCGTCGAACGGGATGCCGTTCTCCTGCGAGCCGTCGCGGTAGCGGAAGGAGACGGCGTTGTTGGCCATGTCCTCGTCGCCCGCGATGACCATGAAGGGCACCTTCTGCTTCTGGGCGTTGCGGATCTTCTTCTGCATCCGGTCCGAGGAGGAGTCGACCTCGACGCGCAGCCCCTTCTTCTTGGCGGCCGCGGCGAACTTCTCCAGGTAGTCCACGTGCCCGTCGCCGATCGGGATGCCGATCGCCTGGACCGGGGCCAGCCATGCCGGGAAGGCGCCCGCGTAGTGCTCCAGGAGCACCGCGAAGAACCGCTCGATGGAGCCGAACAGCGCGCGGTGGATCATGACCGGGCGCTGCTTGGAGCCGTCCGCGGAGGTGTACTCCAGGTCGAAGCGCTCCGGCAGGTTGAAGTCGAGCTGGATGGTCGACATCTGCCAGGTGCGGCCGATGGCGTCCTTGGTCTGGACGGAGATCTTCGGGCCGTAGAAGGCGGCGCCGCCCGGGTCCGGGACCAGGGGCAGGCCCTGCTTCTCGGCGACCTGGCGGAGCGTCTCCGTGGCCTCCTCCCAGACCTCGTCGGAGCCGACGAACTTCTCCGGGTCCTTGGTGGACAGCTCCAGGTAGAAGTCGGTCAGACCGTAGTCGCGCAGCAGACCGAGGACGAAGGTGAGCGTCTTGTCGAGCTCCTCCGACATCTGCTCGCGGGTGCAGTAGATGTGCGCGTCGTCCTGCGTGAAGCCGCGCGCGCGGGTCAGGCCGTGCACGACGCCCGACTTCTCGTACCGGTACACGGTGCCGAACTCGAAGAGGCGCAGCGGCAGTTCACGGTAGGAGCGGCCGCGCGCGTCGAAGATCAGGTTGTGCATCGGGCAGTTCATGGGCTTGAGGTAGTAGTCCACGCCCTCGTCGAGCTGCATGGGCGGGTACATGCCCTCGGCGTACCAGTCCAGGTGCCCGGACGTCTCGAAGAGCTTCCCCTTCGTGGCGTGCGGGGTGTAGACGAACTCGTAGCCCTCTTCCTCGTGCCGGCGGCGCGAGTAGTCCTCCATGACCCGGCGGACGATGCCGCCCTTGGGGTGGAAGACGGCGAGGCCGGAGCCGATCTGCTCCGGGACGGAGAACAGGTCGAGCTCGTTGCCCAGCTTGCGGTGGTCGCGCTTCTCGGCCTCGGCGAGGAAGTCGAGGTACGCCTTCAGCTCGTCCTTGGACGGCCAGGCGGTGCCGTAGATGCGCTGGAGCATCGGGTTCTTCTCGCTGCCGCGCCAGTAGGCGGCCGCGTTGCGCATCAGCTTGAACGCCGGGATCGCGCGGGTCGACGGCAGGTGGGGACCGCGGCAGAGGTCCTTCCAGCACAGGTCGCCGGTCTTGGCGTCGAGGTTGTCGTAGATCGTCAGCTCACCGGCGCCGACCTCGACGTCCGCGCCGTCGTCGGAGGACGCCGAGCCCTTGAGGCCGATCAGCTCCAGCTTGTAGGGCTCTGCGGCGAGCTCCTCGCGGGCTGCCTCGTCGGTGACGACGCGGCGGGCGAACTTCTGCCCGCGCTTCTGGATCTCCTGCATCTTCTTCTCGATGGCCTTGAGATCCTCGGGCGTGAACGGCTTCTCGACGTCGAAGTCGTAGTAGAAGCCGTCCTTGACGGGCGGGCCGATGCCCAGCTTGGCCTCGGGGAACAGCTCCTGCACGGCCTGCGCCATCACGTGCGCGGTCGAGTGCCGGAGGATGCCCAGACCGTCCTCGGAGGAGATCTCGACGCCCTCGACCTCCTCACCGTCGGCGAGGACGTACGACAGGTCCTTGAGCTCGCCGCCCACGCGCGCGGCGATGATCGAGCGCTCGCCGGCGAAGAGGTCGGCGGCCGTAGTCCCCGTTGTCACCACGCGCTCTTCCCGCTCGGAATCGCGTTGGATGATCACACGGACGTCTGACACCGGTCTCTCCTGACTGAAGGTGGGATGCGGCGCCATACCAGGAGCGCGCGCATTACGCGATCGTACCGACCTCGGATGCCCGACCAGAAATGGCGGCCATGCGCAGTTCTTGTCTGCGGCTCCGTCGTGGCTGGTCGCGCAGTTCCCCGCGCCCCTCAGGACGCTGCCGGCCCCCGCGTCAACGAGTTCGCGCCCCCTTCAGTCCCCAGCATCATCTCCGCCGCAAGCCTCCTCAAAAAAGTCAAGGTCCTCCTGGAGCGACTTCATCAGCCGGTCCCGCTCGGCCTCGTCCACCTGGACCGGTACGACCCCCGAGGCGTCGGTGATCTTGCGGAAACCGCCGCGGCTCTCCAGCCGCCCGTGCACCCGGACCGGAAGACCGACGAGGTGGGCGTGGCCCGCAATGCGGTACGCCTCCTCGTCCAGGGTCAGCCGGACGTGCGGCACCTCGGCGCCCGCGATGACGCGCAGCCGTACGGTGCCCTCGCCGCGCGGCCCCGACCTGCGCATACGCACGACCGCACCCGTGATCCTGACCGGCACGGACGGCTCCTCGCGCAGATAGCGGGCGCCGGCCTCGCGCAGCACGGGCAGGTCGCCCGGCGAGAACTCGACGGGCTCCACCCCGGCCGCGCAGTCCGCGGGCACCCCGGCCGCGGGCGACCAGTCGACGGCGATGCGCGCGCCCTCGGTGCCGCGCACCAGCATCACCAGCGCTTCCGTGAGCTCCCGGCTGACGCCCGCCTCGACGGCACCGTCGAAGGCGTCCATGCCGCCGGTGGCCCGCTGGTAGTCGATGGCCTCGCGGGCGGCGTAAAGGGCCTGGTGGAGGCGGACGGCGAGCGGGCGGGCCGCGCCGACCGGCACGAAGGCGGCGAGATGGTGACCGCCGGAGCCGACGAGGACGCTCTCCAGCATCGCGGCGGCCGAGCGGCGGTGCCGGGCGCCGTAGTAGCCGGCCCGCGCGCGGGTGGCGAGCGCGGCGGCGAGGAGCATCTGGCGGGCTGCGGTGCGCAGTTCCTCCTCGACCGTCCAGGGCGCGGCCCCGGCCGGCCCGCTCGGCGCGTCCCGCCACCAGCGCACCTCGTCGCTGGGTACGGCGAGCCCGACCAGCACCTCGTGCGCGGACGGCGTGCCGCTGCGGGACAGGGCGATCAGCGCCTCGCCGAGCAGGTCGTCGCTGTCGGGGAAGGCGCGGGACTCGGGCACGAGCAGGCTGGTGCCGTTGCCGCCGGGGCCGGGCGGGGTCCAGCGGCCGTAGCGCCCGGCCGCTCCCCCACGCCGCTGCCAGCCGTGCCGGTGCAGCAGGGCGCTGAGGACGGCGGGGTCGACCTCGCCGGGCTCGGGGAGACGCTCCCAGGACGCGTCGGCCGGGTGCGGCCTCGCCGGTCGTACCGGCTCCTCCAGGGGGCGGTGCGTCATGGTCTGCCTCCCGTCCCGACCCGCGTCATGATCTCGCAGAGCGCCCGGTCGTCGAAGATGCGTGAGGTCGGTATCCGCACGGTGGTGCGGCGCCGCCCGGTGATCGGGTGCCCGGCCAGGTTGACCCAGTAGCAGCAGTGCCGCAGGTCGAGCCGGTCGTGGCCGGCCCGCAGCCACTGTTCCTGGGACCGCGGGACGATCATCACGACCAGGATCTTGTGCACCGAGACCGGGGTCCGGGCGAGCTTCGCCAGATGGTCGTTG
Source organism: Streptomyces sp. bgisy027 (assembly GCF_057710365.1). Classification (NCBI taxonomy): domain Bacteria; kingdom Bacillati; phylum Actinomycetota; class Actinomycetes; order Kitasatosporales; family Streptomycetaceae; genus Streptomyces; species Streptomyces sp. bgisy027. The sequence goes on from NZ_JBYIVZ010000004.1 coordinate 176,489, forward strand.
TCGAGCGTGAAGGAGAAGAAGCGGCCGGGGGGATTCGGCGCCAGCTGGTAGGTGGCCTTGAGCTGCACCTTGATGGTGACCTCGTCGTCGACCGTGTGGCCGGGCGCGCTGTGGCTGACGTGCCAGTCGATGCCGTTGTCCGGAAATGGCTGGGCCAGCGAGCACCCCGACGCCGCGGCGACGGCGTGCAGATAACCCACCTGCAATGTCTCCATGCAGGCGGTGGTGGCGAGTGAACCGCGATGGGGGCCCGTGCGTTCGGGCAGCAGCCCGCCCCGCTCGGGCTGCGCTATCGCCATGACCAACAGCCTTCCACGCAAGGTGAATCCCCGTACCGGGCCGCTGAACTGCAAAGACCCGCACTCCTGTTGTGTCCTTCCGGCGTACGTCGCAAACGGCCCGGGTATCACCAAACGGGCAGAAGACGGTACGTCAGCTGCCGTGGGTGAACGAGGGGTTGTGTAGGTATGGCGTGCTGGTATGAGGGCCCGCTGGCGGCATTCGACACGGAGACAACAGGCGTGGACGTCGAGACCGACCGGATCGTCTCGGCGGCCGTCGTCGTCCAGGACGCCCCGGGCGCCCGGCCCCGGGTGATCCGGTGGCTGGTGAACCCGGGCGTGCCGGTGCCGGAGGCGGCGACGGCGGTGCACGGACTGACGGATGAGCATCTGCAGCGCAACGGCCGCTGGCCGGCGCCGGTGATGCATGAGATAGCCGAGGAACTGGCGGCGCAGGCCGCGGTGAACCGGCCGATCGTGGTGATGAACGCACCGTTCGATCTGACGTTGCTGGACCGCGAGTTGCGCCGCCATCGCGCGTCGTCGCTGGACCACTGGTTCGAGACGGCGCCGATGCTGGTGCTCGACCCGCGTGTCCTCGACAAACATCTGGACCGCTATCGCAAGGGCCGTCGCACCCTGACGGACCTGTGCGAGCACTACGGCGTCACGTTGGACGGCGCGCACGAGGCGGCGGCCGACGCACTGGCGTCGCTGGAGGTGGTACGGGCCGTGGGGCGGCGTTTCGCGGCCCGGCTGGAGCGGCTGTCCCCCGCGGAGCTGCACACGCTCCAGGCGGTGTGGCACGCGGCACAGGCACGCGGGCTCCAGGCGTGGTTCGCCCGCAGCGGCAACGACGAGGCGGTGGACCCGGCGTGGCCGCTGCGCCCGGACCTGCCGGCGGCGGCATGAGGAAGGAGGGTCCACCACCACGAAGGAGGGTCCGCCACCACAGAGGGAGGTCCGCCGTCACAACGAAAAAGCCGGTCCGCTGCGGCGGACCGGCCTCTTCCCGGTGGGCGATACTGGGTTCGAACCAGTGACCTCTTCGGTGTGAACGAAGCGCTCTCCCACTGAGCTAATCGCCCGGGAACGCAGTGAACAATACAGGCCCCTGCGCGTTTCCTTCAAACCGCTTGATGACCTCCGGCCAGGTAGGCCGTGAGACCGCGCCGTCCGGAGCGCATCATCAGCCGGTGGTTGGCGCGGAAGAAGGGCCGCCCGGGCACCGCGAGCCGGCGCAGCAGCGGCTTGCTCACGTCGACGACCTGCTCGTAGCGGGCCAGGCTCCCCTCGCCGCGCGGGGTGACGGTCCAGCGCGCCCAGCCGTCGACGTCCCCGCTCATGGAGACCTCCAGCACTCCGTTCGCGCGGTCCCGGAGCACTTCGCGCGCGGTGAAGGTCATGGCGTACGGCAGAACGGAGCGGATCGTGATCACGCCGCTGGTGTCGTCGGTCCGGGTCACCTCGCGCACCTGGGGCCACCAGCGGGGGTAGTCCTCGGCCCGTTCGAGGGCGTCGTAGACGGCGGCGGGCGGCGCGGGCAGGGCCCACAGGCTGCGGAAGCGGTAGCGGCTCCAGTCCATGGGCCGAGTCTGCCCCCCGCCAGGGGTTTCCGCCGTATCTGAGTACGGACTGAGTACGCGCACTCATGCCCTGCGGGGTGACCCGGACCACACTCCAGGCATGACGCACTTTCCGCCCCCGGCCGAGGAGTTGCGGCTCCTCGACCTTGAGCTGCGCCAACTGGACGCCCGCCGGGCCCAGTTGCTGCACCGCCGAGCCTGGCTGGTCACCGCGCTGCAAGCGGCGGCGCCCCGGTCCGCTCCGGCGCCTGTCGCCGCGCCCCGTCCCGAGGCCTCGGCGCCCCGGGTCCAGAACGTCCTGCTGGTGCTGGGCGGGGTCCTGCTGACGATCGCCGCGATGGCGTTCACGCTGGTCAGCTGGGGGCACATGGGGATCGCCGGGCGGGCCCTGGTGCTCGGCGCGGTCACGGTGGCGGTGCTCGCCGCGCCGGTGCCGCTGCTGAGGCGCGGGCTGCGGTCGACGGCCGAGTCGGTGGCGGGCCTCGGGCTCGTGCTGACGGTGCTCGACGCCTACGCGCTGCACGAGGTCGGGCCGGCCGACGTGGACGCCACGGGTTACCTCGCGGCCGCTTCGGCGGTGCTGGCGGCCCTGTGGACGGCGTACGGCCTGCTGCCGCGCACCTGCGAGTTGCGTCTGCCCCTGCCCGCCGCCCTGCTCGCCGCCCAGTTCCCGCTCACGCTGTGGGCGGTGGCGGCCGACGCGAGCCTGTCCGGGATCACGGCCGCCGTGCTGGTGACGGCCGGGTTCGACGCGGGTGTGGCGCTGCGGGTGGCTGCCGGGTCCGTACGGATCACCGCGGTGATCGGTGCGTACGGCATGGGTGCCTGGGGCGTGTGGGCCGCCGGCTGGCTGTCCTGGACGGCCACCGGCCCGAGCGCCGCCGCCCGTGCGGCGGCGCTCCTCCTCTTGGCCGCGGGCATCGCGGTCGCGGCGGCGTGGCAGGAGGCCGCCGTGAAGCAGGCGCTCGGCCTGTCCGTCGCCGCCGGCCTCCTCGCGGTCGCCGCGCTCGGCGGCATCGCGCGCCCCGTGCTGCCGCAGGCGTGGACGGTTCCGGCGTATCTGGTGTGCGGGATCGCCCTGTTGGCGGCGATCCGGGCGGACCGGCTGCCGCAGGCGGTGCGCGACGGGCTCACCCGGGCCTCGGGCGTCGTACAGGGACTCGCGCTGCTGTGGACGCTGCCGCTGGTGGCGATCGCGCTGGTGGGTCCGGTGGCCCGGGTGGAGCAGGTGTGGTCGGGCGCGCCCGGCGATGTGCGGCAAGCGATGGCGGTCGACGCTCCGTGGCCGCCGGACACGGAGACGGTGCCGGTCGTCCTGGCCGTGGTCGCCGCCGTGCTGCTCCTCGCGGCACGCGACACCGCGTGGCGGACCCGGGCCCTGACCGGCGTGCTGGTCCTGGCATGGGCGACGGCGCTGGTCCTGCCCGCCGTGCTCGAAGTCCCGTACGCCGTGGGCGTGGTGGCCCTGGCGATCACCACGGCCGGCGCCCTCGCGGCAGCCGCGTGGCTGCGGCCGTCCGAGCAGCCGCAGACGGCACAGGCGATGTCGGCGACCTCCGCCGAGGTATCCACGAGCACCGCCGCGGCCGAGCCCGCGGCCGCTACGGCCACTGTCGTCGGCGTCCCCGCTCCGCGCACGACCGCCACGGTCCTTGCCCTCCTCACCTCCCTCCCCCTCGCCTTTCTCTCGCTGACCACCGAGGCCGCGACCCTCACCGTGCTCGCCGTGCTGACGGCGCTCTTCGCGGCGGCCTCCTGGAAGGCGCACCTCGCTCCGGTCACGGCCCCGGCCGGGCTCGCGTACGCCGCCGGGCTGGCCTGTGCGGCGGGGGCCGCGGCCGGCTGGCAGCCGCAGTACGTGGCCCTGCTGGTCCTGACGGTCCCGGTGGCGGCGGCTCTGCTCGCGGCACGGCTCGGTGACGCGCGGGCGACGGTGCCGGTCGAGGTGACGGGCGCGCTCGCCGCGCTGCTCGCCGTCGCGCTGGCGGCCGCGCCGGCCGACCTGTCGATGCTGGCCCTGGTCCTGGCGCTGTGCGGTGTGATCACCGCCGGTGTGGCCGTCCGCCCGGAACGCCGGTCCGTGGCCTACGCCTCCGCCGCGCTGTTCGTGCTCGCCACGTGGGTGCGCCTGGCGGCCTGGGACGTCGGTACGCCCGAGGCGTACACGCTGCCGGTCACCGTCCCGGCCCTGCTGGTCGGCGCCCTGCGCAGGCGGCGCGAGCCGCAGACCCCGTCCTGGACGGCCTACGGCCCCGGTCTCGCCGCCACCCTCGTGCCGAGCCTCCTCGCGGCCTGGGGCGACCTGCAGTGGACCCGCCCCCTGCTGCTGGGCCTGGCCGCCCTGGCGGTCACCCTGCTCGGCGCCCGCCACCGCCTCCAGGCACCGCTCCTCCTCGGCGGCGCGGTACTGGCCCTGGACGCCCTGCACGAACTCGCCCCGTACATCGCCCAGGTGACCGACGCACTGCCCCGCTGGGTACCGCCGGCCCTGGCCGGCCTCCTCCTGCTGGCCATCGGAGCGACGTACGAGCAACGCCTCAGGGACGCCCGGAGGATGCGCGACTTCCTGGGCAACATGCACTGAGACGCCCCTGAAAGGGGCGGGGGAACTGCGCGACCAGCCACAGTGGTCCCGCAGTTCCCCACGACCTGCTACGGCATCCTGTCCCCCAGCAACGCCAGGTTCTCGATGGCGGCGAGGCCGTACAGCGCGGTGTCATTGGTCGACACCCAGCTCGCCTCACTCCCCGCCACCAGCGCCTCCGGCCCGCTCAGCGCGTCCGTCTTCCAGGGCGCCGACTCCTTGTACCCGTCGGAGTCGTAGAACTTCTCCCACGCACGGGCGGCCAGCTTCGCGTCCCCCGTCTGCACGGCCGCGTACGCGTCCAGCCGCGAGTGCCCCTGGAACAGCAGCAGGGAACCGAAGTTGGACCCGTACCGCGCCGCCTGCTCCGCCTTCGTGGCGTTGAAGTACCGGCAGTAGTCGAAGTACGCCTCGTTGAACTCCGGCATCTCGACGAGGTCGATGAGCTCGGCGCACAGTTCGTTGAGCCCGAACACGGCGGACAGGTGCGAGACCCCGACCACCGGCTCCGCCGCGATCGCGAACCTGCCGGTGTCGAGGTCGTAGAGGCCACTGCCCTGCACGAACCCGTTCGGCTGCGCGGCGATGGTCTCCATCGTCGACAGCACCCGCGCCTTGGCCTTCTCCCACTTGGGGCCCTTGCGCTCCCACTCGGTCAGCCACGCCGAGACGAGCCCGCTCCAGTCCGTGCCGAAGCCGATCGACAGCGCGTGCCGGTCCGGGGTGTACGGCTCGGTGCGGATCTTGCGGATCGGGTCCAGGACGAGGAACGTCTCGTCGGAGTCGACGTTGGCGTGCATGAGGTCGCCGACCCGCTCGTCCGCGGTGAGGAAGTAGTAGTAGCGGCGGTACGTCGTGTTGGCGATCCGCTGCTGCTTGGCGCTGTCGGCGTAGTGCTGGACGCCGTGCCGGGTGCCGAGGCCGGCCCATTCGCCGAGGTGGTAGACGTCGACCTCGCCGGTGTGCCGGGTCATCGCCTCGGCGAAGCGGAAGATGTCCGCGCGGCCGGAGCGCAGATAGGCGAACCAGAGCCAGAGGTCCGGCGAGAGCTCGGAATTGTCCCAGGCGTAGCCGCCGATGTCGTACCGCCACTGGTGTCTGACGGTGTCGTAGGTGTGCATGATGTCGCCGTGGTCCCAGAAGCCGTACCAACGGCGCTGCTCCACCTGGTCCTTGTAGTAGGTGAAGAGGAAGTCGAGGTGGTCCTCGATCTTCGCCTTGGCGGGCGTGGAGCGGTCCGGCTCGGAGTACAGACCCGGTCCGAAAACCTTGGCTTTGATGAGCTGCTCGGGCGGCGCGGCGAGCTGCGGCAGCACCCGTACGGCCTCGACCTGCCGGGCCAGGGCGGCCGGCGCGGGCGTCGACTCGTTGGCCCAGAACAGCAGCTCCGAGGTACGGGCGATGCCGTAGGGCGTGCCGAACTCCGGCTCGTAGTCCTCGTAGGTGATGTTGAGGCCCTCCAGCTGCTCGGGGTAGGTGTCCTGGCCCATGCCGTCGTGGTAGAAGCGCAGGTCCATGGGCTGGGCCTCGGGCGACCACAGCCACATGGTGACCTCGGCCGCGTCGGTGTGGGCGTCGCGGACGTCGAGCTGGGCGGGGTATTTCTCCCAGAAGTCCCGCAGCCCGACCGAGAGTCCGCCGCTGACGCCGCCGACGTAGGCGAACCCGGAGGCCCGTCGCCCGCCGCCGGCGCCGATCCAGCCGTACCCCTTCCTGGTCCGCTTGCGCAGGGTGAAGCCGTCGGCGGACAGCTGGGAGAGGGTGTAGTCGCCCCACTCGGGGATGTACTGGAGGCGGGTGGTGACGCGCTGGTCCCAGGTCGCCGGGTCGGGCAGCTTCTCCCCCGCGAACTGGGCCGCCTGTACGGCCGCCCCGGGGTCGCGGCGCAGTCCGGTGATGCCCTTGACGGCCTCGCGGAGCATGCCGGTGCCCTCGCCGCCGATGCGGATGTGGCGGTCGTAGGACTGGTCCCGCATCGGCACCGTGAAGCGCACGCCGATGCCGCGGATGAAGTCGCCGCTCGCCCTGCCGGGCTCCTGTGTGCCGTCGAAGGTGATGGTGTGCACCATGCGGAAGGAGTCGGCGCCCGCGTAGAAGTAGAGCCGGATGGAGAAGGGGAGCCAGCTGCGGCTGCCCTTGCGGTGCTTGCCGTCGATCCGGACGACCGCGCGGACCGGTCCGTCCTGCTCGACGGTGACCTCGGAGATCGCGCCCTCGAAACGCTCCGTCCTTACGGCGCCCTGGTCCTCGTCCTCGATCTCGGGCTGCCGGACCAGCACGAGCCGTCCGTTCCTCGCGATCTCCGTGGAGCCGCGGGTGACCGACTTGACGAGGGTCGCGCCCGACTTGCCGATCCTCGCGGTGATGACGCCGGTCGAGACGTCGATGGTCCCGCCGCTCCTGTCGACGGTGACCTTCTTGGCCGGGGCCGCGGGCTCCCCCGCGGTGAGGGTGAGCCGGCCGTCGCCCGAACCGACCGCGTGGGCCGTCCACTTGAGCGAGCCGTCGGGCCAGTAGGCGATCGGCCACGACTGCACGGGCACGGCCTTGCCGTCGGCGTCCGTCAGCGCGAAGGTCTGGTCCTCCTGGTACGTGCCCTTCGGCCAGGGAACACCGACGGTGGAGCCGGGTGCGGCGCCCAGGCCGCCGTCCTCCAGCCAGTCCAGGGTCACGGGCTCCGCTTCGGCGGCCTCGGCTCGGGGCGCGGCCTGCGCGTCCTTCGTCCCGAGCGCCCAGCTGAACTGTGCGGCGGCTCCGGCGACCGCGGCCGCCTTGAGGAGGGACCTGCGGGGTATGGGGGACATGGCCTTTCCTTTCCGTGCGCGTGCAGGGGATGGTCAGGGGCATGACAGAGAGAGTGCGGCGCCCGCCCGGGAGCGCCGACCTTGCGAAGGGGCGACGGCCTTCGTGCGGCGGGGCACCGCCGTTCAGCGGTGCCGGTACCGCTCCTCCACGGCGACGGCCGCGGCCGTGACGGCCCCCAGCACGGGCACCGCCAAGGGCGCGGAGAACCAGGCGGACGCGGCCACGACGGCAAGCCCGCCGACGACCAGGAAGGACCCGGCGGGGTCGAGCACGGTCCGTCGCCCGGCGCCCGCGAGCAGTGCCCGCCAGCCGGCGCCCGGAGTCCAGGCGGCCGCCGCCCGCAGCAGCGCCACGACGGCCCCGGTCAGCGCGAACACCCCGATCGCCCCGGCGAGCGGCCCCCCGGGAATCCCGGCGCGGGCGGCCTGGACGTCGACCCGGACCGCGGCGGCCACGGCCCACCCGGCGAGCCCGACGACCCAGCCGCCGCGCACCGCCATGCGGAAGTCGGCGGCGAACTCCCGCAGGCCCCCGCCCTCGTGAGCGATCCTGCGGTGCAGATGCCGGGCCCCGGCGGCGAAGGCGGCCGGGTAGGTCACCACGCCGAGGGAGGCCACGACGATCCACACCCCGGTGAGCAGACACTCGGCGAACAGACCGAACCGCTCGGCGAGGGCGGACTCCCCGCCGTCTGCCGTAGGTCCCTTCGTACGCGCTCGGGCCATCGTGACCGCCTCAGCCCTTCAGTCCGGAGGTCGCCATACCGTCGATCAGATACCGCTGGAAGGCCAGGAAGAAGGCGAGCACCGGCAGCAGGGCGACGAGGGACATGGCGATCATGCCGCCGTAGTTCGCCAGGCCCTCCTGGTCGACGAACATCTTCAGGCCGAGGGAGACGGTGTACTTGTCGGGCTCGTTGAGGTAGATCAGCGGGCCCATGAAGTCGTTCCAGGCGTTGATGAAGGTGAAGATCGCGCTGGTGATGAGCGCCGGCCGGCACAGCGGCAGCATGATCGACCAGTAGATCCTGAGGTGTCCGCAGCCGTCCAGGCGGGCCGCCTCGTCGAGTTCCTTCGGCAGGTTCCGCATGAACTGCACCATCAGGAAGACGAAGAACGCCTCCGTGGCGAGGTACTTCCCCAGCAGCAGCGGGGTGTAGGTGTTGATCATCTCCATGTTGCGGAACAGCACATACTGCGGGATCAGCAGCACGTGGTACGGCAGCAGGAGCGTGCCGATCATCAGCGTGAAGAGCAGATTCCGCCCGGCGAACCTGATCCTCGCGAAGGCGTAGGCGGTCAGCGAGCAGGACACCACGATCCCGATCACCGAGCCGACCGCGAGGAAGAGCGAGTTGAAGAAGAACGTGGAGATGGAGATGTCGGCGATGCCGTCGGCGAGGCTCGTGTAGTTGGACAGGACCGGGTCGCCGGGGAGCAGGTCCAGGCTGCCGACGATGTCCTCGCTCTTCTTGAAGGAGCCGCCGACGACCCAGATCACCGGGTAGAGGATGACGGCCAGGACCAGCAGGGAGCCGATGTGCCAGGCGACGGACCCGGGCAGCCTGCGGCGCAGCGCCCCGGCGCGGGTGGTCGGGATACCGGTGGTGCTCATCAGGCGCTCTCCTCGTAGTGCACCCAGCGCCGCTGGGACCAGAACAGCACCGCCGTGACCAGGGCGACCGCGACGAGCAGCATCCAGGCCATGGCGGAGGCCAGACCCATACGGCTGTTCTCGAAGCCCTGGACGTAGAGGTAGCAGGTGTAGACCATCGAGCCGTCGGCCGGACCGCAGGCGTTGCCTCCGGCGCCGCCGCCGACGATGTACGCCGAGCTGAAGATCTGGAAGGAGTGGATGGTCTCCAGCAGGACGTTGAAGAAGAGGACGGGGGAGATCATCGGCAGCGTGATGTTCCAGAACCGCCGGAGCCTGCCGGCCCCGTCGACCTCGGCCGCCTCGTACAGCTCGCGCGGGACCTGCTTGAGGCCGGCGAGGAAGATGACCATCGGGGCGCCGAACTGCCAGACCGTGAGCGCCACCAGGCTGTAGATGATCAGGTCCGGGTCACCGGTCCAGCCGCCGGCGTCGATCCCGAAGATCTTCTGCGTGCGGTCGACGATCGCGTCGTCCGAGAAGATCGCCTTCCAGACGATGGCGACGGAGACGCTCGCGCCGATCAGCGACGGGGCGTAGAAGGCGGCCCGGTAGAAGGCCTGGCCGCGCCGCTTCTGCGCGAGGAGCAGGGCGACGCCGAGCGCCGCGAGCAGCTTCAGGGGCGTGCCCACGACGACGTACCAGAGCGTGACCCGCACCGAGTGGCGCCAGCGGGGATCGCCGAACATCTCGGCGAAGTTGTCGAGACCGATCCACTTGGGCGCGTCGAAGAGGTTGTAGTCGGTGAACGCGAAGTAGAGCGAGGCGATCATCGGGCCCGCGGTGAGCAGCAGGAACCCGGCGATCCACGGGGACATGAAGAGATAGCCGGACAGGTTCTCCCGGCGGACCCGCCGCTTGAGGGCGGCGGGTCGCTCGGGCTTCACCGGTCCGTGCCGCGGCTCGGCGAGCTCGGTCGGGCCCTCCGTCGCAGGGGCGTGTGTCACGGTCATCCCCATCAGACGACGAGAGCCGTCTTCGACTCGGTGAAGAACTGCTTGACGGCCTCCTCGACCGAGCGCTTGCCGAGCGCGAGTTCCTCGGCGATGCGCAGGAACGCGGCCTCACAGATGTCCGCGCCGTTGGGGTGCGGGGTGATCGGCTCCAGGACGCCCGCCTCGACGAGGGAGGTCTCGTAGGCGGCGATCCCCTTGTTGACCTCGTCCGTCGGCTGGAAGGCGTCGAACTGGGCCTGGGTGGCGGGCACGCCCCGGTCGTAGCCCATGATCCTGGCGACCTCGGGCTCGTGCACCATGAAGTCGATGAACTGGGCGACCTCCTTGGGGTGCTGGGTGCGCCTGGACGCGCTGAGCATCAGGGAGCCGAGGTACTGGCCGGTCTTCTTGCCGTCCGTCGTCGGGATCGGCGCGAGGCCGTACTCGCTCTTGCCCTCGGAGGTGTAGCGGACGGTGAAGTTGTCCCAGGTGAACTCGCCACCGGCGAGCTCGGCGGAGACCGCCGACTTGGGCTTGATCTGGGCGACCTTCTTGGCGTCGGCGTAGAGGCCCTCCTCGACGCCCTTCTCGGCCTTCGTCCACCAGTCCGTCAGGTCCGTCTCGGTGAAGCCGAGTCCGTCCTCGGTGAAGAAGGCCTTGCCGTTCTGGCGGAGGTAGAGGTCGTAGAGGTACATGACCCCGTACATGCCGCTGTCGCCGGCGCGGCCGGTCCGGTCGCGGATCCGCTTCATCGCCGCGTCGAAGTCGTCCCAGGTCCAGCCCTGTTCCGGCTTGACGCCGGCCTTGGTGTAGACGGGCTTGTCGATGACCAGGGCCATGGAGTTGGAGCCGACCGGGACACCGAGGAGCTTGCCGTCGATCTCACCGAACTTGTCCAGGCCCGCGCGGAAGCCGTCCATGGAGAGGTTGCCGGCCTCGACCTGCTCGCTGAGATCGAGCAGCACATTCTTCGCGTCGTATTTGCGCAGGAATCCAATCGCATTCTGGAACACGTCCGGCGGATTCCCCCCGGAGGCCTGGGTGTTGAACTTCTTCCAGAAGTCGGTGTACGGCTGAAAGTCCGTCTTGACCTTGATCTTCGGGTACTTCTTCTCGAAGAGCGCGATGGTCTTGTTGATCCGTTCGGCACGGTCCTCGGCACCCCACCATGCGTAACGGATCGTCACCGTCCCGTCGGCGGAGGCACCCCCGTCGCCCCCGCACGCCGTGGTCGAGGCGAGCCCGATCGTGGCGGCCGTGGCACCGGCCGCCTTCAGGATCGTGCGCCTGTCGACATTCCTGTTGGTTCCCACAGTCGGGCCTCCCCGCAGCGTCGTCGCCGCCTGCATGAATCGTTTCAAGTAAGCGCTTGCTGGCACAAGTTACGGAGGGCCTCGGGGTGCGTCAATGATTCGGACAGGAATTTCTTGCGGGCCGGGCGGCCGAGTTGACGGCACGTGAGGTCCGGCGGGCCGGGCCGACGGTGCGATGCCGCAGGTGGGGGACGCGCGGTCGGCCGACCGAACGGCGGGTGGGGTGCCGCCTGCGAATGCCTCTCGGCCGAAGGCGCCATCGCCCTCGACGGCCGGAGAGGCACCGGACGCCGGCGCGTCAGCACGGCCCCCTGAACGCACAAACGCCGACGGCCCGCCTGCACTGTCGCAGACGGGCCGCCGGATCCGGGTGGGCGATACTGGGTTCGAACCAGTGACCTCTTCGGTGTGAACGAAGCGCTCTCCCACTGAGCTAATCGCCCGGGCGCAGAAAGAACATTACCCCATGTCAGGGGGTGCGCGTGACCAGCGCGAACGCGCACCGGCCGACGCCCGCACCCCCCTCGCGGATCACTGGTCCTCGATCTTCCAGGGCATGACCATCCCGAACTTCCAGAGGTATGTCCCGACGAGCACGCCGATGATCACGAGGCCGACCGACGTCAGGATGATGTTGCGGCGGCGCACCTTCGGGTCGAGCGCCTTCTGGGCCGCCTCGGTGACCTTGCGCTTGGTCCAGCGCAGCACCAGCTGGGCCCAGACGAACTCGGTCGCCCAGACCGCCATGCCTCCGAAGATCACGACCCAGCCGGGGCCCGGCAGCGGCAGCATGATGATGCCGGCGCCCACGATCGCGAGACCGATGATGAAGACGCCCACCTGCCAGCTCAGGTGCAGCACACGGCGCGCCTTGATGAACGCCGGCGCTCGCGAGCCCAGAACCTGCTCGCCGTCGTCCTTCGCTCCGTCCACTTCGGTCCCGTCTGCAGCCGTGGCAACATCACCCGGCTCGTTACTCCCCGTATTCATACGGCCAAACCCTACCGGACCGAAACCAGTCACCGGAATGGGCGAACCTCGCGAACAGGTTCTCGGCCGGAAGAGTTACGTAAAGACACGCAAAACACTCAGAGGGGTTTACAACGGCACCGTAGGTGGCATGTCGATTTCGCCGACGTGCGAATCCCCGAGCGCACACTGAGCGAAAGGCCCTGGCGCTTATGAACACCACGGTCAGCTGCGAGCTGCACCTGCGCCTCGTTGTGTCGAGCGAGTCCTCCCTGCCTGTCCCCGCAGGCCTGCGGTACGACACGGCCGACCCCTACGCCGTGCACGCCACCTTCCACACCGGAGCCGAAGAGACCGTCGAGTGGGTGTTCGCCCGTGACCTCCTTGCGGAGGGGCTGCATCGGCCCACCGGCACCGGCGACGTCCGCGTCTGGCCGTCGCGCAGTCATGGTCAGGGCGTCGTCTGCATCGCCCTGAGCTCTCCCGAGGGCGAGGCGCTGCTGGAGGCGCCCGCGCGTGCCCTGGAGTCGTTCCTGAAGCGGACGGATGCCGCCGTGCCTCCCGGTACGGAGCATCGGCATTTCGACCTCGATCAGGAGCTGTCACACATCCTGGCGGAAAGTTAGGGCGAGGTCCCCACGAACCGCCCGGCGCCGTCGACTCGGGGAGACGGCTCGGGCCAAGACAACCGCATACGGCACGCAGCAGCGCCGTCTCCGCTCCGCGGGGGCGGCGCTGGTGTGCGTGGGGGGCAGGGGCGCTCGCGGGGCGGGAGAGGCTCCCGAGCCTGACGAGGTCCGCTCTCGCGGGAACCGTCGGCGCTCCTGTGGCGTTGTAATCGGAAGCCGCGTACGGGCGCGGCCCGTGCTGGGGCTCCGCGAGCCACTACCATCGGCCAGCATCGGCGGGCACCCCGCCCGACCACCAGGCCAGGGAGCGTAACGTGCTGATCACCCATGACACCCGGTGTGCGCTCGATGCCGTGGTGGATCTGGTGAACACCGCGCCGGAGGACGAGACGTCGGACGGACTGCCGGATGTCGCCGCTCTGGAAGATTTCGTACGAAAGCACGAAATCAGCGATGTCGGGGTCCTCTCGGAGTTCGATCTGTCGGCGGTGCGCAAGGTGCGGGCACGGTTCGCCGCGATCTTCGCGGCGCCGGACGCCCGGAGCGCCGCGAGCCTGATCAACGAGCTGGTCGCCGCCGCGGGCACCACCCCGCGGCTCACCGACCACGACGGCTACGACTGGCATGTGCACTACTTCGCCCCCGGCGCCTCCGTCGCCGACCATCTCGCGGCGGACTGCGGCATGGCGCTGGCGTTCTTCGTGGTCGCCGGCGAGGAGGAGCGACTGCGCCGCTGCGAGGCGCCCGACTGCCGGCACGCCTTCGTGGACCTCTCCCGCAACCGGTCCCGGCGCTACTGCGACAGCCGCACCTGTGGGAACCGTCTGCATGTGGCCGCCTACCGTGCGCGCCGCAAGGAAGCGGCCGGCTGAGCGGCCGCCTGCCACGCGCGAGATGTGTGTCGACGCGGACCCCGGCGGGTGGCGCCGGGGACCGCGGGTACGGCTCAGAGCAGCAGCAGATCGTGCAGCGCAGCCATGAGGAGCAGACACCCGATCACCGCAAGGAAGATCATCAGCGGTGGCTGGGAAAGGGCGAAGAGGCACCCACGAGGCTCGTCCTGAGACGGAGTGGCCTCGCTCTGTGTCGTGTCCAGCATCTCGCGGCGATGATGACGTAGATCCACGTCCCCGCGCGATCAACACGCCCGGAATGAGCGGGAGTTCGCTGGATTCCGTGATGTCCGCTTCGAGTCTTGATCACTTACGGCCGCGGCGCGACCCACTGTGTCGTTTCAGCCCCTGTGCAGGGGTCATATGCCGTGCTTCTTGAGGATGGCCTCGATGTCGCTGAAGTCGTCCCCGCTCTCCGCCTTGGGCGCGGTCGCGGGCCGGGTCGGCTGACGGGAGCCCGCGCCCAGCGACGGCGCCGAGGCCGCCGGAGCCACCGCGTCACGCTGCGCGGCGGCACGGGCCTCCTTGCGTTCCTTGCGCGTACCGCCGCGGCGGCGCTCCACCGCCCGAGTGGTCATGAACAGCACCCATGCGACTCCGAGGACTCCGAAGCCCGCCCAGGCCGTCGGGCTGAACGCGGTGTCCGCCAGCCACTCGACGACTCCGGTCATCACCAGGCCGAGGGGCACCAGGGAGTACGCGGCGATGCGCGTGGCCGTGAGGAAACGCTTGCGGTACGCCGTGACCGCCGCGATGCCCAGGCCGGCCGCGGCGACGGCTGAACAAACGGTCTCGGCAATCATCCGGGCCTCCAGGCATGCCAGGTCGGGACAGGGCACTTCGTCCCTTCCATCCTGCACCGTTCCGGCCCCGCCCGGCCATGCCTGGGCCCGACATCAGGGACATCTCCGGGTCGTCTCCTCCGCAGGTGCCGGTCGGGTCGCGGTACCCGGACCCGCCCCCGCCGAAGCCCCAGGTCGGATTGGGTCGTGCGGGCCGGGGCTGGGAGACTGGGGCCATGAGCGACTCCTCCCCCGACCGTCCCGCCGCCCCCGTCCTCGACGTCTGGTGCGAGCTGCAGTGCCCCGATTGCCGCACCGCCCTGGACGATCTCCGTGCCCTGCGCGCCCGCTACGGCGACCGGCTGGAGCTGCGGCTGCGCCACTTCCCGCTGGAGAAGCACAAGCACGCCTTCGCCGCCGCACAGGCCGCCGAGGAGGCGCTGGAGCAGGGGAAGGGCTGGGAGTACGTCGAGGCCGTGCTCGGCCGGGTCGAGGAGCTGGACCGTAAGGGAGAACCCTTCCTGGTCGAGGTGGCCCGGGAACTCGGTCTGGACGCCGAGGAGTTCGACATCGCCCTGATCGACGGACGGCACATCCTGATCGTCGACGCCGACCAGGCCGAGGGCAAGGCGATCGGCGTGACCGGCACCCCGACCTATGTGATCGACGGCGAGCGCCTCGACGGCGGCAAGAGCCAGGAGGGCCTGCGCGCCCGCATCGAGGAGATCGCGGACCGACTGCCGGCGAACAGGCTCTAGAAGGCTCACCAAGATCTTCATGAGCCTTCCAGGACCGGCGCCGAGCCGGCGGCCCCGGCTCGGCCCTACAGCAGGTCCTTGCCCAGGTTGTACGCGGTCGTCTCGTAGCCCAGCGACTCGTACAGCCGTTCCGCCGGGGCGTTGCCGGCGAAGACGTGCAGACCGACCCGGTCCTTGCCGCCGGCGGCGGCCTGCGCCTCGGCCAGCAGCATCAGGGCACGGCCGTGGCCACGTCCGCGGAAGCGCTGGTCGGCCTCGACATCGAGGACGTACGCGGTGTCGGGCCACAGGCCCAGCCACAGCTTGCCGACCGCCTCCCCCTCGTGCTCCAGCACGCTGATCAGCGTGTTCTCGGTGGCAAGGCCGTCCGGCAGGAACTTCTTGTGCCCGTCGTCCGCCTTCTTGTGCGCGTCGGCGGCGGGCACCCCGCTCGCGATCAGGCTGCGCGCGAACTCCTCGCGCTCATAGGCCAGCCAGGGGCCGAACTCGGCCTCCGTCATGGGCCGGGACACGCTGCCGGCGGGGAGCCCGGGCGGGGTGCCGTTCAGGCGCTTGGTCATGTTGCGGCTGCGCACGACGTACCCGAGGGCCCGGGCGAGCCGTAGCGCGACGTCGGCGTCGCCCGGCACGGTGGCCTCGACGCGCTTGCAGCCCCAGCCGCGCAGGACCTCCTCCGCGGCCAGCGCGGCCACCGTGGCACGCCCGCGCCTGCGGTCGGGTTCCTCGATGCGCAGCTCGGAGACACAGGCCACCGTCGGGCCGTACTCGGCGTGCGTGGCGAGTCGTATCCCGCCGACGGGACGGCTGTTCACGCACACCTGGTAGCGGCGCGAGCGCGTCCCGTCCGCGTTGTGCTGAAGCGGCTCGGTCGGCCGCAGGGTCGTGGTCATCAGGGGTGTTCTACCCACCCTGCCGAGGCTCGGCAGCCCATTTTCCGGTCCTCAGGGATCCAGGTCGTCGCCGGACCGCTCCTCGAAGATCCGCATGGCCTTGGCGGTCACCGGGCCCGGTGCGCCCGGCAGTTCGCGGTCGTCGACGCGGTGCACGGCCTGGACGTCCCGCAGGGTGGAGGTGAGGAAGACCTCCTCCGCCCGCTCCAGCGCGTCCAGCGGCAGGTCGCTCTCCCTGGCGCCGGTCCACTCGACGGTGAGCGCGCGCGTGATGCCCGCGAGGCAGCCGGAGGCGACCGGCGGGGTGTGGATCTCGCCGTCCAGGACGACGAAGACGTTCGAGCCGGTGCCCTCGCAGAGTTGGCCGACGGTGTTGGCGAACAGCGCCTCACTCGCGCCGCGTTCATGGGCGCGGGCGAGAGCGAGCACGTTCTCGGCGTACGAGGTGGTCTTCAGGCCGGTGAGGGCGCCGCGTTCGTTACGGGTCCAGGGGACCGTGATCACGGCCGTCGAGTCGGGCCGGCGGGTGGTCTCGCCGAGGGCGACGACGAGGGTCGGGCCCTGGTCGCCGCGGTCCGATCCGAGGGGGCCGTGGCCGCCGGTGTAGGTGATGCGCATCCGGCCGAGCGGCATCGGGTTGGCCTCCAGGACGGCGGCGCAGGCGCGGCGGACCTCGTCGTGGTCGGGCTCGGGCAGGCCCAGGCCGAGGGCCGAGCGGGTCAGCCGGTCGAGGTGCCGGGTCAGTGCGAACGGCCGGCCGGCCACCGCCTTCACGGTCTCGAAGATGCCGTCGCCCACGGTCAGCCCGTGGTCGAAGACGGAGACACGGGCGGACTCGCTGTCCTGGAGCCCGCCGTCGAGCCAGATCCTCACGATTGCAGTCCCTCTCCACTCACCTCGTACGCCCCCGACGCTACCGCGAGCAGCCGGGACGCCTTCAGCTCGGTCTCCCGCCACTCCCCCTCGGGATCCGAACCCCAGGTGATCCCCGCGCCGGTCCCGAACCGCAGCCTTCCGTCGCCCCGGTCGATCCAGAACGTACGGATCCCGACGGCCAGCTCGGCGACACCGCGGTCGGCGTCGACCCACCCGATGCCGCCGCAGTACGGCCCGCGGGGCGCCGTCTCCAGCTCGTCGATGATCCGCAGCGCGCTCGACTTGGGCGCTCCGGTGACCGACCCGGGCGGGAACGCGGCGCCGAGCAGCTCCGGCCAGCCGGCGTCGGCCCGCAGCTCACCGCGCACGGTGGACACCAGGTGCACGAGGCCCGGGTGCTTCTCCACGGCGCACAGATCGGGGACGGTCACGGTCCCGGTGGCGCAGACACGGCCGATGTCGTTGCGCACCAGGTCGACGATCATCACGTTCTCGGCGAAGTCCTTCTCCAGCAGGTCCGCCTCGGTGCGCCCGGTGCCCTTGATCGGCCCGGACTCGACGACACGTCCGTCGCGCCGCAGGAAGAGTTCGGGAGAGGCGGTGGCTATCTCGACTCCGTGCCCCGGCAGCCGGATCGTTCCTGCATACGGGGCGGGGTTGCCGAGGGCCAACAGGGCGGTCAGGGCGTCCACATCGGCGCCCGCCCCGATCGGCGCGCTCAGCACCCGGCACAGATTCGCCTGATAGACCTCGCCGGCCGCGATGTACTCACGGATCCGCCGCACGCCCGCCGTGTACGCGGCGCGATCGAGGGACGACGTCCAGTCATCGGCGGTGGGGCCCGGCCACTGCCCCGGCAGCGGGGCGGGCACGGGCTCCTCGCGTACGTCCCGGAAGCGGGCGCAGGTCAGACCGCCCTCGAAGTCGGCGCAGACGGCCCAGAAACCACTGGAGTCCAGGGCCGCGGGGTCGCTGGTGACATCGAGGAGGCCGGTGGCGACGCGGTCGCCGAAGCGGGCGAGGGGAGGGAGGTCGAGCACGCAGTCGAGTCTATGGCCGGTGTCCCGCGGGTGACCTGGCCATGTGCCCTCGGGCAGCTCCGTCGGGTCCCTGAGCAGGTGCAGCGCAGCACGCTGCACAAACGCGTTTTTGTGCTGGCCCCGGAATCCGCTAGAGTTCAACACGTCGCCGGGCCGCGGGAGCGGAACGAAACGACAAGCGGACGTAGCTCAGTTGGTAGAGCGCAACCTTGCCAAGGTTGAGGTCGCGAGTTCGAGCCTCGTCGTCCGCTCGAAAGAACAGGGGATCATCCCGAACCCCTACACTCCTGGTGGAGTGGCCGAGAGGCGAGGCAACGGCCTGCAAAGCCGTCTACACGGGTTCAAATCCCGTCTCCACCTCCAAGGACGATTAGCTCAGCGGGAGAGCGCTTCCCTGACACGGAAGAGGTCACTGGTTCAATCCCAGTATCGTCCACTGGATCTTCGGATCCCCCCGCGCGATTAGCTCAGCGGGAGAGCGCTTCCCTGACACGGAAGAGGTCACTGGTTCAATCCCAGTATCGCGCACGCAGCACTCCGTGATCTTCAGGTCGATCGTCGATCACGGTCCCGAGGACGATTAGCTCAGCGGGAGAGCGCTTCCCTGACACGGAAGAGGTCACTGGTTCAATCCCAGTATCGTCCACACACCGAAGCCCCCGGTCGCACGACCGGGGGCTTCTTCGTGGTCTTCGTGGCCTGCTGCGGCTCAGCTGGAGAACAGCATGCGGCCGAAGCTCTTGTGGCGCTTGTGGCCGTAGTGACCGTGGTGGCCACCGTGCGGGGCGCCCCAGGCAGGGGCCGGCGGGGCGGCGGCCGGGTAGGCCTGCGGGGCGGCCGGAGGCGGCGGGGCGGGCTGGGCGTACTGGGACTCCAGGCGGGTCAGCGCCTCCAGCTCGCCGTAGTCGAGAAAGATGCCGCGGCAGCCACTGCACTGCTCGATCTGGACACCATTGCGGTTGTACGTGTGCATCGGCGCATGGCACTTCGGACACTGCATGGTCGGTTCAACTCCTCGCCGGTCGGTCCTGCTTCGTGTATCGCCAGGACAGACTCTGTCCGGCTGCGGTCGGTTGCACCCTACTTCGCCTCTTCTCGGACCAACTCCGGGGGGACGGAAGCCATTCGGTCACAGGCGTCGATCAGTGCCTGCTCGGTCTCGTCCGGGCGGCGCCCCTCGGCGGCGGCCTTGGTGATCGCTCGGGCGGCGGTCTGCACGGTGAGGGCGCGGGCGGGGACGTCCAGCGCGGGCCAGGGGTCGCCGGCGGCGGGCACGGCCGGGCCGCCGGCGGTGCGGTAGGCGGTGAGGAACCGGTGCCATTCGTCGGGCGGCAGCAGCCCGCACGCGAACCAGGCGGCCGGTCGGGCCAGGTCCCAGGCCGGCACTCCCAGGCCGAGGTCGTCGACGTCTATGAGCCGCCAGGGGCCGTCCGGGGCCGGGTGCCGGACGAGCTGGCCGAGGTGGAGGTCGCCGTGGCAGAGGGTGGCGGGGTCGGGCTGGGGGGCCTCGTCGCGGGCCCAGGCGGGGAGGGTGTCCCAGGCGCGGAGGACGGGGGTGGCGAGGGTGCCGTCGGTGGTCGCGCGGAGGCGGGACAGGGCGAGGGCCGCCTTGGCGGGTCCGCGCATGGGAGGGAGCGGAACGGGTGCGGGGGTGCGGTGGAGGCGGGCAAGCAGGGTGGCGGCCGCTTCCCAGGGGGCAGCGTCCGGGTCTTCCGGGTCGACCGGGGTGCCGTACGGCCAGAAGCTCACGGGCCGGTCGTGGAGGTCGACGGGTATGGGGGTGAGCGGGGGCAGGAGGATCTCGGGGAGGCGGGTGGCGGCGGACATGCGGGACGCCAGGGCGGTGACGTCGATGTCCGGGGCGTGGGCCTTGGCGACGGTGTCCGCGTGCCGGACGACGGTGGCGTCGGGGCGTTCGGCGAGCGTGACGGTGGCTCCGCAGGGACAGGCGGACGTACGTGAGTGGGCCGCGGCTATCGCCTGAGCGGTGAGGTCGGGCAGGAGCGGGGTGGAGGTCACGGGGTCCCTTGTGCGCGGGTTGGCTTAGCCGGGTCGCTGGGCGCCGGGGGCAGTCTCTGTCGGCGTGCTCGGCGTGCTCGGCGTGCTCGGCGTGCTCGGCGTGCTCGGCGTGCTCGGCGTGCTCGGCGTGCTCGGCGTGCTCGGCGTGCTCGGCGTGCTCGGCGTGCTCGGACCCCCGCTTCGGCCCTGAAGGGGCCTCGTCCTCGAACGCCGGACGGGCTGGATGATACGGGCCGGCGTCTGGAAGGGGCCCTGGGCCTGGGTACCAGGCGGGCCGGATGATGCGGGTCGGCCTGGACAGGGAGCCCAGAGTCCGACCACCGGGAGCATCGATGATGCGGGCCGTGTTGAAAACGGCCCCGTGTGTTTCAGGGAAAAGCAATGCCGGCGCAGCTCCCCAGCTGCGCCGGCATTTGTGCCGTCCGCCGCACCCCCGTCCCCACGGGGTTTCATGGGTGGATGTCCCCGCCCGGACCGCTCTTCCGGGCCTGGGGTCGCCGCTCAGCGCCCCAGCATCACGCCCACGGACGACGCCTGTGTGGCCACTGTCTCCCAGCCGTCGAAGACGAGGAGGAGCAGGGCCGCCAGGGGAAGGGCCATGAGTGTCGCCACCAGGGGGTGGCGGCGGCCCTGGCGACGGGGGCGCAGCCACGTGCGCTCCTGCATGCGGATCACTGTCCGCGGTGCCGTCTGGGCCATGGCCCCTCTCCTGACCTGTGTCAGTTGTCGTTTGCAGCGGCGGGTGTCTGACCTCGGGGGACGAGTGCTGCACCCGCCGCTTGACCTCAAATCTAGGCGCGTGGCCGCCCCGGCACGTCATGCCCTCGTACCGATTGGCGGGCCTCCCGGAGGATGAGCCATGACCTGCGGAGTACTCCCCTGGGTGGAGACGAGGTCCTAGGTCTCGGGGTCATCCCCGAGGGGACGCCCGGTGTGCCCCGCTTTCTCATGGCTCCGCTCCGAGCCGTCCTCCCGCGGGATCGGCTGCTCGACCAGCGCGAGGACCCGGTTCGCCATGAAGCGCGCCGTACGCACCACAGTCCCGCTTCGCGTGACTTCGCTCACTTCCACGACACCTCGACGCACCGCCGTCTCCACCCTGCGGCCCGCCCTGCTCGCCACCACCTCGTACGTGCGCGTCGTGTCCCCGGCGTCCACGACTATCTCCACGCGATCACCCTTCACGGGCCCAATCCCCCTTTCGTCACGGGTGGTTGGGGGCACCTCCGCTGCTAAGTCGCCCTGTTCGCCCACCCTCTGACCACCCTTCAAGTCTCCCACCCACCACTGACAATCCGTCGCGCCGAGAGGGCGCGGCCTCTGCGCACGGCGGCCCGCGGAAACGTAAGCTGTGGCTCGTCAGACGGACCGGGCAGCGGGGATGAACATGGCGATGATGCGCCTGAGGCGCGAGGACCCGCGCGTCGTCGGCTCGTTCAGGCTTCACAGACGGCTCGGCGCGGGTGGCATGGGCGTCGTCTACCTGGGCTCCGACAAGAAGGGGCAGCGGGTCGCACTCAAGGTGATCCGGCCCGATCTGGCGGAGGACCAGGAGTTCCGCTCGCGCTTCGCGCGTGAGGTCTCGGCGGCACGGCGGATTCGCGGCGGCTGCACGGCCCGGCTGGTGGCCGCCGACCTTGAGGCCGAGCGCCCCTGGTTCGCCACGCAGTACGTGCCCGGTCCCTCCCTGCACGACAAGGTCGCCGACGAGGGCGCGCTGGGCGCCGCGGAGGTCGCCGCCGTCGGGGCCGCCCTGAGCGAAGGACTGGTCGCCGTCCACGAGGCCGGTGTCGTGCACCGGGATCTGAAGCCGTCCAACATCCTGCTGTCCCCCAAGGGGCCGAGGATCATCGACTTCGGCATCGCCTGGGCGACGGGGGCCTCGACCCTCACCCACGTCGGCACGGCGGTCGGCTCGCCGGGCTTCCTCGCTCCCGAGCAGGTGCGCGGCGCCGCCGTCACCCCGGCCACGGACGTGTTCTCGCTGGGCGCCACGCTCGCGTACGCGTCGATGGGTGACTCGCCCTTCGGGCACGGCAGTTCCGAGGTGATGCTGTACCGCGTCGTGCACGAGGAGGCGCAGCTGCACGGCGTACCGGACGCGCTGGCCCCGCTGGTGCGGGCCTGTCTGGCGAAGGATCCCGAGGACCGGCCGAGCACCCTTCAGCTCTCGCTGCGGTTGAAGGAGATCGCGGCCCGGGAGGCGCAGGGGTTCGCGGACGTACGCCCGCCCGCACAGCGTTCCCCGGAGTCGGACCGGCCGACCGGGCGGCTCGCCGACACCTACGCCGATCAGCAGCGTACCCAGCGGCGCGCGCAGGGCACTCCCCCGCCGCGCGGCACCGGCGGCATGCCGCGGGGCACCGGCGGCCCGCGCGTCCCTGGCCCCGCCCGTGACACGGCCCCGCCGCAGCGGGGCGCCGGCGGTCCGCAGAGCGGTACGGCGGCGGGCCGCCCCGGGGGCCGCCCGATGCCCGGTCCGCGCACCTCGCCCCGCTCCCCCAACGGCAGCCGGCCCGCTCCCCGCGGCGGCAACGGGCGTCCGGCTCCCCGGAACACGGGGACGGGGCGACGGCCCGCCAACCCTCAGCTGCTGAGGCAGCGGCTGTTCGTGTTCGTCGTGGTGACGCTGCTCGTGGCGCTCGGCATCGCCGCGGCCCAGGGCTGCCAGGGGCCGGACCGCGGACTCGGCGGGGACGGCGACAGGGACGTCGTACGTCCGAAGCAGGAGCAGGTGGACCCGGACTTCGAACCGCTGGACCAGGACACGATGTCCGAGCGGTACGAGTCGACGTTCGAGATTCCGGAGTAGGTGCCCCGCGGGTCCTTCCCGGGGTGCGCGGTGTCAGAGGAGCCGGGGCAGGATCCGTTCGAAGAACTCCCGGTCGCCCTCGAAGACCGGGCTCAGAGACAGGAACTCCCCCGGTGTGACCCAGCGGGCCTCGGCGACCTCGTCGGGGTCGCGCACCACGTCACCCGTCTCGGCCCGCGCCGTCCACCAGTGCAGCCGGAAGCTGCCGTCGTCGGTCTCCGACTCCCAGACCTCGGCCAGGGGAACGACGGTGAGGCCGACCTCCTCGCGGACCTCCCGGGCGACGGCGTCGCGCCGGGTCTCCCCCGGCTCGATCCTGCCGCTCACGGGCTGCCAGTAGCCGGGGCGTGCGACGCCCGGGCCGCGGCGGATCGCGAGGACGCGGCCGGCGCGCAGCAGGACCGCGACGATCGCCTCACCGCGGCTCATGTGCGCGGGTCCTGGAGCCGCGGGCGGCCGGTGGCCACCGCGTAGAAGGCGACCGCGGCGGCCGCGCCGACGTTGAGGGAGTCGACTCCGTGGGCCATCGGGATGCGGACCCATTCGTCGGCGGCGACCAGGGCCTGGGTGGAGAGGCCGTCGCCCTCGGCGCCGAGCATCAGCGCGACCCGGTCCATGCGGTGCGGGGCGGCCTCGTCGAGGGTCTTGGCCTTCTCGTCGGGGGTGAGGGCGAGGAGGGTGAAACCGGCCTCGCGGACCGACTCGAGGCCCTTGGGCCAGGTGTCGAGGCGGGCGTACGGCACGGAGAAGACCGCGCCCATGGAGACCTTGACGCTGCGGCGGTACAGCGGGTCCGCGCAGTCCGGCGAGAGCAGGACCGCGTCCATGCCCAGGGCGGCCGCGGAGCGGAAGATGGCGCCGATGTTGGTGTGGTCGTTGACCGACTCCATGACGACCACGCGGCGGGCGGACTGCAGCAGCTCGGTCGCCGTCGGCAGCGGCTTGCGCTGCATGGAGGCGAGCGCGCCGCGGTGCACGTGATAACCGGTGACCTGCTCGGCGAGCTCCGGGCTGACCGCGTACACCGGGGCCGGGAGCTCGTCGATGACGTCGCGCATGACGTCGACCCACTTGGCCGACAGCAGCATCGACCGCATCTCGTAGCCGGCTTCCTTCGCCCGTCTGATGACCTTCTCGCCCTCGGCGATGAACAGGCCCTCGGCCGGTTCTCGCTTGCGGCGCAGTTCGACGTCGGTCAGGCCCGTGTAGTCGCGCAGGCGCGGGTCGGTGGGGTCATCGACGGTGATGAGATCGGCCACAGAGTGATACTGCCTTGTCCTGGGTGCGGTGCCAACGGTTCGGGACGGGTTGGGTTACCTGCGGTTACGCGGAGGGGGTCGGTCCGACGTTCACGACGTCGCCGATGACGATGACCGCCGGCGGCCTGACCTCCTGCGCGCGGACGGTCTCGGCGACCGTCGCGAGCGTCGCGTCCACCCGGCGCTGGGCGGCCGTGGTGCCCTCCTGGATCAGGGCGAGCGGGGTGTCCGGGGACTTTCCGTGCGCGACGAGTGTCTCGGCGATCTTCCCGATCTTGTCGACGCCCATGAGGATGACGAGGGTGCCGGTGAGCCTGGCCAGCGACGGCCAGTCGACCAGGGAGCGCTCGTCGTCAGGGGCTACGTGCCCGCTGACCACCGTGAATTCGTGTGCGACGCCGCGGTGGGTGACGGGGATGCCGGCCGCGCCCGGGACCGAGATCGAGCTGGAGATGCCGGGGACGACGGTGCAGGCGATGCCGGCCTCGGCGAGGGCGTGCAGCTCCTCCATGCCTCGGCCGAAGACATAGGGGTCGCCGCCCTTGAGCCGTACGACGGACTTGCCCTGCTTGGCGTGCTCGATCAGGGCGTTGTTGATGGCCTCCTGGGCCATGAAGCGGCCGTACGGGATCTTCGCCGCGTCGATGACCTCGACGTGCGGCGGGAGTTCGGCGAGCAGGTCGCGCGGGCCCAGGCGGTCGGCGATGACGACGTCGGCCTCGGCGAGCAGCCGGCGGCCGCGCACGGTGATCAGGTCCGGGTCGCCGGGGCCGCCGCCGACGAGGGCGACGCCGGGTGTGCGGGTGCGGTGGTGCGGGGCGACGAGGGTGCCGTCGCGCAGGCCCTCGACGACGGCGTCGCGGATGGCGGCGGTGTGCCGGGGGTCGCGGCCGCGGGCGTCGGTGGTGAGGACGGCGACCGTGACGCCCTCGCTGTGGCCGGTGGCCGGGGTCCAGGCGGTGGCCGCGTCGGCGTCGTCGGAGCGGACGCACCACACGCGGTGGCGCTCGGCCTCGGCGGAGGCGGCGGTGTTGGCCTCGCGGTCGCTGGTGGCGATCAGGGCGTACCAGGCGTCGGCGAGGTCGCCGTCCGCGTAGCGGCGCCGGTGCCAGGTGAGCTCGCCCGCGTCCGCCATCGCCTCGACCGACGGGGTCGCCTCGGGGGACACCAGGAGGACGTCGGCGCCCGCCGCGACGAGGGCCGGCAGGCGGCGCTGGGCCACCTGGCCGCCGCCGAGGACGACGACCCGGCGGCCGGTGAGGCGGAGGCCTACGGGGTAGGCGGGATTTTCGGCCATGAGGGTGCGGCTCCCTTTTGCGGCGGCGGTGCGATGCCCTGACGTGCGGATTTTATGCTGCGGGCGGTTCTGACGGTTCGGGTGTCCGGTGGCTGGGCGCGGACGGCGACGTGACTGGGGACCCGGGGTGTGCTTCCCCGGGTCCCCAGTCACGCGGCTACTTCTCCGTGACGCCGGCCGAGTCGAACGTCGCCACCTCGTGCATCGCCCGCGCCGTGCTCTGCACCAGCGGGAGGGCGAGGAGGGCGCCCGTGCCCTCGCCGAGGCGGAGGTCGAGGTCGACCAGCGGGCGCAGGCCCAGCTTGTTGAGGGCGGCCACATGGCCGGGTTCGGCGCTGCGGTGGCCCGCGATGCAGGCGGCGAGAACCTCGGGGGCGATCGCGCGGGCCACCAGTGCGGCGGCACCGGCGCTGACGCCGTCGAGGATCACCGGCGTGCGCAGCGACGCGCCGCCCAGCAGGAGGCCGACGAGCGCGGCGTGCTCGAATCCGCCGATCGCGGCGAGGACGCCGATGGGGTCGGCCGGGTCGGGCTGGTGGACCTCGATCGCGCGGCGCACGACCTCGGTCTTGCGGGCCAGCGTCTCGTCGTTGATGCCGGTGCCGCGGCCGGTGACCTCGGCGGCGTCCGCGCCCGTGAAGACGGAGATCAGGGCGGCCGACGCGGTCGTGTTGGCGATGCCCATCTCGCCCGTGAGCAGCGCCTTGTTGCCGGCCGCCACCAGGTCGCGGGCGGTCTCGATGCCGACCTCGATGGCCTGCTTGGCCTCCTCGCGGGTCATCGCGGGGCCGGTCGTCATGTCCGAGGTGCCCGCGCGGACCTTGCGGGGCAGCAGGCCGGGGGTGGCCGGGAGGTCGGCCGCGACGCCGACGTCGACGACGCACACCTCGGCACCCACCTGGCCGGCGAAGGCGTTGCAGACCGCGCCGCCGCCGAGGAAGTTGGCGACCATCTGGGCCGTCACCTCCTGGGGCCAGGGGGTGACGCCCTGGGCGTGCACACCGTGGTCACCGGCGAAGATCGCGACGGCCGCGGGCTCCGGGATGGGCGGCGGGCACTGGCGCGAGAGCCCGGACAGCTGCGCGGAGATGATCTCCAGCATGCCGAGCGCGCCGGCCGGCTTCGTCATCCGCTTCTGCCGCTCCCAGGCCTCGCCGAGCGCCTTGGCGTCCAGCGGGCGGATCTGGGCGACGGTCTCGGCGAGCAGGTCGTGCGGCTCCTCGCCGGGCAGGGCGCGGCGGCCGTACGTCTCCTCGTGGACGACCCACGACAGCGGGCGGCGCTTGGACCAGCCGGCCTGGAGCAGCTCGGGCTCGTCCGGGAACTCGTCGACATAACCGACGCACAGGTAGGCGATGACTTCGAGGTGCTCGGGCAGCCCCAGCGAGCGGACCATCTCGCGCTCGTCGAAAAAGCTCACCCAGCCGACGCCGAGGCCCTCGGCGCGGGCGGCCAGCCAGAGGTTCTCGACGGCGAGCGCGGCGGAGTACGGGGCCATCTGCGGCTGGGTGTGCCGGCCGAGGGTGTGGCGGCCGCCGCGGGTCGGGTCGGCGGTGACCACGATGTTCACCGGGGTGTCGAGGATGGCCTCGATCTTCAGTTCCTTGAACTGCTTCGCGCGGCCCTTGGGGAGGGACTTGGCGTACGCGTCGCGCTGACGCATCGCCAGTTCGTGCATGGTGCGGCGGGTCTCCGCCGAGCGGATGACGACGAAGTCCCAGGGCTGGGAGTGGCCGACGGAGGGCGCGGTGTGGGCGGCCTCCAGGACCCGGAGCAGGACCTCGTGCGGGATGGGGTCGCTGCGGAAGCCGTTGCGGATGTCGCGGCGCTCACGCATGACCTTGAGCACGGCCTCGCGTTCGGCGTCGTCGTAGGCGGGCGCCGCGGGACCGGTGGGCTGTCGTGTTTCCTCGACCACGGCCGTGCTCTCTTCCGCCTGCTCTTCCTGGTCTTCCTGATCGGCGGCCCGGGTGTCCAGGTCGTCGGCCTGCTGTACGAGTGCGGGGTCGCCGTCCCGGGGCGCGGGCACCGTGGCGGCGGGGCCGGGTCCCTCCGTCACCGGCAGCACCATCGGCTGCGGCGGGGTCGGGGCGAGGTGCGGGGTGGTCGGCACCGAGCCCTCGACCGGCACGAACTGGCCCAGGGGCTGGTCGGGCGCCGACTCCTGCGGGATGCCGCTCGGCAGCACGGCGACGGGCTCGGCCTCGGTTTCGCCGGACGCCGTGGGCTCGACGCCCGGTTGCGAGGGGTCCTCGGCGAGCTGGACGGGGTGGGGCTGGGCCCGGAGTTGCGGACCGGCGGGCTCGGCGAGGAACGGCTCGGAGGTCTCGGCCGTGACGCCCTCCGCCGGGGCCGCCTGGGACTCGGTGGCGTCCGGGGCGACGGTTGCGGCGGCGAGGGGCTGGGGCGCCGCAGCGGTCGGCTGGGAGGCTCCGGTCGGTTCGCCGTCCGGGGTGCGAGCGGCGTCCGGGAGCGGGGCCGACGGGGTGGCGTCGGGTGCCGGGGCCGCAAGGGGTGCCGGGTCCGCGGCAGTTGTCGGGTCCGCGGCGGCTGCGGGGTCGGCGGCCGCTTCGGGGTCCGCTACGAGGGCTTCCGCGTCGGCGGCGGGCGCACTCGCGTCCGCGGCCCGGCCGGCGGGGTCGGCGTCGGCGTCGGCGTCGGCGTTCACCGGAACTCCGTCCTGCGTGGGGTGCTGCTGGGCCTGCGCGAGGACGGCTTCGGGAGCCGGTGCAGGGATGGCGTCCGGGAGGGCCTCGGGAACCGGTGCGAGGCCGGCGTCCGGGAAGGTCTCGGGGGCCGGTGCCTGCTGCGGGTCTTGAGCGGGCGGCTCGGCAGGGGCGGCGGGGGCGTCCTGCTGGGCGGGCTGAGCCGCGTCCGTGGGCCGCGGGATCGCTTCGGCGGCTACGGTCGCGGGGGCGCCGTCGGTGGGCGCGGGGACGCCGTCACCCGGCTGCGGGGCCTGAGCGACGGGCTCGGCGTCCACGAGCAGGGGAGCCTGAGAGGCGTCCGGGAGAGCCTGGGCGGCGTCGGGGTGCTGAGCCGCTTCGGGCGCCTGTGGAGCCTCCGGGAACTGCGCTGCCGCGGGCGGCAGGGCGCCCTCAGGCGGCAGAACGGCCTCGGGAGAGGGGACCGCCTGTGGTGCCTGGGGCTCGGCGATCTGTACGGGGGCTTCTGCGGAGGCGGGAGCTACGGCGTCGGAGGGCTGGGGGGCGCCGGGGACCTGTGCGGCGTCGGGAGTGGGAGCGCCGTGAACCTGGCCGGCGTCGGGAGCCGCGGCCTCGGGAAGCGGCCGGCCCTGCGAGGCGGAGGCGTCGGCCATGTGACCGGCCTCGGCGGCGGGGGCTGCGGCGACCTGGGCGGCCGCAGCAACAGGGGCCTCGGCAACCTGAGCAGCCGCAGCAACAGGGGCCTCGGCAACCTGAGCAGCCGCAGCGACAGGGGCCTCGGCGACCTGAGCGGCATCACCGGTGGCGCCTTCGGTGACTTGGCCCGCATCGGCGATCACGTCGCCGGCCTCGGCCGCGGGCATCTCGGAAGGCTGGGCGGCCTCGGGCATGGAGCCCTCGGTAACCTGCTGCGCGGCTTCGGCGACCGGAACGGCTGCCTCACCGACGGCCGCTTCGCCGGCCACGAGCGGCTCGGCGGCCTCCGGAGCGTCAGCGACCCCGGCGCCACCAGCGCCACCAGCGCCAACCGGACCCTCAGTGCTCTCAGCGCCCTCAGCGCCCACCGGACCCTGCCCGACCTCAGCGCCACCCTCCGGCACCTCACCGGCACCGGGAACCTGTCCGCCAAGCACGCCACCGTCCCCGCCGGGCACGGGCCCAGCAGCCGGCACGGACACGTTCATCGGCGCGGCGTCAGCGGCCGCGGGCACGGCTCCCGCGCCCCCGTCGGCACCGGGAACAGCCCCGACCCCGCTGGCCTCCGCGGCACCCGAGGCCACCGGCCCGTGCGCACCGTCCTGGCCGTGCACCGCCTCGGCGACCGGCGCGACCCCGGCAGCGTCGACGGCGGACCCAGCCGGCTCCTGTCCGGCGTACACGCCCTCGTGCGGAGCAGACCCGGCCACCCGAGCGACCGCCGCCTGCGCCACACCCACGGGCCGCTCCGTGGGAATAACCGTTTCGGCAGCCGGCGCCTCCGTGCTCGACGGCCCGGGGGCCGGAGGCTGGGCGGCGGCGCCCCAGGGTGCCGCCGGCTGGGGGACCGTGGCGTCCAGGTGCTCGGGGCTCGCCGGGACCGGGCCGGCCTGGCGGACCGGTGCGCCGACGGCGCCGCGGTCGGCGAGGGAGCGGACGGGGCTCGCGGAGGCGTCCGGGATGGGCGGGCCGAGGTGCAGGGGGCGCCGCGGGGTGATCGGCGGGATCGGCGACGTGGGTGCCGTCGGGCCCGGGAGGCGGACCGCGCTGAGGTCGACCGAGCCGCTGTCGCGGCCGGACATCTCGTGCGCGCCCGGCTCGTGCAGGGCCTCGACGACCGGCTCCGGCATGGGCGGGGCGACCTCGTTGCCCCAGGCACCCTGGGTGCCGGGCATCAGCAGGTCTTCGTCCTCGGCGGTGGTCTCGGAGAGGTAGGTGTACGTACCGTGCGCCGCGGGGACGCCCGGCTGCTCCACCGTGCCTGCGCTCTCCGGCAGCCCTTCGCCCGGGACCTGGCCGGTGTCGGTCATGCGTACCCCTCGCCCATCGGTTAGTGCTTATACGACCAGCTCACCGGGAACGGCGCACCGACCGCCCCCGCAGTGAAGAACGAGCGTGCTTGCCCAGCGGCACGAACGACCCGTCCCGAAAAGGCGACAAAGCCATTGAGTGGCATTGTCGTGGTCATTCGTCCGTCGCGACAGCTTGATCCGCGACAGGCCGATGTGGACTGCGCCACGTTGCGCGTCCTCCGGTTTCGCCGTACCACACCCACCCCAAACAGGGCATGTTTTTCCGGACATTGACCGACGAATAGCCGGGCGACCGAGTGCGGTACAACGATCGGCCAGCCTACCGCGCGCGGTACGACAACAGGATCACGGGGAGGGTGGACGGTCACGCCGTGCGATCGGCCGGTGCCCGCCCGTCGCCCTGCCGCCGTCGCTCAACGAGGCGCCGGGCGCGGTCCCGACTGCCCGGTGAGCAGGAAGGCGACACTGCGCTCGCGCTCCGTCCAGGCCCGGGTGTCGAGTTCGACGGACTGGAGAAGGGAGCACTCGACCTCGTAGCCGTGTTCGGAGAGGCCGCGGCCGATGAGTTCGGCGTCGTCGCGGGTCGCGGCGTGCGTGACGATGCGCTGCGGGCGCCGGTCGGCGACGGCCGACACCACGGCCGCTCCCCCGCCCCCGACGCGGACGACGTCCGGCTCGGGAAGGTTCTCCAGGACGTGCGGGGCGGTGCCGTGGACGATCTGGAGCTGGACCCCGAACGCGCGTGCGTTGGCCTCGGTGCGCGTGCACGCCTGCGGGTCGCGGTCGACGGCGATGACGGCGGCGCCGGCCCGGGCGGCCTCGGTGGCGAAGGCGCCGCTGGCGCAGCCGATGTCCCACACGAGGTCGCCGACGCGCGGGCCGAGGCGGGCGAGTTGGGCGGCGCGCAGCGGTTCGAGTTCGCTCTCGCTCATGAGTCCGCCGTAGGACTCGGCGGGCAGTGTCCAACCGCGCGGTCCGGTGCTGGGGTCGCGGCCGGCGATCCACTCCCCGGCCTCCGCGGTACCGGCGTGGCCGCCGATGACGATGACGACGTTCGGGTCGCGCCAGGTGTGGTCGGCGGCCTTGTCGGAGGTGACGACGGTGACCTGTTCCCGCTCGGTGCCCAGTTCCTCGCAGATCACGAAGGTGCGGTGGACGCCCTCCAGGAGCAGGCCGAGTTCGGCGGGGCCGGCGCCCGGTGAGGTGAGGACAGCGACCTTGGTGTGGGCGCGGCACACATTCACCGCGCGTCGCAGGGTGCGCCGGTGTGCGACGACCACTTGTGCGTCGTCCCAGGGCATACCGGCGCGGGCGAAGGCGGCGGCGACCGAGGAGACGGCGGGGACGACCTCGACCTCCAGGCCGAACTCGGGCGCGCGCAGGGTCCGTACGACGCCGAAGAAGGCGGGGTCGCCGTCGGCCAGCACGACCGCGGTGCCGCGGTGGCCCGCGATGCGGCGGGCGGCGAGGGAGACACTGCCGAGGCGGATGCGCTCGGCGTCGGGCGGCACCTCGGGGAGCGCCAGGTGGTGGGCGGCACCGGCCACCAGCGTGGCGGCGCCGAGGGCTGAGCGGGCCGCGGCCGTCAGGGGCGAGCCGTCCCAGCCGATCACCGTGACGCGGTCGGCCATCGTCGTCAGTCTCCAGGGTTTGCGCAGGTCGTTGCAGGGCAGCCCGAGGGGCAGGCTCCGTGAGGGTACCTGGTCAGCGGCTCGGCACCGACCCTGCCGACGGGTTCGTTTTTCGTCAGTTCCACTCGCCGAACGACGTGAAGCCGCCGCTGTCGGCCAGTTGCTCACCGGCGCCGTCGAGGTCCTCCGGCAGGAGGCTCCACACGATGAAGTCGGTGCGTACGTCGGCCCAGGTGCCGTCGTCCGTGCGGACGTGCGCTATGCACGCGTTGCGCAGGACTCCCTCGCTGATGCAGCCGATCTTCTGGGCGACCTGCTGGGAGGCGGTGTTGTCGGCGGCCGTGCGCAGCTCGATGCGCTCGAACTTCTGGTCGGTGAACAGCCATTGGGCTGTGGCGAGCGCGGCCTCGGAGGCGTAGCCCTCGCCACGGGCCCAGGGGGCGACGATGTACGACAGCTCGGTGGCGCGCACATGCCAGTTCGTCTTCGTCAGCTGGACGACGCCGACCAGGCGCTGGGTGAGGAACTCGGTGACGGCGAGGTCGAGTCCGCGGCCGGACTCGCGCTCCGTCGGGGCGTACTCGGCGATCCAGGTGCGGGCGCCCTCCTCGGTGAAGGGCTGCCCGACGTCGGTCCATGCGCCGACCTGTTCGTCGTTCATCATCTCGGCCAGCGCGGGCACGTCGTCCTCGTCAAGGGGGCGCAGCACCAACCGCTCCGTGCTGATGGAGATGTAGGGGAAGGTGCTAGTCATGCGACGCTCCGTAACCTTCGACGAACGTTCAAGGCTGCTGAACTGCCCAGCATGCAGCATGAAAGCACTGAACCGCACCACGGGGTCCACACCGGGTGAAGGAGTGGACCCCGTGCGTGGCGATACGCGTCATACGCACCGTCAGATAACGCTTGACCTCTTAGAACGCGGCGACGACCGCACCGTCGTACTTGTCCTCGATGAACTTCTTCACCTCGGGCGAGGTCAGCAGCTTCGCGAGCTTCTTGACGCGCGGGTCGTCCTCGTTGCCCTTCTTCACGGCGAGGAAGTTGCCGTACGGGTTGTCCTTGGCCGACTCGGCGGCGATGGCGTCCGCGGCGGGGCTGAGGTCCGCCTCCAGCGCGTAGTTGCCGTTGATGACGGCGGCGTCGACGTCGCTGAGGGAGCGCGGCAGCTGGGCCGCCTCAAGCTCCTTGAACTGGAGGTCCTTCGGGTTGGAGGCGATGTCCTTCGGGGTCGCCTCGTAGCCGACGCCTGCCTTGAGCTCGATGACACCGTTGGCCTCGAGCAGCTTCAGCGCGCGGGCCTCGTTGGTGGTGTCGTTCGGCAGGGCGACGGTGGCGCCCTTCTTCAGGTCCGTCAGCTTCTTGACGCCCTGGGAGTACACGCCGAGCGGCTCCAGGTGCACCGTGGCGTTCGGCACGGCGACGATGTCGGTGCCGTTCTTCTTGTTGAAGTCGTCCAGGTACGGCTGGTGCTGGAAGTAGTTGGCGTCGACCTCACCCTGCTGGACGGCCGTGTTCGGCGTCACGTAGTCGGTGAACTCCTTGACCTCGAGTTCGAGGCCGGCCTTCTTCGCGAGGTTGTCCTTGACGTAGGTGAGGATCTCGCCCTGCGGGGTGGGCGTGGCGGCGACCTTCAGCGGGGCGCTCGCGTCGGAGCCGGAGTCCTTGTCCGAGCCGCAGGCGGCGAGCCCGAGGGTGAGGGCTCCGGCGGCGAGGACGGCAGCGGTGATCTTGGCGGTGTTACGCACGAAAAGTGCCTTTCCATATGGGTGGTGCGACCCCGTGGTGGTGTTACGGGGAGATCTGGGAGGGGCTCAGACGGTCTTGCTCGTGGCCGTCGAGGCCTTCAGCAGCCGCAGCTTCGGCGCCGGGCCCGACCGGCCGCCGCGGCGGTGCAGGGAGCGGGCCGCGTAGTCGCCGGCGGACTGGATGAGGGAGATGACGACGGCGAGGATCGCGACCGTGATCCACATCAGCTCGGTCTCGAAGCGCTGGAAGCCGTAGCGGATGGCGATGTCGCCGAGGCCGCCCGCGCCGACCGTGCCGGCCATGGCGGAGTAGCCGATGAGGGCGACGATCGTGGTCGTGGTGCTCGCGATGACCGACGGCAGGGACTCGGGCACGAGGACCTTGCGCACGACGGTCCAGGTGTTGCCGCCCATCGACTGGACGGCCTCCACGAGCCCGCCGTCCACTTCGCGGACATTCGTCTCGACAAGCCGCGCGAAGAACGGGATCGCGCCGATCGCGAGCGGCACGATGGCGGCCTCGCGGCCGATGGTCGTCCCGGTGACCCAGCGCGTGAAGCTCATCAGCGCGACCATCAGGATGATGAACGGCATCGACCGGGCGACGTTCACGATCTGCCCGATGACCTTGTTGGCGAGGACGTTCTGGAGCAGGCCGCCCCGGTCGGTGAGGACCAGCAGGATGCCGAGCGGGAGACCGCCGACGACGGCGATGAGGGTGGACCAGCCGACCATGTAGAGGGTGTCCCAACACGCCTGCTCCAGCAGGGGCTGCATCTCGGACCAGGTCACAGCCGGGCACCTTCCTTCAGCAGAACGGGCTCCTGGCCCAGTACGTCGATCTGCAGGCCCTGTTCGCGCAGGAAGCCGATCGGCACGACGTTGTCCTCGTAGCGGCCGGGCAGTTCGATGCGCATCCGGCCGACCTGGAGGCCGCCGACGGTGTCGATGGCGGCGCCGAGGATCGAGATGTCGATGTTGTAGGTCCGCGAGAGCTGGGAGATGACCGGCTGGGTGGCGGCCTCGCCGTGGAAGGTGACGTCGACGACGGTCCGGTCGTCCGCGGAGGCCTCGCCGGCGACCGGGAAGAGCGCCGAGGCCAGCTCGGAGCCGGGCGTCGCGAGCAGCTCGCCGACGGTGCCGGACTCGACTATGCGGCCGCTCTCCATCAGCGCGGCCGAGTCGCAGATCGACTTCACGACATCCATCTCGTGGGTGATGAGCAGGACGGTCAGGCCCAGCTGCCGGTTCAGGTCGCGCAGCAGATGGAGGATGGAGCGGGTGGTCTCCGGGTCGAGGGCGCTGGTGGCCTCGTCGGAGAGCAGCACCTCGGGGTCGCCGGCGAGGGCGCGGGCGATGCCGACGCGCTGCTTCTGGCCGCCGGAGAGCTGGGCGGGGTAGGACTTGGCCTTGTCGGCGAGCCCGACGAGGTCGAGCAGTTCGAGCGCCTTGCGGGAGCGCTCCTTGCCCGACTTGCCGAGGATCTCCAGCGGAAGCTCGACGTTGTCCTGGACGGTCCGGGAGGACAGCAGGTTGAAGTGCTGGAAGACCATGCCGATACGGCTGCGCGCCCGGCGGAGTTCCTTGCCGGCGCGGGGGCCGCGTCCGGCGAGGGCGGTGAGGTCCTGTCCGGCGACGGTCACGGTGCCGGAGGTGGGGCGCTCCAGCAGGTTGACGCAGCGGATGAGCGAGGACTTGCCGGCCCCGGACTGGCCGATGACGCCGTACACCTCGCCTTCGCGGACGTGCAGGTCGACGCCGTCGAGGGCGGTGACCTCGCGGCCGCGTGAGCGATAGACCTTGGTCAGGCCTGATGTCGTGATCACAGGGGGTTCCGTCACTGTCGAGTACGCGGGCGTGGGTGTGCCCTGGTACGGGAGGGAAGTCATGCGCGGGCAACTCGGTCTCGTACGGCGTCAGGCGTACGGACGTGCCAAGGCGGCTCGCTTCGGGGCGCGAGGCTCAGGGAGTGGTGCGGGGGCCCTCTAGAAGGCGCACATTCGGCGCATGGGACACATACAACGAGCACCGGGCGTCATGGTCGCCTCGGTCGCAGAGGTGCGGCAGCTCGTCGTGGTCATGCGATCAGTAAATCAGACGTATTGCGTGGGCCAAGAACCGCTGTCCGCATTGCGGACAGCGGTGGACAGTGCTCAGTCGCGGACGGAGATCTCCACTCCCCCGTCGCTGACCAGCGCCGACAGGGCGGAGAGGTCCATGACCACGAGATCGGCGTCGAGCTCGTGGGCCTGGTGGGTTGTGGTCAACGCCACGGTGGTCATCCCGGCGGCGCGACCGGCCGCGAGACCGGCGGGGGCGTCCTCGAAGACGACGCAGTCGGCCGGGTCGACGCCCAGTTCGCGGGCGGCGAGGAGGTAGGGCTCGGGGTCGGGCTTGCCGCGGGTGATGTCGTCGGCGGTGATCATCGTCTTGGGGAGGATGCCGACGGCGTCGAGCCGGGCCTCGGCGAGACGGCGGGTGGCGGAGGTGACGACGGCCCAGCGGTCGGCAGGCAGCGAGTCGAGGAATGCCCTGGTGCCGGGCAGCAGTTGTACGCCGTCGTTCGGCACGTCCTCGACCTCCATCGCCTCGATGCGGGCGAGGGCCTGCGGTACGACGTCGGCGGGCAGCAGTTCGGCGACTATCTCGACGGCCGGACGTCCGTGCAGCTCGACCTTGCCGAACTCCTCCGTGATCCCGTACTCC
This sequence comes from Streptomyces sp. bgisy027, assembly GCF_057710365.1. NCBI lineage: Bacteria > Bacillati > Actinomycetota > Actinomycetes > Kitasatosporales > Streptomycetaceae > Streptomyces > Streptomyces sp. bgisy027. Next base: position 212,630 of record NZ_JBYIVZ010000004.1, read on the forward strand.
CCGGCCCACCGCGCCCAGCAGCGGTCCACGGAGGCGAGGGAGGAGACGAGTGTGCCGTCGTTGTCGAAAAGGAGGGCATGTGCACGGATCTTCATGCCCCCGACCCTACGGTGCCGTCCGGGGGCGGCCGCATCAGGTCTTTTGGGCCGTAATAGGCTCGCCGCATGTTTGATGCCCTGACGCTGGTGACCGGGGTCGCCGCGCTGTTGCTCGCCGCCTGGTGCGGCTGGGCGGCCTACCGCGACCAGCCCACCAAGGACTGGCACTTCATCGGGATGGCCGTGGTGACGCTGCTGGCCCTGGTGCAGTTGGTGGTCGGGATCGTGCATCTGGCACGGGGCGAGAAGCCGGAGCAGGGCACGACGATCTTCGTGGCGTATCTGCTGGGCTCGTTCGCGTGCGTGCCGGCCGCGGGCTTCATGTCGCTGGCCGAGCGGTCCAAGTGGGGTTCGGTGACGGTCGCCGCCGGCGGTGTGGTGCTGGCCGTGCTCGAGGTACGGCTCTATGACATCTGGGGAGGCTGAGGTGGCCGTGACCGAGGACAGGCCGACGCGGCTGATCAGCGGGCCCGGGGTGCTGCTGGTGTGGCTGTACGGCGTGATGGTCGTCGGGGCCGTGTCGCGGTCGGCGTACCAGATCGCGACGGAGTTCGACCGGGCGCCGCTCGCCTATGCGCTGTCGGCGGTGGCGGGGGTCGTGTACGGGTTCATCACATACACGCTCGTCAGGGGTGGAGAGAAAGCCCGCAGGGCGGCGCGGGTCTGCTGCGCGGCCGAATTGGCGGGCGTGCTGGCCGTGGGCACGTGGACCCTGGTCGAGCCGTCGGCGTTCCCCGACGCGACCGTGTGGTCGGACTTCGGCATGGGGTACTTGTTCATTCCGGTGCTCCTGCCGGTGTCCGCGCTGTACTGGCTGCGGAAGCGTGCGTCTCAAGGGGAAGCCGCCTGAGGCTGTCAGGCGGCCGCGGCTCGTTCGTGGTTGCTCGCGCAGATCCCCGCGCCCCTGAGAAGCAGGGCGTTGCCGTCACGCCGTGGTCGCGTACGCCCCCGCCGCCTTCTCCAGGACGATCATCGGGACCCCGTCGGCTCCCTTCGAGGTGCCCACCGTCTCGTAGCCGACCTTGCGGTACAGGCGGAGGTTGCCCTCGCTGCGGTGGCCCGCCTCGAGGCGGAACCTCTTGGCGCCGCGCTGCTCGGTCAGGGCCGCCTCCGCCGCGCGCAGCAGCCTGGCACCGATGCCGTGGCCCTGGAGGCGGGGGTGGACGCAGAGCTTGCCGATCGCTGCGGCGCCGTCCGCGGTGACGCTGCCGCGCACCGAGCCGACCACCTCTTCGCCGAGCCGTGCCACGAAGACGCAGTCCCCGGCCACCTCGGCCCGGACCGAGTCCAGGGTTTGGACGAGCGGGTCGATGCGGTAGTTGCCGTACAGCGCCGCTTCGCTCTGGAAGCACAGGTACTGCAGCCTGAAGATCTGCTCCGCGTCCTGCTCGGTCGCCGCAGAGATGGTCACGCTCATGCCCATGTGCGCACGCCTCCCGCTCACCTGATCGCCTGTTGTCCCCCACTCCTATCCCCGCGCACTGCGGGCCGCAACCTCCGGCGTGAGCAATCGGCGCAGACATCCCAGGCATCTGGAACGTTCCGGGCCGAGACTGCCCTGTGAGATACCCAACTCCCCCGCGATTTCCCGGTATGTCAGGTCGTTCGGGGAGAGCAGGGCCTCGACGAGACGCGGGCACCGGCCGGGCAGCCGGCGGACCGCGTCGCGCAGGGCCCGGCGGCGGGCGGCGGCCAGGGCGAGGTGCTCGGGGTCATGGCGTTCGCTGTCGGCGGCGGGCTCGTTCTCGTACGGCCGCTCGCGCCTCGTCGTACGGCGGCTGCGGCGGGCCTCGATGCGCACGGCGCTGCGCAGCCAGCGGTGCGGGTCGGCGGGCGGGCCGTCGGAGTCGAGGCGTTCCAGGAGGCGGAGCCAGACCGCCTGTTCCAGGTCGCCCGGCTCCGCTCCGGAGGCGGGTGCCTCGGCACGGGCCTCCGCGAGGAGCAGCGGGCGCAGGGCGGTAACCAGGTCGTCCCTCATGTCCGGCACGACGCGGCCGCCCGGGCGGAGGTTGCCCGGGCGGCCGGCGGTCACCCCGATCGGGGCAGGAGGCTCAGCCGTTGACGAAGTCCTCGCGGGCCAGCAGGCCGGTGTCGGGGTTGTCGGTGAACACGCCGTCGATGCCGGTCGCGAAGTAGGTCCGGTAGGCGCCGAAGACGTCGCCGTAGGCGTCCGCGTCGGTGCCCTTGCGGAAGTTCGCGGGGAGGAAGGGGTTCTCGTTGCGCATCGTGTAGGGGTGCAGGATAAGCCCGACCTTGTGCGCGTCCGTCACCAGCGTGGTGGGCGTGGTGAGGTTGCCGGCCGCGTCCTTCGGGATGACCAGGTCCAGGGTGGGGCCGATGCCCTGGGCGTAGGAGGCGATCTCCCTGAGGCCGGCCGGCTTGACGAGGTCGGCGACGGTGCGCGGGTCGCCCGTCTCGACGAAGTCCCAGGGGCGGGAGGCCGCGCCGGAGAGCAGGACCACCAGCGGGTTGTCGACCAGCTTGTTCAGGCGCTGGATGCTGGTCGGCTCGAAGGACTGCAGGATGACCGGCGAGTTCCGCCTGTCGCGGCCGTACTTGTGCAGCACCTTGGCGACCCGCTCCTCCAGGGCGAGGCCCTGCTTGCGGAAGTAGGTGGGGTGCTTGAGCTCGGGGTAGATCCAGACCTGCTTGCCGCGCTTGCGGGTCTGCTCGTCCTGCCAGCGCAGGACCTCCTCGAAGGTGGGGATCGCCCAGCGGCCGTTGTAGAGGGTGTTGTGCGGGCGGTTGGCCGGGATGCGCTCGGTCGCGCGCAGGGTCTTCAGCTCGGCGAGCGTGAAGTCCTCGGTGAACCAGCCGGTGACGGCGACGCCGTCGAGGGACTTCGTCTTCTTGCGGTCGGCGAACTCGGGGTGGTCCGCGACGTCGGTCGTGCCGCCGATCTCCGGCTCGTGCCGGCAGACGAGATGGCCGTCCTTGGTGGGCACCAGGTCGCCCGCCTCGACGATGTCCGCGCCCATGTCGAGGGCCAGCTGATAGGAGCCGAGGGTGTGCTCGGGCCGGTAGCCGCTGGCGCCCCGGTGGCCGATGATCGTCGGCTTCGGCAGGCTCTTCACTCCGCCGCCACCGCCTCCGTGCCGGGCCTCCGCGGCCTTCGCCGTACCGGACAGCCCGAGGACCGCACTGCCCGCGCCGAGCACGGCCGCGCCGAGAAGCATCCGCCGTCCGGTTACCGCCGTCTGCTCGTTCTCCTGGGTTCCCATGAGCGCCCTTCCTGCCTTCTCCTCGTCGATGCGGGCCGATCGTAGGTGCGCGTCCATGACAGGGGGGAGACCCGGGGCGTAAGTCGCGGGGGACTCCGGATGTCGTATGGGAAAGGCGAGGTGACGGCGCGTCGGATTCGGCGCGGACCCGCGGGGCACCCGCAGGGAGTGCCCGTGAGCGATGTCCGTCACACGTTGCGCCCGTATTACGGAGGGTCGGCGGCAGGTCACCGCAGGTAAAAGCGCGTCAACGGCGAGTAAGACCTCGGTGAAGTCGGCCCACCCGATGTGCGGTACCCCCTGGACCGCGAGTATCGTCCTCACCTGCACAGACATATACGAATCCCTTGACACCGGAGGGCCCGTTGTCCCGCTTCGCGCTCATCAAGGCAGTGCTCGGACCGATCATGCGCCTGATGTTCCGCCCCCAGGTGGAGGGCGCTGAGCACATTCCGGGCGACGGCCCGGTCATCCTGGCCGGAAACCACCTCACCTTCATCGACTCGATGATCCTTCCGCTGGTCTGCGACCGTCAGGTGCTGTTCATCGGCAAGGACGAGTACGTCACCGGCAAGGGCCTCAAGGGCCGCCTGATGGCCTGGTTCTTCACCGGCGTCGGCATGATCCCGGTGGACCGGGACGGCGGCCGGGGCGGTGTGGCGGCGCTGATGACGGGGCGCCGGATCCTGGAGGAGGGCAAGGTCTTCGGCATCTATCCCGAGGGCACGCGCTCACCCGACGGGCGGCTCTACCGGGGCCGTACCGGTATCGCCCGGCTGACGCTGATGACCGGCGCGCCGGTGGTGCCCTTCGCCATGATCGGCACGGACAAGATCCAGCCGGGCGGTGCGGGCATGCCGCGGCCGCGCAAGGTCACGGTGCGGTTCGGCGAGGCCATGGAGTTCTCCCGGTACGAGGGCATGGACCGGGACCGGTACGTGCTGCGGGCGGTGACCGACTCCGTGATGGCGGAGGTCATGCGGCTGTCGGGGCAGGAGTACGTGGACATGTACGCGAGCAAGGCCAAAGAGGCGGCGTAGCTCCGCCGGTTCGGCCGCGGGGTTCGTGGGGCTTCCGGCCGTCGGTCGCCTGCAGGGCTGTCGTGGCTTGTCGCGCCCATGCGGCGCAGCCGCACATCGTTACAGCCCCGCGCCCCTGTGGGGCGCTGCTACGGCGGGCCACTCTTCTGGCGGCCCGCCGTTCGTGCGTTTTGCTACGACGCGGTGTTCTCCAGGCGCTGGCCCCGCAGGAGGAACCAGGCCGCCACCGCTGCCGCCAGCAGGACTGCCGCGCCCGCGCCCGCCGCGATGGCCAGGCCGTCCACGAATGAGCTCCGGGCCGCGTCCAGCATCGCCTCGGACGTCTGGGCCGGCATGCCCGCCGCCGCCTCCACCGCGCCGCCGAGGGACTCGTGGGCACCGGCCGGGGTGCCCGCCGGGCCGGTGAAGTCCCGGTAGACGCCGGTCACGATCGAGCCGAGCACCGCGATGCCGAGCGCCGCGCCCAGCTCGTACGCCGTCTCCGACACCGCGGATGCCGCGCCCGCCTGCTCCTTCGGTACGGAGGAGAGGATCACGTCGGACGTCACCGTGAAGGAGAAGCCCGCGCCGATGCCGACGACCAGGAGGGCGGTGCCGAGCAGCGGATAGCCCGTCGAGCGGTCGATCACGGTGAGCACGGCCAGGGCGAGGCCGATCGCCGCGAGACCGCCGGAGACCACGGCCCGTACCGAGAAGCGGCGGGCCACACGGCCGGCGATCAGACCGGCCACGACGGCCCCGATCGCGGCCGGCAGTTCGGCGAGGCCCGCCTCCAACGGCCCCCTGCCCTGCACGAGTTGCAGGAACTGGGAGAGGAAGAAGACCAGGCCGGACAGGCCGAGGATGGTCAGCAGGTCGGCCAGGACCGCGCCGCTGAAGCCGCGCCTGCAGAACAGCCGCATGTCCAGCAGCGGGGCCGGCAGGGTGAGCTGGCGGCGTACGAAGCCGTACAGCGCGGCCGCGCCCAGCAGGCCCGCGGCCAGCGTGACCGGGGTGAAGCCGTGGGTGGCCGCCTCCTTGACGGCGTACACGACGGCGATCATGCCGACGAGCGACAGGGCGACGCTGATCGGGTCCCAGGGTCCGGGGCTCGGGTTGCGGGACTCGGGCAGCAGCTTGATGCCGACGAGGACCAGGACCACCATCACCGGCAGGTTGATCAGGAAGACCGAGCCCCACCAGAAGTGTTCGAGCAGGAAGCCGCCGACGATCGGGCCGACGGCCGTACCGGCGGAGGCGGTCGCGCCCCAGATGCCGATGGCGAGGCTGCGCTCGCGCGGGTCGTGGAAGAGGTTGCGGATCAGGGCGAGGGTCGCCGGCATCAGGGTCGCGCCCGCGACACCGAGCAGGGCCCGGGCGACGATCAGCATCTCCGGGGTCGTCGCATAGGCGTTGAGCACGGATATCGCGCCGAACGCCGTGGCGCCGACGAGCAGGATCCGCTTACGGCCGATGCGGTCGCCGAGGCTGCCCATGGAGACGAGCAGGCCGGCGATCACGAAGGAGTAGACGTCGCCTATCCACAGGAGCTGGGTGCCGGAGGGCTTGAGGTCCTCGCTGATGTAGGGAGTCGCAAGGCCGAGGACGGTCGCGTCGACGGCCACCAGCAGCACGGCGAGCACGAGGACGGACAGCGCCAGCCAGCGGCCGGGGCGCTTCGTCACCGCCTCGGTCGGGTTCGCCGTCTGCACGGTGCTGGTCATGATTCCTCTCTCGGTTGTGCGGGGTGACGCAGTGCGCCGCCGAGCAGCAGCTCGACGATCATGTGCGTGAAGTCGTTGCGGGCGACGCGGCCCTCGGCGACCGCCCAGGCTCCGGAGCCGAGCAGGCCGTAGAGCGCCTCGGTGAGCCAGACCGCGCTCAGGTCGATGCGGAACTCGCCGCTCTGCTGGCCGCGCCGGAAGAGCTCGGCGATGCGTTCGTCGATGCGCGCCCAGCCCGCGTTCTGCTCCTCGCCCTCGAAGAGCTGGTTCTCCGTGTAGAGGAAGGCGAGCAGTCCGGCCGAGGGTTCGATCTCGCGGACCAGCCGGTGCACGGCGTCCCGCGCCGGTCCCTCGTCCGGGCGGGCCGCGTCCAGCGCGGCCTCGCACTCGGCGATGCCGAGCGACTCCAGGGCCCGCACCAGCGCGTCCCGTCCGGCGAAGTGCCGGTGCAGGGTGGCGCGGCTGATCCCGGCGGCCTTGGCGACCTCGTCCATGGTCGCGGTGGCTTTGCGGGTCAGCAGAGCTGCGGCGGTGCGCAGCACGTGATCACGATCGACGGCCATGAGACAAGAGTAGCGCATGTGAGACATTGATGTCTCACTCTGGGCGTGCGTGACTCATAACTGCTGATCAACGGATCTGCGTCAGTGCCAGGGCAACTGCCCGCGCCGCTCCCAGTAGGCGCCCGGCTCCTCGACCAGCGCGGCGAGCCGCTCCAGCTGGGCCTCGTCGAGGTCCACGGCGGCGGCGTGCAGGTTGGACACGAGCTGCACGGTCGTCGCGGCACCGGAGAGGACCACGCCGGCCCAGGGCTCGCGCAGGACCAGGGCGAGCGCGACGGCGTCGCAGCCCAGGGAGACCTCGCGCGCCACGGCCTGCAGCGCGTCCGGCGCGTAGGGATCGGCGAGCCGTCCGTTGGCCATGCCCTCCTTGACGATCACAGTGAGCCCGGCGTCGTGCGCCTCGGCGAGCGCGGGGCCGGCCGAGGTCTCCAGGGCGTTGTACGTCGACTGGACGGTACGGAAGAGGGGCTCGCCGTCGACCGTCACCGCGAGGGCGGCGCGGATGGCGTCGGCCTGGGCGGGGCCGCTGGTGGAGAAGCCGACAGTGAGGCCGCCGGCCGCCGCTTCGGCCAGCCTGGCGTGGAGGTCCTTGTCGGTGAGGGCGGGGCTGTCCGGGGTCACCGAGTGGATCTGGTAGAGGTCGAGGCGGTCGCCGAGGAGTTCTTCGGACTCGGCGCGCTGACGTTCGTAGGTCCGGAGGCTGTGGTCCTTGACCTCGTGCCGGTCGGCGTCGGTCGTCCAGTCCGCGGTGTAGGTGTAGCCCCACTTGCTGCCCACGACGATGTCGTCGAACGCGGGGCGGGCGCTCAGCCAGTCGGCGAGGAACTCCTCCGAGCGGCCGTAGGAGCGGGCGACGTCGAAGTAGCGGACGCCCTGGGCGTAGGCGGCGTCGAGGAGTTCATGGGTGCGGGTGCGCAGCGATTCGACGCTGCGGTTGTCTCCGAGATCCTGGTCCCGGCCGAGGTTGATGTAGCCGGGACGGCCGACCGCGGCGAGGCCGAGCCCGATGTGGCAGGTCGGGGTGGTTGCTGTCGCCAGTCGGGCGAAGGGCATCGCGGGCTCCCGTTCGGTCGGCTCCGGTACCGGATTCCGATCAACGTACCCCGCGACGGCCTTCGCAATCGGAGCGCGGTCCGCGTGGCGGTTCGGCGAGTGCGGGCTCGCCGTGGCTTGTCACGCCCACCTGCGTGGCGGTTCGGTGAATGCGGGCTCGCCGTGGCTCGTCACGCCCACGCGGCGGGGCCGCACATCGGCACGGCCCCGCGCCCCTTGGAGAGCGTCGCCCTCAGCCCTGCCGCTTGGCCGCCGCCCACGCGTGCTGGGCCGCCACGTCCTGCTTCACCTCGGCCAGCTGGACCGCCACCGCGCTCGGTGCCGTGCCGCCGCGGCCGTTCCTGGCGGCCAGGGCACCCGGCACGTTGAGCACCGTGCGCACCTCCGGCGTCAGGTGGGCGGAGATCTTCGCGAACTGCTCGTCCGTCAGGCCGTCCAGTTCCTTGCCCTCGGCCTCAGCGACCTTCACGCACTCGCCGGCGACCTCGTGGGCGACACGGAAGGGGACGCCCTGCTTGACCAGCCACTCGGCGATGTCGGTGGCGAGGGAGAAGCCGGCCGGGGCCAGTTCCTCCATGCGCTCACGGTTGACGGTGAGGGTCGCCATCATGCCGGTGAAGGCGGGGAGCAGGACCTCCAGCTGGTCGCAGGAGTCGAAGACCGGCTCCTTGTCCTCCTGGAGGTCGCGGTTGTAGGCGAGGGGCAGTGCCTTGAGCGTGGCCATGAGGCCCGTCAGGTTGCCGATCAGCCGGCCGGACTTGCCGCGCGCCAGCTCCGCGATGTCCGGGTTCTTCTTCTGCGGCATGATCGACGAGCCCGTGGAGAACGCGTCGTGCAGGGTCACGAAGGAGAACTCCTTCGTGTTCCAGATGATGACCTCCTCGGCGATCCGGGAGAGGTTCACGCCGATCATCGCGGTGATGAAGGCGAACTCGGCGACGAAGTCACGGGAGGCCGTGCCGTCGATCGAGTTGGCGGCCGACCCGTGCTCGAAGCCGAGGTCCTTCGCGACCGCCTCCGGGTCGAGACCGAGGGAGGAGCCCGCGAGGGCACCCGAGCCGTACGGCGAGACGGCTGTGCGCTCGTCCCACTGGCGCAGCCGCTCGGCGTCCCGGGACAGCGACTGCACGTGCGCGAGGACGTGGTGGGCGAAGAGCACCGGCTGGGCGTGCTGGAGGTGGGTGCGGCCGGGCATGGCCACGTCCGGGTGGGCCTCCGCGAGGCCGACGAGTGCGTCCTGGAGGTCGGCGATCAGGCCGCCGACGATGCGGGCGTGGTCCCGGAGGTACATCCGGAAGAGGGTCGCTACCTGGTCGTTGCGGGACCGGCCCGCGCGCAGCTTGCCGCCCAGGTCCGGGCCGAGGCGCTCCAGCAGGCCCCGCTCCAGGGCGGTGTGGACGTCCTCGTCGGCGATCGTGCCGACGAATTCGCCCGAGGCCACGTCCGCTTCGAGCCGGTCGAGGCCCTCGATCATCCGGGTCAGCTCGTCCTGGGTGAGGAGCCCCGCCTTGTGCAGCACGCGCGCGTGGGCGCGGGAACCGGCGATGTCGTACGGCGCCAGCCGCCAGTCGAAGTGGACGGACGCGGACAGCTTGGCCAGGGCCTCGGCGGGACCGTCGGCGAAACGGCCGCCCCAGAGCCGTACGTCACCGCTGTTGCTGCTCACTCGCTGCGCTCCTAGGGGAGGTCTGGGTGTGGCACCGCCTCCCCGTGGCGTGAAACGGGGAGGCGGTCGTCAGGCTAGTGCGCACTCAGCACGCTCACCATGCATTGACCTGCATGAGTATGCAGAGCGCTGCATGATTCGTCAATCTGAGTCGGGTGCGGCGGAAATTCCGGTGCGCCCTTTGAACGCGAGAAACCGCTTACCCGTACTTCTCGCCGGACGCAGGCGCCGCGTTCGCAACCGACGACACCCCCGAACCCGAGTGAGGCATCCGCATGTCCAGGGCTCTTCCGAAGTACAACAAGCGTCGCGTCGCGTTCATCGGCGGCGCCGCCGCGGTGGCGCTGTCCGGCACGGTGATCGCCGGGTTCGCCCTCGCCGGGGAGACGTCCCGGGACGGTGGTACGAACGCCCGCACGCTCGCCGGACCCGGCACCGTCTCGTGTCCGGACGTCAGGTCGAAGCTCCCCGCCGTTCCCGCGACCGCGCAGGCCGAGGTCGACCGCAACCTCGCACTGCTCGACACCCAGATCCAGGAGGCCAACAAGCGACTGGTCGACACCGTCGGACAGGGCGGGCCGAACTTCGTCCAGAACGCCATCCTCGGCCCCCTCAAGGACAAGCGAGTGGCGACGGTCAACCGCATGGCGACGGCCATCGGCCGCACGGCCGCCAGACCGCAGGGCCTGGAGGCGCTGGCACCGTGCACGCTCAGCACGGGCGGGAACGCAACCGCGGCGACCCCGAAGGCGACGCCGACCAAGCAGGCCGGCGGAAACACCGGGAACACCGGGAACACCGGGAACACCGGCAGCAGCGGGAACGCAGGCAACTCGGGCAACACCAACGCCGTCGGCACCGTCTCGTGTCCGGACGTCAGGTCGAAGCTCCCCGCCGTTCCCGCGACCGCGCAGGCCGAGGTCGACCGCAACCTCGCACTGCTCGACACCCAGATCCAGGAAGCCGACAAGCGACTGGTCGACACCGTCGGACAGGGCGGGCCGAACTTCGTCCAGAACGCCATCCTCGGCCCCCTCAAGGACAAGCGAGTGGCGACGATCGACCGCATCGCCATCTCCATCGGCCGTACGGCGGCGAAGCCCCAGGGCCTGAACTCCCTGGCCGCCTGCACGCTCACCAAGTGACGTGACAGGCGCCGTGGCCGCCCCGCTGAACGCCGGCCGGGGCGGCCACGGACGACTCGACCGGACCCGGAATTCCTTAGACAGACGAACGACCCCCGTCCATACTCGGTGAATGTGGGAAAAACTTACGAACGCATAGACGGCCGGCTGCGCACGTTCATCGAGGAGCAGCCGCTCTTCTTCACCGCGACCGCCCCGCTGTCCGCCGACGGCACGGTCAATCTCTCCCCCAAGGGCCTCAAGGGCTCGTTCGTGATCCTCGACGAACTCACGCTGGCCTACCTCGACTTCGCCGGCTCCAACGCCGAGACCATCGCGCATCTGCGGGAGAACGGCCGCATCACCCTCATGTGGTGCGCCTTCCAGGGACCCCCCAACATCGTGCGGGTGCACGGCCGGGGCGAGGCGGTCTTCCGCGACGACCCCCGGTTCAAGGAACTGCTCGGGCATTTCCCCGACATCGACCCGTCGCTGCACGGCCTGCGCGCGATCATCCTGGTGCGGGCCGAGCACATCCGCGACTCCTGCGGGTACGCGGTCCCCCTGATGACGTACGACGAGGACCGCGACCTGCACGGCAAGCGGTTCGCGCGGGAGGACGACGAGTCCCTCAGCGCGTACTTCGCCAAGAAGGACTACATCGCGACCAGCCTGGATGGCCTACCCGGCGTGCCGTTGCCGCTGCCTCCGTCTAGCTTCTGAGCCATGCGCCCCGGACTCGTCGCCCTCGCTTCCGCGTCCCTCCTCGTGCTCGGCGCCGCGCCGGGCGAGGGGCCGCCGCGGCCGCTGCCCGCGCGCATGGCGGACACCGGCGGCGGCAGCCAGCTGATCACCGCCGTCGCACCGCGGGCCGGCTCGACGTCGGGGACGGTGACCTGGTGGAACCGGGTCGACGGGCGCTGGGTGAAGGCCGGTTCGGCGTCGGCCCGGTTCGGTGCGAAGGGGCTCGTCCGGGGCACGAAGCGCAGACAGGGCACGAACACGACACCGACGGGGCTGTACGGGCTGCCGTACGCCTTCGGCATCGACAAGGCGCCGCGCGGGACGACGTACAGGTACCGCCGTGTGCACCAGGGCTCCTGGTGGTGCCAGGACAACGGCTCCCGTGCCTACAACCGGTGGAGCGAGCCGCGCGCCCGTGACTGCCGGGCCGCCGAGTCCGAGCACCTGATCTCCTACGGGGCGCTGTACGCGCACGCACTCGTCATCGGCTTCAACTACGACCGTCCGGTGAAGGGGCGCGGCGCCGGGATCTTCCTCCATGTGAAGGGGCGCGGGGCGACGGCCGGTTGCGTGTCGGTGTCGCGGGACGCGATGCGGCGGATCCTCAAGTGGGCCGAGCCGAAGCGCAGACCGCACATCGCGATCGGCACGGCGAGCGGCGCCACGGCGATCACCCGGTACTGACCCGGCACCGGACAGCCATCACTGAACACACGGGCCTTCCCGCACGTATCTCTGGGCCAAGGGACCCCGCCACCCCCCTTGCTCCCGTCCCCGGAGGAACCGTGACCACCACGATCGCGGGCGGCCGTGCCGCCCGACGCCAGACGATGCGCCGCATCCGACCGCGCCGCTCCCCGGCCGTTCCGCTGGTGGTCGCCCTATGGGCGGGCGCCGCCGCCGTGCTGTGGCTGTGGTGGGACAACACCCCGTCCCTCGCGGACAACACCGCCAAGATCATCGCCGCGGGCCGGATCACCGGTCTGCTCGCCGGCTACCTGATGGCGCTCGTGGTGCTCCAGATGGCGCGGGTGCCCGCGCTGGAGCGGCGGGTGGGCTCGGACCGGGTCGCGCGCTGGCACGCGATGAGCGGCCGGTACACGGTCTGCCTGGTCGTCGCGCACGTCTTCCTGATCATGTGGGGCTACGCGCTCCAGGCCGGCAAGACGCTCGGCGGCATCGTCCAGCAGACGATCGACTCGGTCAACACCCTGCCGGACATGGGCAAGGCGGCCATCGGCACCGGCCTGCTGTTCCTCATCGCGCTCATCTCGATCGGGGGCATCCGGCGCCGGATCCCGTACGACACCTGGTACCACGTGCACCTGCTGACGTACGCCGCGGTGTTCCTGACGTTCTGGCACCAGATCACCACCGGCAACGAGTTCGCCGTCGCGCCCACCGCGAAGACCTTCTGGTACGGGCTGTACGGAGCGGTGACCGCGGCCGTGCTCTGGTACCGGGTGATCACCCCGATCCGTCTGAACCTGCGGCACCGGATGTACGTCGAGGCGGTCATCGAGGAGACGCCGGGCATCGTGTCGGTGCTGATCGGCGGGCGCAAGCTGCACCGGATGGGCGCGGAGGCCGGGCAGTTCTTCCGCTGGCGGTTCAAGGCGCCGGGCATGCGGTTCAGCTCCCACCCGTACTCCCTGTCGGCGGCGCCCCGCCCCGACATGCTCCGGATCACCGTGAAGGCGATCGGCGACCACACCTCCCGGCTGCGCGACCTGAAGCCCGGCACCAAGGTGTGGGCCGAGGGTCCGTACGGCGCCATGACCGCCCAGCGCCGCAGCCGGGGCAAGGTGCTGCTGGTGGCGGGCGGCGTCGGCATCACGCCGATGCGGGCCCTGTTCGAGACGCTGCCGGGCGCCTCCGGTGACATCACGCTGCTCTACCGGGCCAACAGCACCCAGGACCTGGCGCTGTGGGACGAGCTGGCGAAGATCGCCGACGAGCGCGGTGCCCGGCTGATGTACGCGGTCAACAGCCCCGACGGCGAGCGGCCCGACATCTCCGCGGAGCGGTTGCAGCAGAAGCTCCCCGACATCGACAAGCACGACGTGTTCATGTGCGGGCCGACCGGCTTCGCACAGTCCGTCTACGAAGCACTGCGCGACGCGGGCGTGCCTGCCCGCCGCATCCATCACGAGTCGTTCGAGATGTGAGCGACGGGACTTCGAGACTTCAGGAGCTGTAGAAGCCATGAGGAAGAGTCACCCCATCCGGCGTGTCGTGCTGGCCGGAGCGGCCACCGTGTCCGGGATCGTGCTGCTGCTGTCGCTGAAGCCGGCGTCCGACCCGGGTTCCGCGCAGGCGGCGGGCGTCGGCGCACCTCCGGCGGCCTCGGCCCAGGGCGGCGCCCAGGCCGCCGGGTCCGGCACGGTCACCGGTGAGGCGGCGCAGACCCAGTACGGCGCCGTGCAGGTGCGGCTGACCGTGAGCAACGGCAAGATCACCCGGGCCGAGGCCGTCCAGGCGCCCAAGGGCGGGCAGAGCGACCAGATCACCGCGAACGCCGTGCCGAAGCTCAACCAGGCGGTCGTCACCGCGCAGAGCGCCGAGATCGACGCGGTGTCCGGGGCGACGTACACCAGCGCCGCCTACAAGGAGTCCCTCCAGTCGGCGATCGACAAGGCGAAGGCGAGCGGCGGCTCCTCACAGGGCTCGGGCTCACAGGGCTCCGGCTCTCAGGGCTCCGGTTCGCAGGAGTCGGGCGCCGCGCAGGCCAAGACGGTGACCGGCGGGGTCGCGCAGACCCAGTACGGCCCGGTCCAGGTCCGGATCACGGTCAGCGGCGGGAAGATCACCCGGGCCGAGACGGTGCAGGCGCCCAAGGGCGGGCAGAGCGACCAGATCACCGCGAACGCCGTGCCGAAGCTCAACCAGGCGGCCGTGACCGCCGGCAGTGCGGACATCGACGCGGTGTCCGGGGCCACCTACACCAGCGCCGGCTACAAGGAGTCCCTCCAGTCGGCGCTGGACCAGGCCGGTGGCTGACACGGTGGTGGAACCGACACAGGCTCCCGCCGCGGTACGTCGGGCGGAGGAGGTCATGGGGACGGTCGTCTCCTTCGACGTCCGCGGCGGGGATTTCGGTGCCGTGCAGTCGGCGCTGGAGGAGGCGGTCGCCGGGCTGCACCGGGTCGACGAGGTGTTCAGCACGTACCGCGACGACAGTCAGATCTGCCGGCTGGCGCGCGGGGAGCTGACCATCGACGAGTGCGACCCGGAGGTGACCGAGGTCCTGGACCTGGGCGCCGAGGCGGAGCGGCTCAGCGAGGGCTGGTTCAGCACGACCTACGAGGGCCGCTTCGACCCGACCGGCATCGTCAAGGGCTGGTCGGTCGAGCGTGCGGCGCGCCGCCTGGCGGACGTTCCCGACGTGAGCGGCGTCAGCGTCAACGGCGGCGGCGACGTCCAGCTCCTGGGCGCACCGGGCCCGCAACGCCCTTGGCGCGTGGGCGTGTCCGACCCTCTTCGCCCCGGCGGCCTGGCAGCCGTGATCTCCGCCGCCGGCCTGAGCGAACTGGCGGTGGCCACCTCCGGCACGGCGGAACGCGGCGCCCACATCGTCGACCCCCGCACGGGCCGCTCCGCGGTCACGGACCTGGTGGCCGTGACCGTGGTGGCCCCCCGGCTCACCTGGGCGGACTGCTGGGCGACGGCGGCCTTCGCGATGGGTTCGCGGGAGGGCCTGACGTGGCTGGAGTCGCTGCCCGACGTGGAGGCGCTGCTGATCACCGCGGGCGACGAGGTCCGCTGCACGGGAGGCCTGGCGGCCCGACTCGGGTGAGTGGGCCCGCCCGGGGGCGCGGGGAACCGCGCGACCGGCCACGAGCCACCCGCAGTCGGCGACTGGGCGCCATCACCCCACTCAGTGGCCGTTCTGGGCCAACCGCAGCAAGTGATCGGCGAGAGCCTGACCCCCCGTGGGGTTCCGGCTGATCAGCAGCAACGTGTCGTCACCGGCGATCGTCCCCAGAATGTCGTGCAGCTCGGCCTGGTCGATGGCCGAGGCCAGGAACTGCGCGGCCCCCGGAGGGGTCCGCAGGACCACGAGGTTCGCCGAGGCCTCCGCGGAGATCAGCAGCTCCTGCGACAGCCGCCGCATCCGCTCTTCCTTCGCCGACTCCCCCAGCGGCGCACGGGGGGTCCGGAAACCCCCCTCGCTCGGCACCGCGTAGATGAGGTCGCCGTCGTTGTTGCGGATCTTCACGGCGTTCAGCTCGTCGAGGTCCCGGGAGAGCGTCGCCTGAGTGACGCTCAGCCCGTCGTCGGCGAGCAGCTTCGCCAGCTGGCTCTGCGACCGCACCGGCATCCGGTTCAGGATGTCGACGATCCGGCGGTGGCGGGCGGTGCGGGTCTGCGGCACGGCAGGCCCTGCGACCCCGTTGTGCTCGTGGTCCTGCGCCTGACTCATCGTCGTCCCATTCTCCGGATCATGCGTCCCCGTCGGCCGTGTCGGCCCCGTCCAGGATGCCGGGAAGGGCCTGAAGAAGCGCCTCCACTTCGTCGTCCCCGAGGTTCAGCGGCGGCATGAGCCGTACGACATCGGGGGCGGGCGCGTTCACCAGGAATCCGGCGTCCTGAGCCACCTGCTGCACCTTGGCGGCGAGCGGCTCGGTGAGCACGATACCCAGGAGCAGGCCCGCACCCCGGACATAATCGATCAACCGGTGATCGAGAGCGTCGATTCCGTCGCGCAACTTCTCGCTCTGCTGCTTGACGTTCTCCAGCAACCCCTCGTTCGCGATGGTGTCCAGCACGGCCAGACCCGCGGCGCACGCGACCGGGTTCCCCCCGAAGGTCGTCCCGTGGTGACCGGGCTGCAGCAGCTCCGCCGCCCGGCCGAACGCGACCGTCGCGCCCAGCGGCAGCCCGCCGCCGAGCTGCTTGGCGAGGGTGACCACGTCCGGCAGGACGCCCTCGCTGGCCTGGTACGCGAACCAGTGCCCGGTACGGCCGGTGCCGGTCTGCACCTCGTCCAGGACCAGCAGCGCGCCGGTCGCGGCGGTGATCGCCCGCGCCGCCTTGAGGTACCCGGCCGGCGGGACCACGACGCCGTTCTCACCCTGGATCGGCTCGATGATCACCAGGGCCGTCTCCTCGGTGACGGCCGCGGCCAGCGCCTGCGCGTCGCCGTAGGGCACGTGGGTGACGTCGCCCGGCAGCGGCAGGAACGGGTCCTGCTTGGCGGGCTGGCCGGTGAGCGCGAGGGCGCCCATGGTGCGGCCGTGGAAGCCGCCGTCGGTGGCGACCATGTGGGTCCGCCCGGTCAGCCGGCCGAGCTTGAAGGCGGCCTCGTTGGCCTCGGCGCCGGAGTTGCAGAAGAAGACCTTGCCGTCCCGGCCGAACAGCTGGAGGAGCCGTTCGGCGAGGGCGACGGTCGGCTCGGCCATGAAGAAGTTGGAGATGTGGCCGAGGGACGCGATCTGCCTGCTCACGGCATCGACGATCGCCGGGTGGGCGTGGCCGAGCGCGTTGGTGGCGATGCCGCCGACGAAGTCGAGGTACTGCCTGCCGTCGGCGTCCCAGACCTTCAGGCCCTCGCCGCGCACGAGAGGGAGCCGGGGGGTGCCGTAGTTGTTCATCAGCGAGCCCTGCCACCGCTGGGCGTACTCCTGATTGACGGTCATCCGGCGTCCCCCTCTGGCGCGTCCGGCACGACCATCGTGCCGATTCCCTCGTCGGTGAAGATCTCCAGCAGGATCGAGTGCTGGACCCGGCCGTCGATGACGCGGGCGGTGGTCACGCCGCCGCGGACGGCATGCAGACAGCCCTCCATCTTCGGCACCATTCCGGAGCTCAGCTCCGGCAGCAGCTTCTCCAGTTGGGAAGCGGTGAGGCGGCTGATCACCTCGTCGGAGTGGGGCCAGTCCTCGTAGAGGCCCTCGACGTCCGTGAGGACCATGAGGGTTTCGGCGCCCAGAGCAGCAGCGAGTGCCGCAGCCGCCGTATCAGCATTGACGTTGTAGACATGTCCGTCGTCCTGGCTCCGGGCGATCGACGAGACGACCGGGATACGGCCGTCGGCCAGCAGGGCCTCGATCGCGCCCGTGTCGATGTCGGTGATCTCGCCGACCCGTCCGATGTCGACGAGTTCGCCGTCGATCTCGGGCTGGTGCCGGGTGGCGGTGATGGTGTGGGCGTCCTCGCCGGTCAGGCCGACGGCCAGCGGGCCGTGCTGGTTGAGCAGGCCGACCAGCTCGCGCTGCACCTGTCCGGCCAGCACCATCCGTACGACGTCCATGGCGTCCTCGGTGGTGACGCGCAGGCCGGCCTTGAACTCGCTGACGATGCCGTGCTTGTCGAGGGCGGCGCTGATCTGCGGGCCGCCGCCGTGCACGACGACGGGCTTGAGGCCGGCGTGGTGCAGGAACACCACGTCCTGCGCGAACGCGGCCTTCAGCTCCTCGTCGACCATGGCGTTGCCGCCGAACTTGATGACGACGGTCTTGCCGTTGTGCCGGACCAGCCAGGGCAGCGCCTCGATGAGGATCTGGGCCTTCGGGAGCGCGGTGTGCTTCCGCGCGGGTGCGTTGCTCATGACGAGTAGGCGCTGTTCTCGTGGACGTAGTCGGCGGTCAGGTCGTTGGTCCAGATCGTGGCGGTGTCGGAGCCCGCGGCGAGGTCGGCGACGATGTGCACCTCGCGGTAGCGCATGTCGACCTTCTCGCGGTCCTCACCGACGCCGCCGTTCTTGCAGACCCAGACGCCGTTGATGGCGACGTTGAGCCGGTCGGGCTCGAAGGCGGCCTTGGTCGTGCCGATCGCGGAGAGCACCCGGCCCCAGTTGGGGTCCTCGCCGTGGATGGCGCACTTGAGGAGGTTGTTGCGGGCGATGGAGCGGCCCACCTCCACGGCGTCGTCCTCGGTCGCGGCGTTGATCACCTCGACCTTGATGTCCTTGCTGGCGCCCTCGGCGTCCCGGATCAGCTGCTGGCCGAGGTCGTCGCAGACGTGGCGTACCGCCTCGGCGAACTCCGCGTATTCCGGGGTGACTTCGGAGGAACCCGAGGCGAGCAGTAGCACGGTGTCGTTGGTGGACATGCAGCCGTCGGAGTCGACGCGGTCGAAGGTCGTGCGGGTGGCGGCCCGCAGCGCCCTGTCCAGATCGTCGCTCCCGACGACCGCGTCCGTGGTGAGCACGACCAGCATGGTGGCGAGGCCGGGGGCGAGCATGCCCGCGCCCTTGGCCATGCCGCCGACGGTCCAGCTGTCCTTGGTCACGACGGACGTCTTGTGGACCGTGTCGGTGGTCTTGATGGCGATGGCCGCCTTCTCGCCACCGTGCTCGCTCAGGGAAGCGGCCGCGGTCTCGACACCGGGCAGCAGCTTGTCCATCGGGAGCAGGACCCCGATCAGACCCGTCGAGCAGACGGCGACCTCGATCGCGCCGCGGTCGAGCACCTCGGCGACCTTCTCGGCCGTGGCGTGGGTGTCCTGGAAACCCTTCGGACCGGTACAGGCGTTGGCGCCGCCGGAGTTCAGCACGACGGCCGAGATCTGGCCGCTCCTGAGGACCTGCTCGGACCACAGGACCGGGGCGGCCTTGACGCGGTTGGAGGTGAAGACGCCCGCGGCGGCGCGGCGCGGACCGTCGTTGACCACGAGGGCCAGGTCCGGATTGCCGGTCTCCTTGATCCCGGCGGCGATGCCCGCCGCCCGGAACCCCTTTGCTGCCGTGACACTCACTGCGTCTCCTTGTTCGCTTCTCCGCCGCCCGTGCAGCGCAGAGGTGCGGCTTTGTCCCCCAGTGCCTCAAGGGCCTGGGAGGTACCCCCGGTTGTCTGCGGCCCGGTGGCCGCACGTGCGTCGCTCACGGTGCGACTCCGATCGTGGAAAGCCCGGTGTTCTCGTGGAACCCGAGGGCGATGTTCATGCTCTGGACGGCACCACCGGCCGTGCCCTTGGTGAGGTTGTCGATGGCGCTGATCGCGATGATGCGGTTCGCGGCGGCGTCGAACGCGACCTGCACCTGAACGGCGTTCGAACCGTGGACGGACGCCGTGGCGGGCCACTGCCCCTCGGGCAGGAGGTGCACGAAGGGCTCGTCGGCGAAGGCCTTCTCGTACGCGGCGCGGACGGACTCGGCGGTGACGCCGTCCCTGGCCCGCACGCTGCATGTGGCGAGGATGCCGCGGGGCATGGGCGCGAGGGTCGGCGTGAAGGAGACCGTGACCCGCTCCCCCGCCGCCGCGCTGAGGTTCTGGATCATCTCGGGCGTGTGCCGGTGACCGCCGCCGACGCCGTACGGCGTCATGGACCCCATGACCTCGCTGCCCAGCAGATGCGGCTTGGGCGCCTTGCCGGCGCCGGACGTGCCGGAGGCGGCGACGATCACGGCCTCGGGCTCGGCCAGCGAGGCGGCGTACGCCGGGAACAGGGCGAGCGAGACAGCGGTCGGGTAACAACCGGGCACCGCGATGCGCTTGGACCCCTCCAGCGCAGCGCGGGCACCCGGCAGCTCGGGAAGGCCGTACGGCCAGGTGCCGGCGTGCGGGGAGCCGTAGAACCGCTCCCAGTCGCCGGCGTCCTTCAGCCGGAAGTCGGCGCCCATGTCGACGACCAGCACGTCCGGGCCGAGCTGCTCGGCGACGGCCGCGGACTGCCCGTGCGGCAGGGCGAGGAAGACGACGTCATGCCCGGCCAGCGCCTCGGGCGTGGTCTCCTGGAGCACATGGCCGGCGAGGGGCAGCAGGTGCGGCTGCAGCGCACCGAGTCGCTGCCCGGCGTTCGAGTTGCCGGTCAGGGCCCCGATCTCGACCTCGGGGTGCGCCAGGAGCAGACGCAGCAGTTCCCCGCCCGCATACCCGCTCGCTCCGGCCACTGCCGCACGTACCGCCATGGAATCCTCCTCTAGACGGCATGACTATACGTATCGCCGCAGTTTTATGCAATCACTGATCGCTGATCGCTGCCACGGAGGCTCCGCGAGCGGTGCCGAGAGAACCAGCTCTGTCCAGGACATGTCCATGAGCTGATGTCCCCGGGCGCACGTCAGGGGATCACTACAGGTGGGGGACATGACCGAATGCGTCCGCGCGCCCGGAAAGGGCGCGAAGGACGGCGGCGGCTCCTTCGACGTGACCCTGTGGCGCGCCGACGGCATGGTGCCGGACGACGCCGTCCTGCTGCCGCTCGCCGAGAAGGTGCTGCCGACGGTCCCGGGACGGACCGCCGGCGGCTGACGCGCTCCGTCACCTCTGCTTGAGCCGCAGGAACGTCACCGAGTTCGCCGGGAAGGTGTACGTGAATCTGTCCGCGACCCCCGGGACGGTGGACGTCGCCGGGGTGACCGGCGCGTCCGTCTCGGTGTTCACGGCGTCCTGGTCGGCGGCGAGGGTGGTGACCCGGGCCGTGGCGGCGACTCTGGCGCCGCCCAGGTCGATCGCGGTGCGGGCCTCGGCCGGCTGGGCGTTGACGACCTTGACGATCAGGTCGCCGGTCCGGGCGTCCTCCGTGACGACCTGGCGGAACGGCTCGGCCGGCTTGTCGTCGGTGAAACTGCCCCACTCCTGGCCGTCGAGGTACAGCGTGACCTGGCGGCCGCGCACCTTGACGTCGATGTCGTAGACGCGGCCCGTCTCGATCGAGCCGGCCTTGGTCAGCAGCGTGCCCTTGCCGCCGTCCACGGCCTGCTCGACGGCGGACTGGGTGTTGTTCCAGCCGCCCAGGTTCCACCAGTAGTAGTTGCCGGTGTCCTTGACGCCGAAGGCGACGAGGAAGCCCTCCTTGCCGGACTTCTTGGTGGCCTTCACATGCAGGTCGTAGTCGTGCCAGGACGGGTCGCCGGCCTGGACCATGGTGTTCTCCGCCGCCGTGTCCGTCTGGACGTACTGGCCGTCCTGGACGCTCCAGCTGCCGGCGCCGGTGTGCGTCCACTTCCATGCGTCACCGGAGAAGTCGTCGCTCAGCAGCGTCGAGCCGTCCGCCGCGGTGACCTTCACGTCGTCGTACGCGGCGCTGGTCGCCCAGGTCGAGAGGCCGACGGCACCGGTGATCGGGCCGCTGACGTCCGGGGTGGTGGTGGCCTTGGAGGGGACGACCCGGTCGCCGACGTTGTTCATGAACAGCTTCTGGACCTCGTAGTTCGCCGAGTTCCAGGAGGCTCGGTTGTTGAACCAGACCAGGTCCGGACGCCACTGGACGTAGTCCTCGTTGGCGAGCAGCGGGGCGTACGAGGCGAGCTTGACGACGTCCGCGTTGCGCTCCAGACCGGTCATGAACGCGGCTTCGGAGAGACCGTTCTTCCAGGCGTTGCCCTGCGAGGCGTACTCGCCGAGGAACACCTTCGGTCCGCCGCGGTCGTAGGAGTCGTACCGGTCGTTGTTCTGGAGGAACCAGTTGGGGCTGTTGTAGTAGTGCTCGTCGACCATCTCGACGTTCGCCTCGCGGTTGAGCTTCCAGGCGGTGTCGAAGGTGGTGCCGGCGTCGTCGGGGCCGGAGTTGGAGACGACCGTGATGTCCGGATACTCGGCCTCGATGGCGGCGCGGAACCGCTTGAAGCGGTCGAAGAACTCCTCAGGGAGGTTCTCCTCGTTGCCGACTTCGAGGTGCGTGAGGCGGAAGGGCCGCGGGTGGCCCATCTCGGCACGGAGCCCGCCCCACTTCGAGGTCGCCGGGCCGTTCGCGAACTCGATGAGGTCGAGAGTGTCCTGGATGTGCCTCTTGAGCAGCGCCTCGTCGTCGACGGCCTTGTTCTGGCCGCAGCCGGTCACCAGGGCCGGGACGACGGGCAGCGGCATGGCGCCGATGTCCTCGGAGAAGCGGAAGTACTCGTAGTAGCCGAGGCCGTAACTCTGGTTGTATCCCCAGAAGTTGGCGTTGGTGGCGCGCTCCTCGACCGGGCCGACGGTGTCCTTCCACTGGTAGGAGCGCTTGCGCTGCCAGCCGGAGGCCTCGCTGTAGTCCTCCATGGAGCCGGTGTTGACCAGGCAGCCGCCCGGGAAGCGCACGAACCCCGGGTGCAGGGCGGCGATCTTCTCGGCGAGGTCCTTGCGCAGGCCGTTCCGCTGGTTCCGGTAGGTGTCGCGCGGGAACAGGGACACCATGTCGAGGGCCGCCGCGTCGGTGGCGGCGACGGCGAGGCGGCCGCGGTTGCTGGTGCGGGTCGCGGTGAACGTGGCCCGGTACTTGGCCCAGCCGCCCTCGACGGCCACCTGGCGGGCGGTCGCCAGCGCGCCGGCGGCGTCCTTCAGAGCGACGGTGAGCGTGCTGCCGCTGTCTGCGCGGGCCCACACCGAGAAGTCGTACCGCTTGCCCTGCTCGACCCGGATCCCGGTGTTGTAGCCGGCGTTCGTGACGGACGAACCGGCGCCCAGCGAGAGGTAGTTGCGGTTGCGCTCGTTCAGTCGGCCGGCGTCGTTCACGACCTGGCCCGTGCCGCCGACCGTCCAGGAGGTGAGGGGCGTGTACGACCCGTTGTCGGCCGTGGAGTACTCGAAGGACCGGTTCTGGACGAGCTCGGCGTACAGACCGCCGTCCGCGGCCCGGTTGATGTCCTCGAAGAAGACGCCGTACATCGTGTCGTCGATCGCGGCGCCCTCGGCGGCCGGGTCGACGGTGATCGAGTAGTCGGTGACGTCCTCGGCGTGCGCGGTGGCGGTGGGGACGAGGCCGGCCGCGACCAGGAGGGCGGTGGCGGCTGTGCCGTATCTCCAGCGGATGCGTGGCATGGATACTCCGCGGCTCGATGTTCGAAATATCAGACACTGATCAACACTTCGAACGGCAAGATAGGGAGGGGGATTCGGAGGCGTCAACGGTTCGCACGGTTTCGAAAGTTGTCGGACGAGCCGGGAGAGTCGGGAGGGCGGAACGGATGGGCGAGTTCTGGCCGGTAGCGGATGCGCTGGCATATCTGGCCGGAGGCTGGCGCGCCGAGCGGTCGGTGCGGGACCTCGCGACCGGGGACGAGGGCGAGTTCTCCGGCACGACGGTCTTCGAGCCACTGGAGGACGGGGAGCCGCTGCGAGGGCTGCCGCAGGGGGTGCCGCGAGGGCTGCCACAGGGGGTGCCGCGAGGGTTGCCGCAGGGCGCGCCGCAAGGACTTCCGCAGGGCACGCCGCAAGGACTACCGCAGGGAGCACCACAAGGGCTGCCACAGCAAGCACCACAAGGACTCCCGCAGGAAGCACCACAAGGGCTGCCACAGCAAGCGCCGCAAGGACTACCGCAGGGCGCGCCGCGGGGACTGCTGCACCACGAGTCCGGCACGTTCGTGTGGCGGGGCGTGCCGCGGCCCGCCGAGCGGACGCTGCGCTTCCTGCCGGGGAGCGCGCCGGGGACGGCGGACGTGCGCTTCGCCGACGGTCGCCCGTTCCACGACCTGGACCTGTCCTCCGGCCGCCATGTCGCCGACCACCCCTGCTCGGCCGACCTCTACCGGGGCGAGTTCACCGTCCGGGACGCGGACCACTGGCGGTCGGTGTGGCGGGTGCGCGGACCGGCCAAGGACCTGGTCCTCACCACCGACTACGCACGCGAGCGCTGAGTCGACCCCGCGTCGAAGCGGAGGTTCCAGCGCCCCGCGCGACCGGTGACCGTGGTCGCCGACAGCGGGCGTACGTCGATGTTCCAGTACATCGACGGCGGCGCCTTCAGCGCGTACACCAGGGCCGCACGGATCACCGACGGCTCGGCCACGGCGACGATACGGTCGCCGTCGTCCACGGGCCGGGTGTCGAGCCAGCCGCCGACCCGGCCGATGAACCCGAGCAGCGACTCACCGCCGTGCGGCGTGGCCCGCGGATCGGCCAGCCAGACGTCCACGGCATCCGGTTCGCGGGCCATCGCCTCACCGAGCGTGAGCCCACCCCAGCGGCCCATGTCACAGTCGCGCAGGGCGAGTTGCACCAGCGGGGCGTAGCCGAGGGCGTCGCCGGTCGCACGGCTGCGCGGGGTCGGCGAGCAGTAGCGCAGCTCGGCCGCCGCCAGCGGCAGCAGGCCGTACGCGACGCTCTGCACCTCGTCCCAGCCGGCCTGGTCCAGCGGCCGGTCGTCCTGGAAGCGCTCCGCGAGCAGCGAGGAGCTGCGCGCGGCGGCGACGAACGTGACCCGAAGTGACATGCGGTGATGGTGTGACGCCGAAGTGACCAGGTCAAGAGTGGTTGTGCGGGCGTCACCGAGGGTGGACGAAGGCTTACTGCGGGGTCAGGATCAGGCGGACAAGTAGCCGGAAAACGAGCAGATGGAAACTTCAAGTACGCCCCTCCCGGGCGCCGTCGACGAGGGGGCGGCCGGCCACGGGGTCAGAAGTAGAGCGCCATCCACTGGTCCGGGTTCTCCAGCGGCGCGAACCCGAGCTTCGCGTAGACCCCGTGCGCGTCGTGCGTGGCGAGCAGGATGCGCCGGAGCCCGTACGGCCGCAGGTGCTCCCGCGCCTCCCCCACGAGCGCCGATCCGATGCCCTTGCCGCGCACCGACGGGTCCACGTACACGTCGCACAGCCACGCGAAGGTCGCCCGGTCGGTGATGATCCGGGCATACGCCACCTGATCCCCCGAGACCGACTCGTACACCCCGAAGTTCAGCGACCCGTCGATCGCCCGGTCCTGCTTCTCCCGTGCCCGCCCGAGCGCCCAGTACGCGTCGGTGGACAGCCACCGATGCACCCGCTCCCGGTCGATACGGTCCGGGTCGACAGAGATCTCATAGCCCTCGGCGAGGCTCGGGGTGTCGGTCATGCGGCGAGATTCGCAGGAGCAGGGCACGAACGTCGACCGGTTTTCGCCGGCCGCCACCAACACCCCAAGGGGCGCGGGGAACCGCGCGACCGGCCACGTCGGCGCCGCAGACGGACGACGCCCCAACCGGCCCTGCCGACGAAGCGTCAAAGCACCTCGTCGCAAGCCGCCCGCAACCGCCGCACCCCTTCCGTGATCTCCCCCAGCCCCGCAACGGCCGCGAAGCTCAGCCGCATATGACCGGCCGGGGGCTCCGCGCTGAAGTACGGGCGCCCCGGCGTGACGGCGACGCCCGCGCGCAGGGCCGCGGAGGTCAGCGCCGACTCTCCCCCGGGACCGAAAGCCCGGGAGGAACCCCCGGTGCCGTCGGGCAGGCGGAGCCACAGGTGGTAGCCGCCGGACGGGATGTGCGGAAGGGCCAGCTCGGGCAGATCCAGACGCAGAGCCGCCGTCATGGTGTCGCGGCGGGTCTTCAACTCGGCGGAGATCGCCCGCAGATGACGGGGCCAGGCGGGCGAGCCGACCAGCTCCACGGCCGCTTCCTGCAAGGGGCGCGGCACGAAGAAGGAGTCGACGACCTGGATCGCGCGCAGCCGCTCCAGCACCGGACCGCGGGCGGCGAGCGCGCTCACCCGGAAGCTCGGCGAGGTCGCCTTGGTCAGTGAGCAGACGTGGACGACGACGCCGTCGGGGTCGTCGGCGGCCAGCGGGCGCGGCAGCGGCCCCGCATCCTCGTGCACCAGCCGGCGTACGAAGTCGTCCTCGACGACGAAGGCGCCGGCGTCCCGCGCGATGCGCAGTACCTCTCCGCGCCGGTCCGGGGCGAGCATCGCGCCGGTCGGGTTCTGGAACAGCGGCTGGCAGACGAAGACGCGGGCGCCCGTCGCCCGGAAGGCGTCGGCGAGCAGCGACGGGCGTACCCCGTCCGCGTCGACCGGGACGGGGACCGTACGCAGACCGGCGCCGCGGGCGATCGCGAGCATGCCCGGGTACGTCGGCGACTCCACCAGCACCGGCGCGCCCGGCGGCGCGAGCGCCTTGAGCGCCGTCGTCAGCGCCGACTGGCCGCCCGCGGTGATCAGCACCTCGGCCGCCGTGACGGCGCCGCCCGCCCCGCCGATGCTGCGCGCGAACCACTCGCGCAGCTCCGGCAGCCCTTCCATGGGCGGCCTCCCCCACGCCCCGGGCCGTCGCCCGGCCCGCGACAGCGCGGCCGCCATCGCCCGCTCCGGCTGCAAGGACTGGTGCAGGTAGCCGCCGTTGAACTCGATCACGCCGGGCGGCGGAGCGGCGAGCGAGACGAGCACCCCGGACGCGTCCACCGAGCGCGGGACGAGTTCCGCCCCGCCTTCCGCGCTGAGGGTGACCTCCTGCCAGGAGGTGTCCCCGGCGGGGGCCACGCGTGTGTGCGGCTCGGCGCGGAACGACCCGGCGCCGGGGCGGGTGACCACCAGGCCCTCGGCCGCGAGTTGCGCGAGGGCGCGGGAGACGGTCACGGGGCTCACCCGGAACCGTTCGACGAGCGCACGGCTTGACGGGAGCTTTCCACCGGGAGAGTAGCGGTTCAGCTCCCGCCGCAGCTGATTCGCCAGTTCACTGACACTGCTACGCTCATGCATGAGGACCGAGAATAGCGCTACCGACCCGAGCCCGATAGCAGTCACCGCCGAGCCGGCCCCGACCGCCACGGCCACGTCCCCCACGCCGGTCACCGCGGTCGCCCCCGTCAGGCGGGCCGCTCCGGCGCGCGCGACCCTCGGCGGCACCCTCCAGGCCGCCCTCGGTGTCGCGGCCTTCTCCCTCACCTTCCCCGCCACCGCGTGGGGTCTGGAGAGCTTCGGCCCCTGGTCCCTGGTCGCCGTGCGCAGTGTGCTCGCCGCACTCATCGCGGGCGGCTGCCTGCTCGCGGTGGGGGTCTCCCCGCACGAGCGGAGCCGAGCGTGGGGGAGGGTCCCACTGCCCGCCCGCCGGCACTGGGCGGGCCTGGCGGTGGTCGCTGCCGGAGTGGTCGTCGGCTTTCCCCTGCTCACCACTCTCGCGCTCCAGACGTCCACCACCGCGCACGCGGCCGTCGTGGTCGGCCTGCTGCCGCTGACCACCGCGCTGTTCTCGGCCCTGCGCGTCGGCACCCGCCCCTCGCGCACCTTCTGGCTGGCGGCGCTCACCGGCGCCGCCGCGGTGGCCGCCTTCACGGTGCAGCAGAGCGGCGGCGCGCTGACCACCGCCGACCTGTATCTCTTCGGGGCCCTGCTGGTGTGCGCCGCCGGCTACACCGAGGGCGGCCGGCTGGCCCGCGTCATGCCGGGCTGGCAGGTGATCGGCTGGGCGCTGGTGCTGTGCCTGCCCATCGGTGTGCCGGCCGCCGTGGTGGCCCTGTCCCACGAGGCCGTCCAGCTGTCCTGGCACGGCGTGACCGGGCTGCTGTGGGTCGCGGCGGGCTCGCAGTTCCTCGGGCTCGTCGTCTGGTACCGGGGCATGGCGGCCATCGGCATCCCGAAGGCCAGCCAGTTGCAGTTGGCCCAGCCCCTGCTCACACTGGTGTGGTCGGTGCTGCTGCTGGGCGAGCACCTGACAGTGGCCGCCCCGCTGACGGCCGCGACGGTGCTCGTGTGCATCGCCGTGACTCAGCGGGCGCGTGGCTGAGCGGGCCCTGACGACCCACTTCCAACCACCGCTCCACGCCGTAGACTCAAGGCCACGGACCGCTGCTCCCGCACCTGGTGAGGAGGACCGACAGATGCGTGCAACCGTGGGCGACCAGCTTGTGCAGCACGGCAGGGTGGTCGGGCAACACGACAAGGTCGGCGAGATCGTCGAAGTCCTCGGCCACGAGGGCAACCCCCCGTACCGCGTCCGTTTCGAGGACGGGCACGAGGGTCTGTGCTCCCCCGGCCCCGACACCGAGATCCGTCACCGGAAGACGACGACGAGGTAGCCCGGCGAGGCGGCCCGGTCGCAGTCCCCGAGGGGCGGATCAGCGTGGTGCGATCGCCGGCCGCTCGTAGTGGTCGGCGACCACCCGTGCCATGGCCCCGATCCGGTCCGCCGCCAGGTCCTTCGCGGCGAAGTAGACATGTCCGCGTGCCTCCGGGTGGCCCTCGGCCAGTGTGAGGTGCCGCGACAGCTCGGCCGGATCCTGCCAGGCGGCGGGCTGCGCCGCGTCCCCCGCCTTGTAGAGCGCCTCTCCGACGTAGAGCTTCGTCCGGCTCCCCCGCGCGACCTGCGCCCACCACGGCAGCAGTTTGGCGTAGTCCGCGACGGCGAAGCCGATGTTCCAGTACAGCTGCGGGCAGATGTAGTCGATCCAGCCCTCGCGCACCCACTTGCGGGTGTCCGCGTACAGGTCGTCGTACGTCTCCACCCCGGCCCGGGTGTCAGATCCCTGCGGGTCGGAGGCGGCGTTGCGCCACACGCCGAACGGGCTGATGCCGAACTGCGCGGTGGGTCTGATCGCCCTGATACCGGCCGCCATCTCCAGGATCAGCTTGTCGATGTTGTCCCGCCGCCAGTCGGCCCTGGCCGCGAAACCGCCGCCGTGGGTGTCGTACGCCTCGTCGTCGTCGAAGCTCTGCCCGGCCACCGGATAGGGGTAGAAGTAGTCGTCGAAGTGGACCGCGTCGACCGGGTAGCGCGCCACCGCGTCGAGCATCGCCCGCTGCACGAAGGCGCGGACCTCGGGCAGCCCCGGGTTGTAGTAGAGCTTGCCGCCGTACGGCACCACCCAGTGCGGGTGCCGGCGGGCGGGGTGTGTCTCGGTCAGCCGGCCGAGGTCGGTGTGGTTGGCGATGCGGTACGGGTTGCACCAGGCGTGCAGCTGGAGCCCGCGGGCGTGGGCCTCCTCCACCGCCGTGCCCAGCGGGTCCCAGCCGGGGTCCTGGCCCTGGGTGCCGGTGAGGACCTGGGTCCACGGCTCGTAGGGCGAGGGCCACAGGGCGTCGGCGGTGGGCCGCACCTGGAGGATCACCGTGTTCAGCCGGCAGCGCGCGGCCGCGTCGAGGTGGGCCATCAGTTCGGCGCGCTGCTCGTCCGCGGTGAGCCCCTGCCTGGAGGGCCAGTCCCGGTTGGCGACGGTCGCCACCCAGACCCCGCGCATCTCGCGGGTCGCCCACCGGCGGTTCCGGTTCGCTCCGTCCGCCACGGCGGAACCGGCCGCCATCGCGCCGCCTGACCCCACGAGTGCCGACAGTGCGGTCACCGTGAATGCCCGCCGTGACAGCCATGACTCCCGGTTGCGCATCCTCTTCGTACCTCCGTGTGCCGTGGTCAATGGCCCCACCCCGGGATGGATCCACACGTTCTGGACCTGACCCCGTGTCAGCCTTTCATGCGGCACCCGAACGATCGATCACGCTCCGCCGAAGGTAACGTGCAGGTTTGGAGCAGGCGCCGAACAACGGCGGACCTGCCGCAGTCGTGGATCAGCGAAGGGGTCGATGTGACCGGCATCTCCGGAGATATTGCACGCGTCGGTGTGGTGGGCTGCGGCCAGATGGGAGCGGGCATCGCCGAGGTGTGCGCCCGCGCCGGACTGGACGTGAAGGTCGCCGAGACCACCGGCGAGGCCCTGGAGATCGGCCGTACCCGGCTGTTCAACTCCCTGGACAAGGCGGCCGAGCGCGGCAAGATCAGCGAGGCGGAGCGGGACGAGACACAGGCGCGGCTGTCCTTCACCACCGACCTCGGCGAGTTCGCCGACCGTGATCTCGTGATCGAGGCCGTCGTGGAGAACGAGCAGGTCAAGACCGAGATCTTCCAGGTCCTTGACCAGGTCGTGACCCGGCCGGACGCGATCCTCGCCTCCAACACCTCCTCGATCCCGCTGGTGAAGCTCGCGGTCGCCACCTCGCGCCCGGACCAGGTCATCGGCGTGCACTTCTTCAACCCGGCCCCGGTGCAGAAACTCGTCGAGCTGATCCCGGCGCTCACGACCTCCGAGGGCACGATCGCCCGCGCCCAGTCCTTCGCCGAGAAGCTGCTGGGCAAGCACGCCATCCGCGCCCAGGACCGCTCCGGCTTCGTGGTGAACGCCCTGCTCATCCCGTACCTGCTCTCCGCGATCCGGATGTTCGAGTCGGGCATCGCCAGCCGTGAGGACATCGACAACGGCATGGAGCTCGGCTGCGCCCACCCGATGGGCCCGCTCAAGCTGTCCGACCTCATCGGCCTGGACACGGTCGCCTCGGTGGCGGACAGCATGTACGACGAGTTCAAGGAGCCGCTGTACGCCGCTCCTCCGCTGCTGCAGCGCATGGTGGACGCCGGCCGGCTGGGCCGCAAGACCGGCTCCGGCTTCTACACCTACGGCTGATTACGGTCGGTCAGATTCCGGCCAAGCACGCGGGCCCGGCACCGGACAGGTGCCGGGCCCGCGTCATTCACACACCGTGTGCGCGCCGGGCTCGCATATGCCGTTCGCACACTCTCCCCATGCGTCCACCAGGCGAGTTCACTTTTCCTGCGCATGCCAGGGATTCGAGACGACTACGGAAAGGAGCGGACACGTGACCGCCGATCCCGAGCATCCAGTCGTATCTGGAGAACTCGCAGAGTTACGACGCCGCCTCGACGTCGCCTACGCCCGCGTGGAGGGCGGGCTGACTCTGCTCACGCACCGCACCGAGGAGACCGCCAAGGAACTCGACGACCTGAACACCCGGATCCACACACTGGAACACACGCGCTGGCCGCTGCCCGCGGTCGCCGCCCTCACCGCCGTGGGTGCTCTCGTCGTGGCGATCTGGCAGGCCGTGGGGCGCTAGCCCGGCCGGCGCACCCGCTCGGGGACGTCGTTTCAAGGCAGGACGTCCTGGCCGAGCCTGAGATGGTGCAGCAGCAGTAACGCGGCCGCCATGTTGGCGGCCGGGACCTCCCCACGGGCGACCATGTCGGGGACGAGCTTGAGCGGGACCCATTCCCTGCGGTCCGACTCGAAGTCGTCCACGGGATGCCCGACGTACTCGCCCTCGTCGGCCCAGTAGATGTGGTGCCGGGCGTCGGTGAGCCCGTTGGAGGGCTCCACGCTCATGAGGTGGTGCAGGGGTCCCGGCCGCCAGCCGGTCTCCTCCTCGAGTTCCCTGGCGGCCGCGCGGGCGATGTCCTCGCCGTCCTCGACGACGCCCGCCGCGAGCTCCCATCCCCAGCTGTCGGTGATGAAACGGTGGCGCCACAGGAGGAGGACTTCGTTGGCCTCGTTGACCACCGTGGCCACGGCCACCGGCCGCAGCCGTATCAGGAAGTGGTCCAGGTGCCGACCGTCGGGCAGCTCCACGTCTGCCAGGTTGACGGTGAACCAGCGGTTCTCATACACAGTTTGTTCGTTCTGTTTCGTCCACTGCACGGTTCTGCCACCTTCCGTCGAGTAAGTGGCAATATCGCAGCAGGGACTATGAGGTGTCGGTGTTCGCGTACCCGCGCGCACCGGCCTACAGCGGTACGCGCAGCGCTCCGTCGATGAGTTCGGCGGCCTCGGAGGTGCCCGCGCCGCCGCTGCGCACCAGGTGTTCGCGTACCGCCCGGAGTCTGTCACGCAGGCGCTGGGACTCCATTCCCCGCGCCTGCTCGGCCATCTGTACGGCGGTGGCCACGGCCTTGTCGGCGTTGCCCTGGCGCAGCTCGATCGTGCTGAGCATGGCCAGCCGGTGCACCCGGCCCCGGTCGTGCGCGGGGTTGTCGACGGCGGCCGTGGCATGCTCCCCCGCGGCCGCGAGCTCCCCGAGGCTCAGCAGCGCCTCCGCCACCTGGACATTGACGAGGCCGGGCTGGACATAGCCCGTTTCGTCGGGTTCGTATCCGCGGTGGATGCGTTCGGCGGCCTGTTCGGCACGCCGGATGCAGGACAGGGCGCTCGTGCCGTCGCCGAGGTGGGCGTACGCCTTCGCCTGCATCGCGTACAGATCGGAGGCGAGTGCCGGGGTGATGTGCTTGCCGGCGGCCCGCAGCGCGGCCTCCGCGAAGGCGACCGCCTGCCGGAACTCCCGCATGAACAGTGCCTGGTTGACGAGCAGGGCGATCACATACGCACCCAGCCCACGGTCCCCACTGGCCTTCGCCAGCCGCAGCGCCTGATGGAAGTACCGCTGGGCGAGCCCGTGCGCGTCGGAGTCGTAGGCGCAGATCCCGGCGATGGCCACCAGCCCGCCCGTGGCCCGGTGCAGTTGGCGCCCGGTGGCGTCGGTGTAACTGCCGCGCAGCAGCGGGGCGGCCTCGGCGTTGAGGAAGCCGACGATCCGGGTACGGGTCGCGATGCCGCCCGCCTTGCGGTACATCTGCTCGTAGTGGGTGCGCGCGGCCCGCAGCATGTCGATGTCGGCGGAGGTGACCCGGTGCCGTCCCCCGCGCGAGACGTCGACGTCCTCGGGCGGGTTCTCCCACTCCCACACCGGCATCACGGCGGGTGTGCCGGTGACCGCGGGGGCGCCCAGTATGTGCGGTCGCTGCTGCTCGTCGGAGCGCCACAGGGCGGTGGCCCGCTCGACGAAGCCGGACAGCGTGGTGGTGTGCGCGGAGTTGGGTTCACCGGGGACGCCGAGACCGATGTCGTCGAGTGTGACGGTACGGTGCAGCCGGCCGGCCAGCACCTCGCAGATCAGGTCGGGCACCTGGCCGCGGGGCCGCTGTCCCTTCAACCACCGTGCGACGGCGGTGTGTTCGTATCTCAGCGCGAGCCCGCGCGCCCGCCCCGCCTGGTTCACGTGTGCTGCCAGCCCCGCATGCGAGATCCCGGCCTCGTCCAGGATCGCGTCGAGCAGAGTGTTGGGCTGCATATATGCCCCCCGGGTGGCCTCGGTGACCGTCAGACTAGTGCGACCCGGTTCACACGGGGTGTGAACGGAGTACGCGAATCCGTAGCGTGCGCGCGCTGTCGCGGAGAGTTTCCCACCGGTTGACTGAGATGCCTCGCAAAGAGGCCGGCCGGGCCGCCGGCTCCCCCTCGTACAGTGCGGCGGCCCGCTTCCGCGCCGTCCGCCCAGCTGCCTGCCCGACACTCCGTGGCGGGGCGGACGGCCGCCGCCGGCTCGGCAGCTCGACTGATCGCCGCCGCACTAGAGGTAATTGGTCGACTGCGGGTTCGTCGTGGCTGGTCGCGCGGTTGCCCGCGCCCCCAGGGAGTTGCAGGCAAGCCTCGTTCGATCGTTCCGCAGGACCAGTAGCGCCATGTCGTCCGACTGCCTGCCCCTTGTGTGGCGGAGAACTGCCGTGAACAGGCCGCGCAGGATCGCCTGGGGAGTGATCGGGTGCTGCCTTGCGACACCGGCGAGCGCCGCCTGCAGTGAGAAGAACCGGCCCCGCGCGTCCCTCGCGTCCTCGACACCGTCCGTGTACAGGACCAGGGAGTCGCCGGGGAGCAGGGACCCGCAAGGCACCAAGGGCAGTTCCGCCGGCAGGGGGAACAGGCCCAGGGGCGGGAGGGGATCGGCGCGGGCGAGAGGCTCGACGGTGGTGCCGCTCAGCAGATACGGCCAGGGATGGCCGCAGTTGAGCGCGGTGATCTCGCCGTCACGGCCGATCTCCAGGAGCAGCACGGTGACGAAGTCCTCGACCGCGGGGTGCTCGTCGTGTGCCCGCTCGCGCAGATGCCGGGCCAGGGCCCGGTCCAGTCGGTGCAGCACCCGGCGCAGATCGGGTTCGTCGTGAACGGCCTCCCGGAAGCTGCCGAGGACGGCGGCGACCGTGCCGATGGCGGCGATGCCGTGGCCGCGCACATCACCCATGACCGCGCGTACGCCGTGCTCGGTGGCGATGACCTCGTACAGGTCGCCGCCGACCCGGGCGCTGCGGTCCGCGGAGAGCTGGGCGGCGGCGACGTTCAGTCCGTCGATGCGCGGTGGCAGCGGCCGCAGCAGCACACTCTGCGCGGCACCGGCGACCTCGCGCACCTGCCGTAGCTCGCGCACCAGGGCCCGCCGGACGTGCAGGATCAGCCCGGTCCCCACGGCGAAGAAGACGGCACTGGTCACGATCCGCGCACCGAGGCCGTCCTGCTGGGCGAGCGGGCAGGTCAGCTTGTAGGTGATCGCCATCGCACCCCAGGCGGTGGGCAGCCCGAACGCGAGCACCTTGCGGGGAACCCGAGCCTTGAAGCGGAGCATGCCGATGGTCCCCCAATAGGCCCTGACAAAGCAGAACGGACCGGCCTGGAAAGGCCGGTCCGATTCTGTCGGCAGATGGTCCGGAAGTACCAGATCACCCCGAGAAGTCACCCTATTGAGTGAGGTGACCTCACCGGGCCCGATGGGGGTGTGGGGGCTCGCCCCCACAAGGGGCGCGGGGAACTGCGCGAGCGGCCGCGACGAAACCCGCAGCCGGCAGACGACACGGTCCCCCGCGGCGATCAGCCCCGCAGCACGGCACCGGTACGCTCGCCCGCCAGGGCAACCGCCGCATCCCGAGCCGCCGAAGCCTCGTCAACCGTCAGCGTCCTGTCACCCGCGCGGAAGCGCAACGCGTACGCGAGCGACTTCCTGCCGTCGCCGAGCTGCTCGTCGTTGACGTACACGTCGAACAGGCGGATCGCCTCGAGGAGTTCACCCGCGCCCTCACGCAGCGCGGCCTCGACCTCGGCGGCCGGCACCGGCTTGTCCACGACGAGGGCCACGTCCTGTGTGGCCACCGGGAACGTGGAGATGCTCGGCGCCTGGGGCGTGCCGTCGCCGACCTGCTCCAGGGTGTCCAGGTCCAGCTCCATCGCGCAGGTGCGCGCGGGCAGACCGAGGGCCTTGAGCACCCGGGGGTGCAACTCGCCCGCGTGACCGACGACCTGCTCCGTGCCGTTCAAGGTCACGGCGAGTTCGGCGCACCGGCCGGGGTGCCACGGACCGTACTGGCCTCCGCGCACGATCAGCTCGGCACCGGCCTCGCGGGCCACGAGCCGGGCCGCCTCGACGGCGTCGGCCCAGTCGGCCGGACGTCCGGCGCCCCACCAGCCGGCCTGCTCACGCGCACCGGCGAGGACGACGGCCACGTGCCGCGGCTGCTCGGGCAGCACGGCGTCGAGCGCCGCGAGCTCCTCGTCCGTCGGGCGGCGGTCGACCGCCAGGTGACCGGCGGTGCCCTGCTCCTCGTTCGGAAGGAAGATCAGCCCGGTCTCGAACAGCGCCAGCTCGTGCGAGCCCCGCCCGTCGTTGCGCCGCAGCGCGCCGAGCAGACCCGGCAGCAGCGACGTGCGCAGCGCGGGCTCCTCGTCGTTGAGCGGGTTGACCAGCTTCACGACACGGCGGGCCCGGTCGTCGGCGGCCAGACCGAGCTGGTCGAAGACCTGCTCGCTGACGAAGGGGTAGTTCGGCGCCTCGACGTAGCCGGCCCCGGCCAGCGCGCGGCCGACGCGGCGGTGCAGGCGCTGACGGTGGGTCAGACCACGGCCGGAGGGCGGCTTGGGCAGCGTGGAGGGCAGGTTCTCGTAGCCCTCCAGCCGGATGACCTCTTCCGCCAGGTCGTTCGGCTCGAGCAGGTCGGGCCGCCAGGACGGCACGGTGACGATCAGCTCGTCCTGCCCGTAGACGTCACAGCCGATCTGCTGGAGCCGGCGTACGACGGTCTCCCGGCCGTACTCGACGCCCGCGACCTTGTCCGGGTGGTCGGCCGGGACGGTGATGGTGTGCGGAGCGGACGGCGTGACGACCTCGGTGACACCGGCGTCGGCGGTGCCGCCGGCCAGCAGCACCAGCAGGTCGACCGTGCGCTGGGCCGCCGCGGCGGCCGCGGCGGGGTCCACCCCGCGCTCGAAGCGACGGGACGCCTCCGACGACAGCTTGTGCCGGCGGGCCGTCCGCGCGATGGCGACCTGGTCGAAGTGGGCGGCCTCGATGACGACCGCGGTGGACGCGTTCTCGACGTCCTCGTGGTCGGCGATCTCGGTGTTGGCGCCGCCCATGACGCCCGCGAGACCGATGGGGCCGCGGTCGTCGGTGATGACGAGGTCCTCGGCGTGCAGTCCCCGCTCGACGTCGTCGAGGGTGACGAGCTTCTCGCCCTCCTCGGCGCGGCGCACGCCGATGGTGCCCTGGACCAGGTTGCGGTCGTAGGCGTGCAGCGGCTGGCCGAGCTCCATCATCACGTAGTTGGTGACGTCGACGGCGAGCGAGATCGGGCGCATGCCGACCTTCTGCAGGCGCCGCTGGAGCCAGATCGGCGAGCGGGCCTCGGGGCTGAGGCCGGTCACCGTGCGGGCGGTGAAGCGGTCGCAGCCCATCGGGTCCGAGACCTGCACCGGGTAGCCGAAGGCGTTCGGGCCGGGCACGTCGAGCAGCGCCGGGTCGCGCAGCGGGAGGCCGTAGGCGATGGCGGTCTCGCGGGCGACGCCGCGGATGGACAGGCAGTCGCCGCGGTTGGCGGTGACGGCGATGTCCAGGACCTCGTCGACCAGCTCCAGGAGCTCGATGGCGTCCTTGCCGACCTCGGTCTCCGGGGGCAGCACGATGATGCCGTGCGTGCCGTCGTCGCCCATGCCCAGCTCGCTGCTGGAGCAGATCATGCCGTGGGACGTACGGCCGTAGGTCTTGCGGGCGCTGATCGCGAAGCCGCCGGGCAGCACGGCGCCCGGGAGGACCACGACGACCTTGTCGCCGACCTGGAAGTTACGGGCGCCGCAGATGAGTTCCTGCGGCTCGCCGGTGCCGTTGGCCTGGCCCACGTCGACGGTGCAGAAGCGGATCGGCTTCTTGAACTCCGTCAGCTCCTCGATGGTCAGCACCTGGCCGACGACGAGGGGGCCCTTGAGGCCGTCGCCGAGCTGCTCGACGGTCTCGACCTCCAGACCGGCGGAAATGAGCTTGGCCTGGACGTCGCGTCCGGTCTGAGTCGCCGGCAGGTCGACGTACTCCCGCAGCCAAGAAAGCGGGACCCGCATCAGATCTCCATCCCGAACGGCCGGGTGAACCGGACGTCACCCTCGACCATGTCTCGCATGTCTTCGACGTTGTGGCGGAACATCAGCATCCGCTCGATGCCGAACCCGAAGGCGAAGCCGCTGTACTTCTCCGGGTCCACGCCACAGGCGGTGAGGACCCGCGGGTTGACCATGCCGCAGCCGCCGAGCTCGATCCAGCCCTCGGAGGAGCAGGTACGGCAGGGCCGGTCGGGGTTGCCCACGGACTCGCCCTTGCAGACGTAGCAGAGCATGTCCATCTCGGCGCTCGGCTCGGTGAAGGGGAAGAAGTTCGGCCGCAGCCGGGTCTTCATGCCCTCGCCGAACAGGGACTGGACCATGTGGTCCAGGGTGCCCTTGAGGTCCGACATGGTGAGGCCCTCGTCCACGGCGAGCAGCTCGACCTGGTGGAAGACCGGGGTGTGGGTGGCGTCCAGCTCGTCGGTGCGATACACGCGGCCGGGACAGATCACGTAGACCGGCAGCTCACGGCCGAGCAGCGAGCGGATCTGCACCGGCGAGGTGTGGGTGCGCAGCACGACACCGGACTCGGTGCCGCCGTCCGGGCCCTGCACGAAGAAGGTGTCCGCCTCGCCGCGCGCCG
The DNA here is from genome assembly GCF_057710365.1 of Streptomyces sp. bgisy027. Taxonomy (NCBI): domain Bacteria; kingdom Bacillati; phylum Actinomycetota; class Actinomycetes; order Kitasatosporales; family Streptomycetaceae; genus Streptomyces; species Streptomyces sp. bgisy027. The sequence goes on from NZ_JBYIVZ010000004.1 coordinate 250,000, forward strand.
GGTGGTCCGGGCCGATGTTGAGGGCGTCGAAGTTGAACCACTCCGCCTCGACCTGCGGGCCCTCGGCCACCTCGTAGCCCATGGCCACGAAGATGTCCTCGATGCGCTCCGAGAGCGTGGTGAGCGGGTGGCGGGCGCCGGCCGGTACGCGGTCGTACGGCAGCGTGACGTCCACGGCCTCCTCGACGAGCACGCGCTGGTCGCGCTCGGCCTCCAGCTCGCCCTGGCGGGCGCCGAGAGCCTTGTTCACCGCGCCGCGGGCCTGCCCCACCCGCTTGCCGGCCTCGGCCTTGGCGTGCGGGGGCAGGGCGCCGATCTCGCGGTTGGCGAGGGCCAGCGGCGAGGTTCCGCCGGTGTGGGCGACCTTGGCCTCCTGGAGCGCGTCGAGGGAGTCCGCGGCGGCGAAGGCGGCGAGCGCCTCGTCCCGCATGCGCTCGATCTCATCCGGTTTCAGTGCCTCGACCTCGACAGGGTCGTACGACTTATTGGGTGCCGACATCTCTTCCCGTGCTTCCGATTGGCTGGCTGAAGTGCCCCGTCTTCGACCGGGAGACGATCGGCGGACGATTCGTCTCTGGTGGTGGACACAAAGGTGCCAATGGCCGAGTCTAACGGGGTCGGGGTGTGCGAATGCGCCCGTGGTGCCGCTCAGGCCATGAAGGCCGGGGCCGCCACGGGCAACGTAAATCGGAACTGTGCGCCGCCGCCGGGGGCGCGGCCGACCGTGATGGTGCCGCCGTGGGCCTCCACGATGCCCTTGACGATGTAGAGCCCGAGGCCGGTGCCGCCGCGCTTGCTGCCCCGCCAGAAGCGGGTGAAGACGCGGTTCATGGACTCCTCCGGGATGCCGGGCCCCTCGTCGCTCACGGTGACCGACGTGCCGGTGTCCTCGCCCTCTCGGGGGGACTCCGTGGCCGTGATGTCAATGGTGACCGTTCCGTCGCCGTGCCGCACGGCATTTTCGATGAGGTTGCTGAGCACCTGGTCGATCTTGTCCGGGTCGGCCCACAGGGCGGGCAGCGGCTGCTCGACGCGCAGCAGGAACCGGTCGGCGACCTGGCCCGCGGCGACGTACGCCTGGATGTGCCGCCCCACGGCCGCGCCTATGTCGACGGGCTGGCGGCGCACCTCCAGGCGTCCGCTGTCGATGCGCGAGATGTCGAGCAGCTCGGCGATGAGCCGGGTGACGCGGTCGGCGTCGGCGTCGACGGTCTCCAGCATCAGCCGCTTCTGGTCGTCGGTGAAGCGTTCCCACTTGGCGAGGAGCGTGGCGGTGAAGCCCTTGACCGAGGTCAGCGGGGAGCGCAGCTCGTGGGCGACGGTCGCGATCAGCTCGGCATGGCTGCGCTCGGTGCGGCGGCGGGCCTCGGTGTCGCGCAGCGAGACGACGACGCGGTGGACGGGCCCGCTCGGCTCGGTGCGGACGTAGCGCGCGGAGACCAGCACCTCGCGCCCGCCGGGCAGCAGCAGGTTGCGCTCGGGCTGCCCGCGCCTGATGGTCAGTCCGCCGTAGGGATCGGTCAGCTGCCACCAGCGGCGGCCCTCCAGATCCTCCAGCGGCAAAGCCTTGTCCAGGCGCTGTCCGAGGGCGTCGGCGGCGCGGACGGCGGTCATGCGCTCGGCGGCGGCGTTGAAGCAGATGACATGGCCGTGCTCGTCGGCGACGACGAGGCCGTCGGGCAGGTCGTCGGGGTCGAAGCCGAGCTCGGCGGGGTCACCGGTCCGGGACGCGGACGGCCGCGGCACCTGTTGTGCTCCCGGTGCGCTGCTCGTGCCGACACTCATCCCCGTACCCCACCTCTCACGACGGCTGAGGGGCCCCCGAGCTGGTCACCCTACTAGCTCTCGGTCACGCTGCGGCACCCTCCGGAGGCGCGCTGTGCACGGGCCGAGGCATAGAGACATACGGCGGCGGCGGTGGCGAGGTTCAGACTCTCGGCCTTCCCGTGGATCGGGACGCGCACGACGGCGTCGGCCAGCGCGCGGGTCTCCTCCGGGAGCCCCCACGCCTCGTTCCCGAACACCCAGGCGGTCGGCCCGCCCATGCTCCCCTTGTCGAGCTCGTCGTCGAGGTCCCGGTCCCCGGCACCGTCGGCGGCGAGGATGCGCACCCCGGCCTCCTGGAGTCCGGCCACGGCCCGCTCGACGGGCACCCCGACGGCGACGGGGAGGTGGAACAGGGAGCCGACGGAGGCCCGTACGGCCTTGGGGTTGTAGAGGTCGACGGAGGCGTCGGTGAGGACCACGGCCTCGGCGCCGGCGGCGTCGGCGCAGCGCAGCACGGTCCCGGCGTTCCCGGGGTCGCGCACATGTGCGAGGACGGCGACGAGCCTGGGCCGGGCGGCGAGGATCTCCTCGAAGGGGGTGTCGATGAACCGGCAGACGCCGACGAGGCCCTGCGGTGTGACGGTGGTGGAGATGTCGGCGATCACCTGCTCGTCGGCGAGGTGCACCCGCGCCCCGGCGGCCCGGGCCTCTCCGACGATGTCGGCGTACCGCTCCGCGGCCTCGACGGTGGTGAACAGCTCCACGAGCGTGGCTCCGTACGCCGCCGCCTCCCGCACGGCCTGCGGCCCCTCGGCGAGGAACAGCCGCTCCTTGCTCCGGAAGTTCCGCCTGGCGAGCCGCCGGGCGGCGGAGACGCGAGGGGAACGGGGGGAGATCAGCTCGGGGCTGACGGGGGGCATGGGCTTCACCTTGGAGTTCCGGGAGTCACGAACAGCAGGACCCGCAGACCTCCTCGGCCTGCGGGTCCCTTCAGTCACGTCGGCTCAGCGCCGTCGCAGCGTCACGCCGCCTTCGGGGCGTTGACGTCGCTCGGCAGCGCCTTCTGGGCGACCTCGACGAGCGCGGCGAACGCGTTCGCGTCGTTGACGGCCAGCTCGGCGAGGATCTTGCGGTCGACCTCGACGTTGGCGGCCTTCAGGCCCTGGATGAAGCGGTTGTACGTGATGCCGTTGGCGCGGGCAGCGGCGTTGATGCGCTGGATCCACAGCTGGCGGAAGTCACCCTTGCGCTTCTTGCGGTCGTTGTAGTTGTAGACCAGCGAGTGGGTGACCTGCTCCTTGGCCTTGCGGTACAGGCGCGAACGCTGACCGCGGTAGCCGGAGGCCTGCTCGAGGATCGCCCGGCGCTTCTTGTGGGCGTTGACTGCCCGCTTGACGCGTGCCACTTTTTAACTCCTTGTAGCGGGGCCGTGGTTGGACTCACACGACCCGGTATCGATTGGGTCCCGGTCGGAGATCAGGCGCGAGGACCGACGCGATGCGGTCCGCGCCCGACGTCACTTGCCGAGAAGCTTCTTGATCTTCGCGGCGTCGCCCGGGGCCATCTCGGCGTTGCCGGTCAGGCGGCGCGTCACGCGGGACGACTTGTGCTCGAGCAGGTGGCGCTTGCCGGCGCGCTCACGGAGCACCTTGCCGGAGCCGGTGATCTTGAAGCGCTTGCTGGCACCGCTGTGCGACTTGTTCTTCGGCATAGCGCCGTTCTCTCCTCGTAGGTGGCGCTCCGGTGCCCGGTCGTGAAACCGGGCACAGGTGGAGCGTCGCTCGTATTTCGATTGCGTCCTGGGGACTGGTGTCCCCCGGGATCACGCCTCGGCGGAAGCCTCGGCGGGCGCCTCGGTCTCCACGGCGTTCTCGGTGTCCGCGGCGTTCTGCGACTTGCCGGGGTTGGCCTTCGCTTCTGCCTTGCGGGCTTCCTGCGCCTGGCGGGCCTCGGCCATCGCCTCGGTCTTCTTCTTGTGCGGACCGAGAACCATGATCATGTTTCGGCCGTCCTGCTTCGGGTTCGACTCGACGAAACCGAGGTCCTGGACGTCCTCCGCGAGGCGCTGCAGCAGTCGGTAGCCCAGCTCGGGCCGGGACTGCTCGCGACCACGGAACATGATCGTGATCTTGACCTTGTCGCCCTGCTTGAGGAACCGGACGACGTGACCCTTCTTGGTGTCATAGTCGTGCGGGTCGATCTTCGGCCGGAGCTTCATCTCCTTGATGACCGTGTGCGCCTGGTTCTTGCGCGCCTCACGGGCCTTCATGGCCGACTCGTACTTGAACTTCCCGTAGTCCATGAGCTTGCACACAGGCGGACGGGCGTTCGCCGCGACCTCGACCAGGTCCAGGTCGTACTCCTGCGCAAGCTCCAGTGCCTTGGCCAGCGGGACGATGCCCACCTGCTCGCCACTGGGACCGACAAGTCGCACCTCGGGAACGCGAATCCGGTCGTTGATGCGGGGCTCGGCGCTGATGGATCCTCCTCGGTTAGCACCACACGGCGGTCTGGCGGACAGCCGCGTATGTCTCTTTTCGATAGACCTAACCGCGCCGAAGCACAAAAAATGCCCCGGACGATCACAGGCGGGGCTCCAAGCACTACCGGAGCACCGCCGCGATGATCGCGGGGCGCGATTTCGGGCGGCTCCATCGTCCGTACGGAACGATGGTGGCCGCCTGACCGGGGTGACCCGCCGTCCCGGGGGACGATCAGGTGGGAGTTCGGAGCCTCCACTTGTGGGTCGGCACATGACCGACCGGTCGGAAACCAGCGTACCAAATTTTGCAAGGACCGCTCACCGGGCGGTTAGGGTCGGCCGCATGGCCACGTCGATCTGGCTCTGGTCCGCCGAGGACGTCCCTCATCATGACGTACTCGGCGAGGAGGAGCGACGGCGGGCCGCGGCGCTGCGGGAGCCCCTGGGGGCGTACTTCACGGCGGCTCGGGTGGCGGTGCGGACGGTCCTCGGGGATCTGCTGGGGGTGCCGGGCGGCGACGTCGTGCTGGGGCATCACCCCTGCCCCGGCTGCGGGGATCCCGGCCACGGGCCGCCGCGGGTGGTGTGGCCCGAGACATCGCTGTGGATCAGCCTGAGCCGTGCGGAGCGCTACGGCGCCCTGGCGGTGAGCACGGCCGCTGTCGGGGTCGACATCGAGACGCACAAGCCGGTCGACCTGCCGGACCTCAGCCGTGCGGCACTCGCCCCGGCGGAGGCCGCCTGGCTGGACGGGTTCGCCGAGCCGCGCGCGCGGCTGCTCGGCTTCTACCGCTGCTGGACCCGCAAGGAAGCGGTGCTGAAGGCCGTGGGGGTGGGCATGAGCGTCGATCTGCGCCGGTGGGACACCATGCCCGGGGCCGACCGTGGCACCGTGCGGGACACGACGTCGAGCCCGGCACGGCTGTGGGCGGTGGAGAACCCGCCCTCCCTTCCGCAGACGACCATGGCCGTCGGCCGGCCGGCCGCGTCCGCGGCGGACGGCCTCTCCGTCAGGGCCCTGTCCGCGGCGGAGACCGCAGGGGCGGATTTCCCGGTGACCGGTGAGACTACGCTGAAGGGGTTCCGCGCCCTGAAAGAGATGTGAGCGATGACCGACAGTACGCAGCAGCCGTCCGACTTCGACGCCATGACCCGCGACATCGCCGAGGTCCCGGCGGTCGAGGTGATCGTGACGGTCGCCGTGAATCTGATGAGCGCCGCCGCCGTGAAGCTCGGTCTGACCGACGAGGGCGACAAGTTCAAGGACCTCGACGAGGCCCGCAAGCTGGTGCACGCCCTCGCCGGGCTGCTGGACGCGAGCGCGACCGAGATCAGCTCGTTCCACGCGGCGCCGCTGCGCGACGGCCTGAAGTCGCTCCAGCTCGCCTTCCGCGAGGCCTCCATCGTCCCGGACGAGCCCGGCCAGGGGCCCGGCGAGAAGTACACGGGCCCGGTCTACGGCTGACTCATCCGCGTACGTACAGGGGCTCGCCCGGTGGCGTCGTCCCGGCCGGCAGCACGGCCAGGTCGAGACCGCGCACCAGGCGGGCCCTCAGTGTTTCGGCGGCGGCGAGCCGCTCGGCGACCGCACGCGCGGCCTGAGCGGGTACGGCGGAGGCGTCCAGGACCAGGGCCAGGGTGCCGTCGGCCTGCCCGGGCCCCAGGTGGGCGCTGAGCACGGCCGGCACCTCGGACACGGCGGCCCGTACCGCCTCCCGCACGGCCGGATCGGCCAGCGGATCCGTGGTCGTACGCCCCTCGGCGACCGCGAGCAGCGCCCGCCCCGTCAGCTCGAAGGGCACCGGACCTGCCATGTCCAGCACGATCGTGTCCGCCTTCTCGTGCGCCGCGGCCTCCAGGGCCTGGTGCAGCCGTACGGCGACGGGGCGGGCCGCCGGGTCCCAGCGGGCGAGGGACTCGGTGGACGTGAAGGCGGGCAGGGCCGTGCGGTTGCCGGCCCTCAGGGTGGGGACGGCCATGTCGCTGGTCTTCTCGCGGCGCAGCCCGCCCTCCCGTCTCCCACCACCACCCTTCCGACGAGCTTCGCGCTCCTCCTCACTGTCCTCCTCGACCTCGCCGAGCACGGCCACGACCGGGACGAGCAGCCGGGCGTCCTTGAGCGCGCCCAGGACCGGGGCCTCGGCGGTGCGGTCCTCGGCCCAGGCCGCGAGCGCGGCACTCAGCCGCGGATCGGCGGAGCCGTCGTCGTCGGAGAAGGGGGAGTCGGGAATGTTCTTGTTCGCCACGGTCGACGACCCTATCGGGGGGATACTCCTGCGCTTGTGCGGCCCCGGTAACGCGCGCGTGACACCCGGTCGCCTGAATCTGCGAATCTCTGACACGCCTCTAACGTGCGTCTCACGGCATGCACAGACACAGCCACGACGATCGCGTACATGGAGTCATCCAGAGCCCGACGCGACCGCCGCGCCCGTCCGCCTCGACGCCGTCCCCTGCTCCACGGCGCCCTCGCCACCGTCGTCGTCGTGTGCGGTACGGCCGCGGGCACCGCGTACGTGCACACGGGGGCGCGCCCCGGGGTGCGGGCCGTATCGTCGGCGGCGACGTCGTCGCCCTCGGCGTCCAGCACGGACGACACGGACGGAAAGGCTTCGGTGGATCCGGTGGCGGAGCCGACGGTGAACCATGACGCGCTGCTGGCCCACGCGATGAAGGCGGTGCACGTCGAGGACGGCGCCGCGGTGTCGGTGGCGGTGCTGGACCTGGATTCCGGCGCGAGCGCGACCTACGGCGACGGCGGCTTCGACACCGCGAGCATCGTCAAGGTCGACATCCTGGCCGCGCTGCTGCTCCAGGCCCAGGACGCGGGGCGTGCGCTCACGACGGCGGAGCGGTCGTACGCCATCGACATGATCGAGCACAGCGACAACACCGCCGCCTCGGCGCTGTGGCGGACGATCGGGCAGGCGGACGGGCTGGACTCGGCGAACGGGCGCCTCGGGCTCACGGACACCGTCGGCGGGCACGACACGTACTGGGGGCTGACCCAGACCACCGCGGCCGATCAACTCGCTTTGCTGCGGCAGGTGTTCGGCGCGGCGGACTCACAGCTGAGCGCGGACTCGCGGGCGTATCTCACCGCGCTGATGGGACAGGTCGCGGCCGACCAGCGGTGGGGGGTGTCGGCCGTTGCCGACGGCTCCGGGTGGGCGCTGAAGAACGGCTGGCTGCCGCGCACGGCCACCGGGCTGTGGGACATCAACAGCATCGGGCGGGTGACGGTGGACGGCACCGGCTATCTGGTGGCGGTGCTCTCCGACGGCAACACGACCAAGCAGCGGGGCGTCGCGCTGGTCGAGGCGACGGCGCGGGCCGCGGTGTCGGTGTTCGCCGGTGGGAGCGCGTCCACCGCCCCGGGCGCCATGACACCGGCCGCCTGGTAGCGGGGCCGTCGGAGCCGGCGGCCAGGGCCTAGCGGCTCCGACGGCCCCGCCACACGACGACCGCCGACACCAGCAGGAGCCCGCCTGCGGTGCCTGCCAGCCATGCGGTCCAGCTCGTCGCGTCGTCGTCCGAGGAGGCCGCGTCGGGGCCCGCGCCGAAGTACTCCTCGCCGTAGGACGCCGGCTTCAGGTCCGCCGGCTTCATGCCTGCGGCCTTCTTGATGGCGGCGGCCGGGTCGACGAAGCCGTAGCCGCGGGAGTCGTCGCGGCCGTCGGCCGGGGCGTTGCGGGCCGTGTCCTGAAGGAGCTTCTTGATCTGGGCCGGGGTCAGGCCGGGGTGGGCGGCCTTGACCAGGGCGACCGCGCCGGAGACGAACGCGGCGGCGGCGCTGGTGCCCCAGCCCTCGTAGTACTTGTGGTCGGGGTCGGCGATGACGACCTTGTCGCCGGGGGCGCTGACCGTGGCGTACCAGCGGCGGGTGGAGAACGAGGCGCGGGTGCCGTAGCGGTCGACTGCGGTCGCGGCGATGACGCCGGGGTAGGCGGCCGGGTAGGAGATGTGGTCGCCCTTCTCGCCGCCGTTGCCGGCCGAGGCGACGACGACGGCGCCCTTCTTCAGGGCGTACTGCACGGCCTCGTCCTCGCCTGCCTCGGGGTGGGCGGACTTGGAGTCGTCGCCGAGGGAGAGGTTGATGACGTCGGCGCCGTGGTCGGCGGCCCAGCGGATGCCTTCGGCGAGGGCGTTGCCGCGGGTGCTGCGGGCCTTGGCGCGGGCGGGGTCGCCGTCCTCCAGGATCACGCGGACGGGGAGGATCTTGGCCTCGGGGGCGATGCCCATGACGCCGTCGCCGTTGTCGGCGCCGTGCCCGTGGCCGGCGATGATGCCGGCCATCGCGGTGCCGTGCCGGGCCCAGGCGCGGTCGCCGCGGTCGGCTCCGAAGCCGACCATGTCCTTGCCCTGGAGGACGTTGCCTGCGAGGTCGGGGTGGTCGCCCTCGACGCCGGTGTCGAGGACGGCGACGGTGACGCCCTTGCCCTTCGTGGTCTGCCAGGCCTCCTGCGTGTGCATGGCCTCCAGGGCCCACTGCTGGGCGCGTATGGAGTCGGCATGCGCTGTGGTGGGCGGCAGGAGGGCGAGGCAGGCGCCGAGGAGGGCGGCGAGCGGGCCGGTGCGTCGGGTCACGAGGTGCTTCACACCACTGGTCACGGTGGCGGAGGCCGCGCTGTTCAGGCCGGTCCGCGTACCTGGGTTCGCGCCGGGGTGCGTGCCGGGGTTCATGACGGCTGCTCCGTGGACGGGCCGACGTTCTTGCGCAGGGCGCGCTCGATCCGGTCGGCGAGGCCCTGTGCCTCGTGGCCGAGGCCGGCCTGGGCGACGGCCGTGGTGGCGTCGGACTCCATGGCCTCCTCGGCCGGCTGGGGTTCGTCGACGGTGCGGTGGTCGGCCCAGCCGGAGACGGCGTAGACGACGACGGGGGCGTCGGTCAGCACCGAGATGGTCCAGGAGGCGCGCTGGTCGTTGCCGAAGCCGGCGGCCTTGGTGCCCTTGGCGGCGTACGGACGGGGCATGAGGTCGGTACGCCGGTCGAGGCCCTCCTTGGAGAAGCGGCCGTCGAGCGAGCGCATCGCGGTGGCGTCGGCGTCGGTGAAGAGCAGGCCGACGGTGGTGACGTGGCTCTGGGTGGCGTCGGTGTAGGTGGCGCGCAGCAGGCGCCGGCAGCCGACGGGGGCGAGAGCCTTGCGCAGGAGCGGGTCGAAGGCGCCCGTGCAGCCGCTGTCGGGGGCGACAGCGATCCGCGTCCAGGTCCGGTCGGCTCCGCCGGGGCCGGCGCCCTTCCCGATCACGGTGCGCGGGAAGAGCTGGTCGACGGGTACGCCGTGCCACAGGCTGCCGGCGGCGGCGAAGGTGTCCCGAGCGCCGCCGTCACCGGGCTCCCCGACCAGCCAACTCCCGGTCAGTGCCCCGCCGATGAGCCCGACGCCGAGCACGACACAGGCGGCGGCGGCGATCCGAGGCCTGAGCCGCATCCCGAGCGGACGCGGCCGCGCCTGTTGGTCGTACCCCTCGGGCTCCCCGAACGACACGACGGGCCGCCCGGACGCCGGCGGCGTGGGGGCGCTCCAGGACAGGGACGGGTCCGGCGAGAACTGTGCGGAGGACCCCTGGCTCCCCGTCGGGTACGACGCACCGCCCGGGCCTGCACCGGAGCCCGACGCCTCGTACCCGCCACCGCCCGGGGGCGCCGTCACAGGCGGACGCATGGGCGGCAGCGGCGCGGACGCGGAACGCCGGGGGGCCTCGGAGGGAGCGGCGCCGGGACGGTGGGGCGTACCGAGGGAACCTTGCGCGGAGGCGGAGGCCGCTCGTGGGGGCGCACCGGGGGAACCGTGCGCCGGGGGGTCGGCGGGGCGGGAGGGCATGCCCTGCCCGGAAGCGTTGCCGGGTGCACCTTGGGTGGGGGCACTGCCGGGACGGGACGGCATGCCCGTGCCGCCCTGCCCGGAAGCGGTGCCGGGGGAACCCTGAGCCGGGGCGCTGCCGGGACGAGAGGGCGTGCCGACGGAACCCTGGGCCGGGACGCTGCCGGGACGAGAAGGCGTGCCGACGGAACCCGGCCCGGGAGCGCTGCCCGCACGCGGATCCATGCCCGGAGCACCTTGGACCGGGGCACTGCCGGGACGAGACGGCATGCCCGTGCCGCCCTGCCCGGAAGCGGTGCCGGGGGAACCCTGAGCCAGGACGCTGCCGGGACGAGAAGGCGTGCCGACGGAACCCGGCCCGGGAGCGCTGCCCGCACGCGGATCCATGCCCGGAGCACCTTGGACCGGGGCACTGCCAGAGCGGGACGGCATGCCCGTGCCGCCCTGCCCCGAAGCGGTGCCGGGGGAACCCTGGCCGCTGGAGGGGCGGTTGGTGGTGTCGGTCGCGGGGATCGGGCGGAGGCGGAACGTCATCTCCGCGGCGGTCTCGGCGGGGGCCCCCGTGCGCCGTGGGGTCGAGGGGCGGTCGGCGGGGCGGCGCGGCGTGCCGCCGGGTGCGGCCGGGCCGGCGCTCTCGGGGTTCCGCGAGGCGCTCGTGGCCGGGCGACGGCCTGCGTTCTCGGGGCTCGGTGTCGCGCCCATGGCGGGGCTGCGGCCGACGTTCTCGGGATTCGGTGACGTGCCCGTGCCCATGGCCGGGCGGCGACCGGTGCTCTCAGGGCTCGGTGGCACTCCCGCGCCCATAGCCGGGCGACGACCGACGTTCTCGGGGCTCGGTGACGTGCCCGCGCCCATGGCCGGGCGACGACCCGTGCTCTCAGGGCTCGGTGACGTGCCCGTACCCATGGCCGGGCGACGACCCGTGCTCTCGGAGCTCGGTGGCACTCCCGCGCCCATAGCCGGGCGACGACCGACGTTCTCGGGGCTCGGTGACGTGCCCGTGCCCGCGCCCATGGCCGGGCGGCGACCGGTGCTCTCAGGGCTCGGTGACACTCCCGCGCCCGGGCGGCCCGCGTTGGGTGGGGCGTCCGGGAAGCGCGCGGAGGCCCGGGGTGGGGGTGGGGCGGTGCCGGAGCCGGGGGACGGGATGCGGGCGCTCGGGTGGGGGCGGGTGTCCGAGGGGGTGGGCGTCCGGGAGCCGGCCACCGGATCGGGAGTGCGTCCGTCGCCCTCGGGGTCCGGGCTCACGTCGACACCGCCCGGCACCGACCCCTCCGTTCGCGCGTCCTCGCCGCCGTCCCTGTCCTCGTCCCGCGGGTCGCCGGTGATCGGCGGATGCGGGGGTCTGGGCGGGAGAGGCGGCACGGCGGGCGGAGGCGGGGCCGACGGGCGCGGGGGGATGGGGGCGCGACGCGCTTCCGTGCTCATGCACCCCCCGTTTCCTCGTCCCCTGGCCCGTCCTCGGGCATGGGCCGCCGTTGTCGTTCACGGTCTGCCCCACCCGGTACGGACTCCTCCGACCAGGCACGCATACCCGCGCCGAGGGAGCGTCATCCCGGCGCGAGAGGCGGCCGTGGACGTTCCCACATGCGTGCGCGTCACTCTACGGGTTGAACCTGCGCGAACGGGAACCAGTCCACGACCCCGTGCAGATCTGCCCGGAACGTCCCCCTACCCTGCGGTAATCCCGTCTGGCAGGCTGCGTTCATGACTGCGCGCGCCGCCGACCGGGCCCGTTACGACCGGGCCACCGCCCATCTCGACGCCCCCCTCGCGATCGTGGACCTGGACGCCTTCGACGCCAACGCGGAGGACATGCGCCGCCGGGCCGGCGGCAAGCCGATCCGGGTCGCCAGCAAGTCCGTCCGCTGCCGGGCGCTGCTGGAACGCGTCCTCGCGAAGGACGGCTTCGCGGGCCTGATGTCGTTCACCCTCACCGAGTCGCTGTGGCTGGCGCGCTCCGGGTTCGACGACGTCCTGCTCGCGTATCCGTCGGCCGACCACGCCGGGTTCGCGGAGCTGGCCGGCGACCCCAAGCTCGCCGCCGCCGTCACGGTGATGATCGACGACCCGGCGCAGCTGCGGCTGATCGACGCCGCCCGCAACGGCGGCCGGGAAGTGGTGCGGGTCTGCCTGGAGTTGGACACGTCCCTGAAGCTGCTGGGCGGACGGGTCCGCGTCGGTGCCCGGCGCTCGCCCCTGCACTCCCCCGCCGAGGTCGCCGACATGGCCCGGACCGTCGCCCGCCGGCCGGGGTTCCAGCTCGTCGGGATCATGGCGTACGAGGGGCACATCGCCGGGGTCGGTGACTCGGTGGCGGGGCGCCCGCTGCGGTCGCGTGCCGTACGGCTGATGCAGGCCACCGCCCGCCGGGAGCTCGCCCGGCGCCGGGCGGAGGTGGTGCGGGCCGTGCGTGCGGTGGCGCCGGACCTGGAGTTCGTCAACGGCGGCGGCACCGGCAGTGTGCAGTTCACGGCCGCCGAGGACGCCGTGACCGAGATCGGCGCCGGGTCGGGGCTGTACGTCCCGCGGCTGTTCGACAACTACACGTCCTTCAGCGGGCGTCCCGCCGCGCTGTTCGCCCAGCCCGTCGTGCGCCGGCCGGGCGTCGGGGTGGTGACCGTCCTCGGCGGCGGGTATCCGGCCTCCGGTGTGGCGGGTCCCGACCGGCTGCCGGTGCCGTACCTGCCGGAGGGGCTGCGCTACGACCCGCAGGAGGGTCCCGGCGAGGTGCAGACGCCGCTGCTCGGCTCCCCCGCCGACGATCTGCTGCTCGGCGACAAGGTGTGGTTCCGGCACGCGAAGGCCGGTGAACTGTGCGAGCGGTTCGACGCGTTGCACCTGATCGAGGGCGATTCGGTGACGGCGACCGTGCCGACGTACCGGGGCGAGGGCCACACGTTCCTGTAGCGCGCCGGGCGCTCAGTCCGCGGTGGACCGGATGCCCTTGGTGAGGCGGTCCATGTCGGCCGGCGGCGGCCCGTCGTCGCCCGCGTCGAAGACGTAGCGGACGATGACCGGTGACCCGGTGCCGACGCCGGAGGGGAAGGCGAGGGACTGGACGTAGCCGCCCGGTCCCTCGGCCGTGGTCACCCGCCAGCGCACGAACCAGCCGGCGCGGCCCGCCACCGTGACCGGGCCGGACGCCGTGACCTCGTGGGACTCGATGCCGCCGAAGGGGCGCCGGCCGATGAGGTCGCGGTCGTAGGCGGCGTCGGCCGCTTTCTCGATGTCGGCCTTGGCGATCGCCTCGGGGGAACTCCCGTCGTCCGCGGACGCGGTGCGCGAGCTGACCTTGCCGTGCCGGCAGAAGCCGAAGTCGGCGGGGCAGTCGTAGGTGCCGTCCGTGGTCATGAGGATGTCGGCCTCGGTGACGTTGCGCGGTCTGACCCAGCCGTCGAGCAGCGGCAGGGTGATGCCGTTGAGCTGGTCCGTGACCACCGCCGGGCCGTCGGCGGGGGGTTCGGAGCCGGCCTCGGGCGGGCTCGGGGTGTCCGACGCCGGCTCGCGGTCCACGGGCTGCGAGGTCGCGAGCGTCGGCGCGGTCTCCGCCTTCCCGTCCCCGTCGTCCTCGCCGAGGACGATCACGCCCGTGACGATCGCCGTGAGCAGGACCGCCCCGGCGGCGATCAGGGCGACGGCCTTCGGCCCCTTCCCGGAGCCACCCCCGGCCGGCTGTCGCCCCGGCGTCAGCGGCACGGTCGGCTGCGACCCGTACGCCGGCGCGCCGGACACCGGCGGCGTCGGAGCCGCCGGTGCCTCGGGGGCGCGCCGGTGCTCGGTCCAGGCGGTGCCGTCCCACCAGCGCTCCAGGTGCGGGGCGGAGGGGTCGCGGTACCAGCCGGGCGGGGGCGTCATGCTCATTCCGGCAACTGTAGGGCGGCCTACAGCGGCGTGACGTAGGCCCCCGAGATTCCGCCGTCGACCAGGAAGTCGGTGGCGTTCACGAAGGACGAGTCGTCGCTGGCCAGGAACGCGACCGCGGCGGCGATCTCCTCCGCCTCGGCGAAGCGGCCGACCGGGATGTGCACCAGCCGGCGGGCGGCGCGCTCCGGGTCCTTGGCGAACAGCTCCTGGAGCAGCGGGGTGTTGACCGGACCCGGGCACAGGGCGTTGACCCGGATGCCGTCGCGGGCGAACTGCACGCCCAGCTCACGGGACATGGCGAGGACGCCGCCCTTGGAGGCCGTGTAGGAGATCTGGGACGTGGCGGCGCCCATCCTCGCCACGAACGACGCCGTGTTGATGATGGAGCCGCTGCCCTGCCGGCGCATGTAGGGGATGGCGGCCTTGCAGCACAGGTAGACGGAGGTGAGGTTGACCTCCTGGACGCGCTTCCAGGCCTCCAGGCCGGTCTCCAGGATGGAGTCGTCGTCGGGCGGCGAGATGCCGGCGTTGTTGAAGGCGATGTCGACGCTGCCGTAGGTCTCGAACGCCGTCCTGAACAGCGCCTCGACCTGTTCGGGGTCGGTGACGTCGACCTTCACGAAGGTCCCGCCGACCTCCTCGGCGGCCGCCTTGCCGCGCTGTTCGTCGACGTCACCGCAGACGACGCGGGCACCCTCGGAGGCGAGCCGGCGGGCGGTGGCGAGACCGATGCCGCTGCCGGCGCCGGTGATGACGGCGGTACGGCCGACGAGACGCCGGCAAATGTTGTCTGCGGTCACTGTGCGGGACCCTCCGTGCTGATGAAGACGTTCTTGGTTTCGGTGAAGGCGGTCAGGGCGTCAGGGCCCAGCTCGCGTCCGATGCCGGACTGCTTGAACCCGCCGAACGGGGTCCAGTAGCGGACGCTGGAGTGCGAGTTGACGGACAGGTTGCCGGCCCGCACGGCCTGGGAGACGCGCAGGGCACGGCCGACGTCCCGGGTCCAGATGGAGCCGGAGAGGCCGTAGTCGGTGGCGTTGGCGAGGGCCACCGCCTCCGCCTCGTCCTCGAAGGGGAGGACGACGGCGACGGGCCCGAAGACCTCCTCCACGGCCACGCGCGCGCGTGGGTCGACGCCGGTGAGGACGGTGGGCGGGAACCAGAAGCCGGGGCCCTCGGGGGCCTTGCCGCGGATGCCCTCGGCGCTCGCGTCGACGTACGAACGCACGCGTTCCAGCTGGGACCTGGAGATCAGCGGGCCCATGTCGGTCGTCGCGTCGGCCGGGTCGCCGACCGTCACGGCCTCGATGGCGGGGGCCAGCAGCTCCAGGAACCGGTCGTAGGCGGAGCGCTGGACCAGGATGCGGGTGCGGGCGCAGCAGTCCTGGCCGGAGTTGTCCAGGAAGGACATGGGGGCGGCGGCCGCGGCGGCTTCGAGGTCGGCGTCGGCGAAGACGATGTTGGGGCTCTTGCCGCCGAGTTCGAGGGTGACGCGCTTGAGCAGCGCGGAGCCCTTGGCGAGGACCTGCTTGCCCACGCCCGTCGAACCGGTGAAGACGATCTTCGCGACGCCGGGGTGCTCGACGAGGGCGTTGCCGGCGACGGGACCGTGGCCGGGAAGAACCTGGAACAGGCCATCCGGAAGACCCGCCTCCAGCGCCAGCTCCGCCAGTCGGAGTGCCGTCAGCGGGGTCGTCTCGGCGGGCTTGAGCAGGACCGCGTTGCCGGCCGCCAGCGCGGGGGCGGTGCCCCAGGCGGCGATCGGCATCGGGAAGTTCCAGGGAGCGATGACGCCCACGACACCGAGCGGTTCGAGGATGGTGACGTTCAGGCCGCCGGGGACCGGGATCTGCTGTCCCGTCAGCCGTTCCACTCCCCCGGCCGCGTAGTCGAGCAGATCGCGGACGTTGCCCGCCTCCCAGCGGGCGTTGCCGACGGTGTGCCCGGCCTCCCGGACCTCCAACTGGGCGAGTTCTTCGAGGTGTTCGTCCACGACGACGGCGAACCGCCGCAGCAGTCGGGCGCGTTCGCCGGGCGCGAGGGCGGACCACAGGACTTGCGCTTTCGTGGCGCGTACGACCGCCGCGTCCACGTCGGCCGCGGTGGCGGCCGGGACGGTGGCGACGACCTCTTCGGTGGCCGGATTCAGTACCTGGAGCTGGTCGGACAAGAAGTGCCTCACATGCGTTCGAAGGAGCGGCGCAGCTCCCAGTCGGTCACCGCGGCGTCGAAGGCCTCGAGTTCGACGCGGGCCATGTTGCGGTAGTGGGCGACGACCTCGTCGCCGAAGGCGGCCTTGGCGATCGGGCTGTTCTCCCAGAGCTCGGCGGCCTCGCGCAGGGTCGTGGGGACGTGCGCGAAGTCGGCGGTGTAGGCGTTGCCGGGACAGGCTTCGGGGAGCTCCAGCTTCTGCTCGATGCCGTACAGGCCGGCGGCCACCAGTCCCGCGACCGCGAGGTGCGGGTTGACGTCGCCGCCGGGGAGGCGGTTCTCGAAGCGCATCGAGCGGCCGTGGCCGACGACGCGCAGGGAGCAGGTGCGGTTGTCGTATCCCCAGGCGACGGCGGTCGGGGCGAAGGAACCCGGCTGGAACCTCTTGTAGGAGTTGATGTGGGGCGCGTACAGCAGCGAGAAGTCACGCAGGGCGGCCAGCTGGCCGGCGAGGAAGTGGCGCATGACGTCCGACATGCCGCCCTCTCCGTCCCCGGCCATGGCGTTGTTGCCGGCGGCGTCCGCGAGGGAGAGGTGGATGTGGCAGGAGTTGCCCTCGCGCTCGTTGTACTTGGCCATGAAGGTGATCGAGACGCCCTCCTGGGCGGCGATCTCCTTGGTGCCGGTCTTGTAGATCGCGTGCTGGTCGCAGGTGACCAGGGCGTCGTCGTACTTGAAGGCGATCTCGTGCTGGCCGGGGTTGCACTCGCCCTTGGCGGACTCGACGGTGAGGCCGGCGCCCGCCATCTCGTTGCGGATGCGGCGCAGCAGCGGCTCGATCCGGCCGGTGCCGAGCACCGAGTAGTCGATGTTGTACTGGTTGGCCGGGGTGAGCCCCCGGTAGTTCGCGTCCCAGGCCTGCTCGTAGGTGTCCTTGAAGACGATGAACTCCAGCTCGGTGCCGACGTTCGCCGTGTAGCCGTGCTCGGCCAGGCGCTCCAGCTGGCGGCGCAGGATCTGGCGGGGCGCGGCGACCACGGGCGAGCCGTCGTTCCAGGCGAGGTCGGCGATCAGCATGGCCGTGCCGGCGTTCCACGGGACGCGGCGCAGCGTGGCCAGGTCCGGGTGCATGGCGAAGTCGCCGTAGCCGCGGTCCCAGGACGACATGGTGTAGCCCTCGACGGTGTTCATCTCGGTGTCGACGGCGAGGAGGTAGTTGCAGCCCTCGGTGCCGTGGTGGAGTACCTCGTCGAGGAAGAAGCGGGCGGCGAACCGCTTGCCCTGGAGCCGCCCTTGCATATCGGGGAACGCGAGGACGACAGTGTCGATCTCACCGCCCGCGACGAGGGCGTGCAGCTCCTCGACGCTCAGCGGGGGTGTGCGGTCTGCCACGGGAGAGCCTCCATTCGGCTACTTCGGTCAGCCGGGAGCCATAAGGTATTGCGCAGGACCATTGATTGGGAAGGGGGTCCGGCCACATGTCGCAGACGGACACGGAGCACGGGGCGCCCGGGGCCGACGACCGGCTGACGTCGGTACTGCGGCCGGTGCGGGCCGGCAACGGCTTCGAGGAGGCCCTGGAGCAGATCCTCCAGGTCGTCCGGCTCGGCCTGGTGCCGGGCGGTGAACGGCTGCCCGCGGAGCGCGAGCTGGCGGACCGGCTGGGGATCAGCCGGGTGACGCTGCGCGAGGTGCTGAAGGTACTCCAGGACCAGGGCCTGGTGGAGTCGCGGCGCGGCCGCTACGGCGGCACGTTCGTCCTGCCGCGCCCCGTCAGCCCCGGCGAGGAGGAGCTGCGCCGCCGCCTGAAGGACGTCGACGTCGAGGACACGCTGCGCTTCCGCGAGGTGCTGGAGGTCGGCGCGGCCGGGCTGTGCGCGGCGCACGGGCTGGCCGAGGAGCAGGCGAACCGGCTGCGCGAGGCGCTGGCCCGCACCCACGACGCCCCGCTCGCCGAGTACCGCCGGCTGGACACCCTGCTGCACCTGACCCTGGCCGAGCTGTCCGGCTCCCCCACACTCACCGCCCAGTACGCGGCCGTGCGCGCGACCGTGAACGACCTGCTCGACTGCATCCCGCTGCTGGTGCGCAACCTGGAGCACTCCCAGCGCCAGCACACGGCCCTGGTGGAGGCCGTGATCGAGGGCAACGCGGAGTGCGCGCGGGAGATCATGCGCGAGCACTGCGGGGGCACGGCGGCACTGCTGCGGGGCTTCCTCGGCTGAGCGGCGCCCGGTCCCCGGTGCGGGTGGATTTACCGGCGATTAACGCAAGGGTATTGCGTTCGAGCGGCCGACCCGGCAAAGGTATGCATCCATTCCATTGAACCGGAGCCCGGTCGACCACCCCACCGTGCCCGGATCCGCCCGGTGTCCACCGCACGTGGGGAGTTGGCCATGTCCCTGGAATCCACGAACACACCACCCACCGCCCCGGAGGCGGACGACTATCTGCAGCGCAGAGCGCTGCGCCGCGGCAGCGCCGGCTGGGTGCTGCTGACCGGACTCGGCGTCGCGTACGTCGTCTCCGGCGACTACTCGGGCTGGAACTTCGGTCTGGCCGAGGGCGGCTTCGGCGGCCTGGCGATCGCCATGGTCCTCATGGGCGCCATGTACGCCTGCATGGTGTTCGCCCTGGCCGAGCTGTCCTCGATCCTGCCGACGGCGGGCGGCGGCTACGGCTTCGCCCGCCGCGCCCTCGGCCCGTGGGGCGGGTTCCTGACCGGTACGGCGATCCTCATCGAGTACGTTCTCGCGCCCGCCGCGATCGTCATCTTCATCGGCGACTACGTCGAGTCGCTGGGCCTGTTCGGCCTGGAGTCGGGCTGGCCGGTGTACCTGGTCTGCTTCGCGATCTTCCTCGGCATCCACCTCTGGGGCGTGGGCGAGGCGCTGCGCTTCAGCTTCGTGGTCACCGGCATCGCGGTGGTGGCACTGGTGGTGTTCGCGCTGGCGGCGCTGCCGGACTTCTCCTTCGGCTCGCTGGACGACATCCCGGTCGACATCTCGGCGGCGGGTTCGAACTCCTGGCTGCCCTTCGGCCTGCTCGGCATCTGGGCCGCGTTCCCGTTCGGCATGTGGTTCTTCCTGGGCGTCGAGGGCGTGCCGCTGGCCGCCGAGGAGACCAAGGAACCGGCCCGTACGCTGCCGAAGGCGATCCGCTGGTCGATGGCCATCCTGGTGGTGCTGGCCGTGGTGACCTTCTTCGCGGCGGCCGGCGCACGCGGCTCGGCGGCGATCCAGGAGGCGGGCAATCCGCTGGTGGAGGCGCTCCAGCCGGACGGCGAGGCGACGACGCTGAGCCGGATCGTGAACTACGCGGGCCTGGCCGGCCTGGTGGCGTCGTTCTTCTCCCTGATCTACGCGGGCTCGCGCCAGCTGTTCGCGCTGTCCCGCGCGGGCTACCTGCCCCGGTTCCTGTCCCTCACCAGCCGCCGCAAGGCGCCGTACCTGGGCCTGCTGGTGCCCGGCACGATCGGTTTCCTGCTGGCCGCGCTGTCCGGCAACGGCGCGCGGATGCTGAACATCGCCGTCTTCGGCGCGACCATCTCCTACGCCCTGATGTCCCTGTCGCACATCGTGCTGCGCCGCCGGGAGCCGGAGCTGGAGCGGCCGTACCGCACGCCGGGCGGGGTGCTGACCTCGTCGGTCGCGCTGGTGCTGGCGTGCGCGGCGCTGGTGGCCACGTTCCTGGTGGACGTGACGGCGGCGGTGATCGCGCTGGTGGTGTACGGGGTGGCCGTCGCCTACTTCGGCCTCTACAGCCGTAAGCACCTGGTGGCCAAGGCTCCGGAGGAGGAGTTCGCGGCGCTGGCGGCGGCCGAGGCAGAGTTGGCACGGGACTGACGTTTCGAGAGTTGAGGGAGTTGCTGTGGCCAGGCCGCTGATCGGAGTCAGCACCTATCTGGAGTCCGGTGCGCGCTGGGGCGTGTGGGAGCTGGAGGCTGCGCTGCTGCCGGCCGGCTATCCCCGGCTGGTGCAGCGGGCGGGCGGCCTGGCCACGATGCTGCCGCCGGACGACCCGGAGCACGCGGCCGCCGCCGTGGCCCGGCTGGACGGGCTGGTCATCGCCGGCGGGCCGGACGTGGAGCCGGTCCGCTACGGCGCGGAGCGCGAGCCCCGTACGGGGCCCCCGGCGCGTGAGCGGGACGCGTGGGAGCTGGCGCTGATCGACGCGGCGCTGGCCGCCGGGGTGCCGCTGCTGGGCATCTGCCGGGGCATGCAGCTGCTGAACGTCGCCCTCGGCGGCACGCTCCAGCAGCACATCGACGGGCACGCGGAGGTCGTCGGTGTCTTCGGCAGCCACACCGTGAAGCCGGTGCCGGGCAGTCTGTACGCCGCCGCGGTGCCGGAGGAGACGTCCGTGCCGACCTACCACCACCAGGCCGTGGACCGGCTGGGCGAGGGCCTGGTCGCGACGGCCTTCGCGGCGGACGGCACGGTGGAGGCCGTGGAACTGCCTTCGGCCGAGTGGGTGTTGGGGGTGCAGTGGCATCCGGAGATGGGGGAGGACTTGCGGGTGATGCGGGCACTGGTGCGGGCCGCCGCCGGCTGAGGCGCGGCGTCTCTTCGGCCCGTCCGGCGTTTGAGGACGAGGCCGGTCACGGCCGAAGCGGGGGTCCGGGGGCGGCAGCCCCGGGGGACGGGACGGGTGGGGGCGGCGGGGGCGAGGAGATCACCCCCGGGTCAGCGCCAGCAGGTCCCGCGCCGGCCCCACCGGCCGGTGCCCCGTCGGCCACACCGCCCTCAGGTCGCGCGCGAGCGAGACGTCCGCCAGCGGCACGGCCACCAGTCGCCGCATCGACAGCTCCTCCCCCACCGCCAGCTCACTGAGCACCGCCGGCCCCGCCCCGCTCACCGCCGCCGCCTTCACCGCGGTCGTCGACGACAACTCGATGAGCGGCCGCGCCAGACCCCCCAGCGCCGCGTCCAGCACCTGCCGCGTCCCCGACCCCTTCTCCCGCAGGATCAGCGGAGTCGCCGCCAGCTCCGCCCCCTCCAGCGGCCGCCGCCGACGCGACCACGGATGCCCCGGCGCCGTGACCACGATCAGGTTGTCGTGGGCGATCACCACGGAGTCCAGCCCCGTCGGCACGGTCAGCCCCTCCACGAACCCCAGATCCGCCTCGTCCGCCAGCAACCGCTCCGCCACCGCCGCCGAGTTCCCGGCGAGCAGGGACACCGCGGTGTCCGGCCGCTGGGCCCGCAGGGCGAGCAGCCAGCCCGGCAGCAGATACTCCGCGATCGTCATGCTCGCCGCCACCCGCAACCGCGAGTCCCGCCGGTCCCGCAACGCCTGCGCCCCGGCGTCGAACGCCTCCGCCGCCTCCACGATCCGCCGCGCCCAGTCCGTCACCAGCGCCCCGGCGTCCGTGAGCCGGGAGCCCCGGGGCGACCGGTCCACCAGGGCCACCCCGAGCTGACGCTCCATCGACCGGATCCGGCTGCTCGCCGCGGGCTGGGTGATCCCCAGCTCCCGCGCCGCCCCGCCGAGACTGCCGATCCGCGCCACCGCCAGCAGCAGCTCCAACGCGCCGAGATCCGGGACACGGTGTGCCAGGGTTCCCGCGCGAAACTGCCCCTCCGCCGCCTGAGTCATAAGCCCAGTTTATGTCGCCATAGAGGCAAACTCCCTGGTGGGGGACGACCGCTGCGACGACCCTGAGCACATGGTCACCGCTGCCCGTCACCTCGGGCCCATTCGTCGCCGCGGCACCGTCCGTCACCTCGGACCCAACTGGTACTCCGCCGTCATGGGTACCGCCGCCGTCGCCACCGCCGGAGCCGGACTGCCGCTGCGCCTCTCCGGTCTGCGCCCCCTGTGCACTGCGGTCTGGGCGCTCTCCCTCCTGCTGCTGCTCGCCCTGCTCGGCGCCCGTGTCCGGCACTGGACCCGCCACCGCGACCAGGCCCGCGCCCACCTCCTCGACCCGGCGATGGCGCCCTTCTACGGCTGCCTGTCCATGGCCCTGCTGGCGGTCGGCGGCGGTGCCCTCACCGTCGGCCGGGACTGGATCGGCCCCGCGGCGGCGGTCGCGCTCGACGCCGTGCTGTTCGTCGCCGGTACGGCGATCGGTCTTGCCGCGGCCGTCGCCGTCCCGTACCTCATGGCCGTACGCCATCGCATCGAACCGTCGCAGGCCACGCCCGTGTGGCTGCTGCCGCTCGTCGCGCCGATGGTGTCCGCCGCGCTCGGGCCGCTGCTGGTGCCGCATCTGCCGCCCGGCCAGGCCCGGGAGACGCTGCTGCTCGCCTGTGTCGCGATGTTCGGGCTCAGCCTGCTGGCCACGCTGCTGATGCTGCCGCTGGTCTTCGCCCGGCTGATCACCGGCGGCCCGCTGCCCCTCGCGCTCACCCCGACCCTGTTCCTGGTGCTGGGCCCGCTCGGGCAGTCCACCACCGCCGTCGGCGCGTTCGCCGACCTCGCCCCGGGGGTGGTCCCGGCGCCGTACAGCGAGGGCTTCGGGATTCTCGCCGTCCTGTACGGCGTGCCCGTGATGGGCTTCGCGCTGCTGTGGTTCGGGCTGGCCACCGCCCATGTGGTGCGCGCCCAGCGGCACGGCATGGGCTTCGCGATGACCTGGTGGGCGTTCACCTTCCCGGTCGGCACCTGTGTCACCGGCGCCGCGGCGCTGGCCCGGCACACCGGGCTCGTGGTGTACGAGGGGCTGGCCGTCGGGCTCTACGCCGTGCTCGTCGTGGCCTGGACCGCGGCGGCCGTCCACACCGCCCGCGGGCTCTTCAGCGGCGCGCTGCTCGCAGCGCCTCGGACAGCACTCGTGGTGCCTCGGCCAGTGACGGGCCGTACCACGTCAGGTGCCGTCCGCTGACGAGCGCGCAGGGCAGGCCGGGGAACGCCTCCGGCCCGTCGTCGGCCGTGAAGCGGTAGGGCTCGTCGGGCAGGACGACGACGTCCGGGGCGGACGCGAGCAGGTCGTGCGGGGGGATGCGCGGATAGCAGTCCTCGTGGGTGGCGTGCAGGTGGTCCACGCCGAGGCGGGCCAGGACGTCGCCCGCGAAGGTGTCGCGGCCCAGCACCATCCAGGGCCGCCGCCAGATCGGCACCACGGCCGTCGTACGGCGCTCCGGGGCCGGCAGCGACGACCAGGTCCGCTCCGCCTCGTCCAGCCAGCGCGGGCGCGCCGGCACTCCACACGCGTCCAGTACGCGCGCCAGCTCGCGGAAGGCCTGCGGCACGTCCCGCACCTCGGTCACCAGGACCTCGACGCCGGCCGCGCGCAGGGCGTCGAGGTCGGGGGCGCGGTTCTCCTCCTCGTTGGCGATCACCAGATCGGGCGCGAGGGCGACGATCCGGTCCGCCTTCGGGTTCTTGGTGCCGCCGACGCGGGTGACGTCCAGCCCCGCGGGGTGGCTGCACCAGTCCGTGGCTCCGACGAGCGCGCCGGGGGCCGAGACGGCCACGGCCTCCGTCAGGGACGGCACCAGCGAGACGACGCGCATCAGCGTCCCGGCCGGTCCCGGACCGCCTCGATGTGCTCCGCCACCGCGACCACGACCACGCGGGTGTCCGGCACGGTCGCCCGCCAGCGGTGCCGCACCCCGCCGGTGAGATAGAGGGTGTCGCCGCGGCCGAGGCGGTAGGCGCGGCCCTCGGCCTCGATCTCGACGGCGCCGTCGGCGACGTACATCAACTGGTCGTTGCGGAACTGGAATTCACGGCCCGCGTCGTGGTCGCCGGTGAACTCCGAGGCGTGCATCTGGTGGTGACCGCGCACCAGGGACCGGGTCCGGGGCTCCGGCGCCAGTTCGGTGGTGTCGGCCCGTACGACGTCGACGCTGCACGCGGGATCGGCGGCGGCGAGGAGTTCGACGGCGGTCGTCCGCAGCGCGTCGGCGACCTTTTCGAGGGAGCTCCGGCTGGGGCGCGCCCGGTCGTTCTCGACCTGGCTCAGGAAGGGCACCGACAGGCCGCTGCGCTCGGCCACGACCGCGAGGGTGAGGTCCAGCGCACGGCGCCGCCGCCGTACGGCCGCGCCCACCCGAAGGGGCTGTTCTTTGTGGTCGCCCATCGCTCCGGCTCCCTCCTTCGCTCGTCGGTCCACTGTCCTCGCGCCCGACTTCCGGCGCACACCTTCTGTTGAGTTCTCTGCACCCTACGCATGTTCGGCAAACCGTTTCATGCGGCCGTCACATCGACGACACATCGGGTGAGGTACGACCCGCAGGTTCGCGCCAGCCGATCCGCTCGCGCGACCCGCCGGGCGCCCCCGTGGCGCCCCTGACTGCCGCTCAGTACGCGAGCGCCGCTGTTCTGTTCAATGCGTCCGCACTCTTCCATGTTCCCTCGTCCGTGCCGATGAGTGGGCCTGGGCAAAGAGGTGGTGAGGAGGAGCGCGCGGGGGCGGGAAGTCGGTGCCGGTCAGAGGGAGTTCGCAGGGCCCGGTTCAGGTGGTGGGATAGCGCTGCGTGGTTGGCCGGATCCTTTTCGTAGCATGCCGGGTGACCGTGCGGAGACGCCGCGAGGGGCGGGCCGGCCGTACGGAGGGGAAAACGTACGGCGTGACCCACCCCTCGGGTGGCGGTCGGGCCCGTCAGGTCACCCGGCCGCCCGGCTCTTCTCCTGGGACCCGGCGACCGGGGCCCACTTGTCCAGCAGGCCCGGGTTCCGCTTCAGCCAGGTGCGCACCGCGTCCTGTTCCTTGCCCTTTCCGGCCTTGGTGATCTGCGACTCCAGGCTCGTGAGCTGCTTCTCGGTCATGGAGAAGTCCTTCAGCCACTCGCCGACCTCGGGGTTGTCCCCGGCGAAGCCCTTGCGGGCCAGCGTGTGCACGCCGTCGCCCTTGCCCCAGGCGCCCTTGGGGTCCTTGAGCTTGGTCAGGTCGTAGTCGCTGTACGCCCAGTGCGGCGACCAGAGCGTGACGAGGACGGGCTCCTTCTTGGCGTACGCACGCTTGAGCTCGGCGAGCATCGCGGGCGTCGAGCCGTCCACGACCTCGTACGTGCCCTGAAGGCCGTACTTCTTGAGGACGGTGTCCTTGAGCATGCCCATCATCCCGGCGCTCGGCTCGATGCCGATGATCTTGCCCTTGAACCTGGAGGCGTTGTTCTTGAGATCCTCCAGCGAGTTCACGCCCTTGACGTACGAGGGGACGCTGAGCTCCAGGGAGGTGGGGCCGTACCAGGAGCCGAGGTCGTCGAGCCGCGTCCCGTACTTCTTCCAGTACTCGGCGTGCGTGGTGGGCAGCCAGGAGTCCGTCTCGAAGTCGATCTGACCGGTGGCGAGCCCGGTGTAGAGGGGCCCGGCGGCGTACTGGCCGGTGGTGACCTTGAAGCCGCGCCGCTCCAGCAGTTCCTTCCAGAGGTACGTGGAGGCGATGCCCTCGTCCCACGGGATGTAGCCGATCTTGAGCTCCTTGCCCTTGCCGACATCCGTGGCGGAGGCCTCCGCGGTGCCGGAGGCGGGGCCGAGGACGCCCATGCCGCCCGCGACGAGGGCCAGCGCGGCCACGCCGGCGACGGCGACGACCGGGCGGGGGCGGTGGTTCCAGACCTTGACGCGCCCCGCGGCTCGCGCCTTGGCGGCGGCGCGGCGGCCGAGCGGGGAGGTCTGGGCGCCGAGCGCGCCGGTGATCCGGTCCAGGTAGATGGCGAGGACGACGATGCCGACGCCCGCCTCGAAGCCGAATCCGATGTCGAGCCGGCCGATGGCCTCGTTGACCGCGCCGCCGAGGCCGCCGGTGCCGACCATGCCGGCGATGACGACCATCGACAGGCTCAGCATGATGACCTGGTTGATGCCCGCCATGATCGTCGGCAGCGCGAGCGGCAGCTGGACGCGCAGCAGGGTGTCACGGGGTGTGGTGCCGAACGCCTCGGCCGCCTCGACCAGCTCGGCGTCGACCTGGCGGATGCCGAGCTCGGTCATGCGGACGCCGGGGGCGAGCGCGAAGATCAGGGTGGCGATGACGCCGGCGGCGGTGCCCAGGCCGAAGAAGAGGATGGCCGGGATCAGCAGCACCATGGACGGCATCGTCTGGAGCAGGTCCAGGACGGGCCGTACGCTCGCGCTGACCGTCTTGGAGCGGGCCGCCCAGATGCCCAGCGGGATGGACAGCACCAGGGCGATGACGGTGGCGACCAGCACGAGGGCCAGCGTCGACATGGCGCGGTCCCACAGGTCGAGCGAGTCGACCAGTACGAACCCGCCGAAGGCGAGGACGCCCGCGACCAGACCGCGCAGCCACCAGGCCAGCACGGCGAGGATGCCGGCGAGGAGCAGGGGCTCGGGGGCGGTCAGGA
Source organism: Streptomyces sp. bgisy027 (assembly GCF_057710365.1). Classification (NCBI taxonomy): domain Bacteria; kingdom Bacillati; phylum Actinomycetota; class Actinomycetes; order Kitasatosporales; family Streptomycetaceae; genus Streptomyces; species Streptomyces sp. bgisy027. The sequence goes on from NZ_JBYIVZ010000004.1 coordinate 276,351, forward strand.
CGGCGTTGACGCCGTCGTACATGCCCTCCACGACCGCCTTGATCGCGTCGAAGAGCCAGCCCATGTGGGCGACCAGCCAGTCCACGCCGGAGTCGACCCGGTCGCCGAGACGCAGCCTAGGCATGGGCGATCACCTGCCCCTCCGGGTTGTCGCAGGGCGAGGGGTCGGCGCCCTCGTCGCCGAGGAACGCGACCAGCCGCCGGCGCGGTACGACGCCGATGACCCGGTTCTCCTCGTCCACGACCGTCACTCGGTGCGACAGGCGGGCGCTGATCGCGCACAGCTCCACGAACGACGTCTCGCCGGTCGCGGTCTCGCACGTGCACAGCGGGGCGTCGGCGGTGACCGAGGTGTCCATGAGGGCGCCGGCGGTCAGCACACGCGAGCGGTCGACGTCCTGGATGAAGGAGGCGACGTAGTCGTCGGCCGGGCGCAGGAGGATGTCCTCGGCGGTGCCGGTCTGCACGATGCGGCCGTCGCGCATGACGGCGATGCGGTCGCCGAGGCGCATGGCCTCGTTGAGGTCGTGGGTGATGAAGACGATCGTCTTCTTCAGGGTCTTCTGGAGCCGGAGCAGCTGGTCCTGCATGTCACGGCGGATCAGCGGGTCGAGCGCGCTGAAGGACTCGTCCATCAGGAGCAGGTCGGCGTCGGTGGCGAGCGCACGGGCGAGGCCCACGCGCTGCTGCATGCCACCGGACAGCTCGTCGGGCCAGGACTTCTCCCAGCCGCCCAGACCGCACAGCTGAAGGGCCTCGGCGGCGCGCTTCTCACGCTCGGCGCGCGGCACGCCCTGGACGGCGAGGCCGTAGGCGGCGTTCTCCAGCACGCTGCGGTGCGGGAACAGCGCGAAGTGCTGGAACACCATGCTGATCTTCTTGGCACGGACCTCGCGCAGCTCGCGGTCGCTGATCGCGGTCAGGTCCCGGCCGTCGAAGCGGACGTGCCCCGCGGTCGGCTCCAGGAGCCCGTTGAGCAGGCGCAGCAGGGTGGACTTGCCGGACCCGGACAGGCCCATGACGACGAAGATCTGGCCGGGTTCGACGGTGAACGAGGCGTCGATCACGGCGGCGGTGGTGCCGTCCGCGCGCAGCTCCTCACGGTCGGCTCCCTGGCGGAGCCGCTCGACGGCCTTCTCCGGTCGTCTGCCGAACACCTTGTACAGATGGTCGGCCTCAAGCCTGGATGACACGGGTACCTCTTGTCTCGACGGCAGATGAAGGAGCGACTGGCGCAACAGTTGCGCAGGGGGCGTCGCTCCGAGCTGGCGCTTGCCCTGGTTCCCCGCACACAAACGCACAAGTGGTCCAGACCACAGGGTGGGTACGCGGCGCAACGCGGCGCAACGCGGCGCTCACCGAACAGCTCGACGTCGGTGCCGTACGGCATGACGGCTCGATGTCAGTGCCGTACGGCATGATGCGTGACGTGACCGGACGACTGATGCTCCTCGACACCGCCTCGCTGTACTTCCGCGCCTACTTCGGCGTCCCGGACTCCGTGAAGGCCCCGGACGGCTCTCCGGTGAACGCCGTGCGCGGGCTCCTCGACTTCATCGACCGCCTGGTCAAGGACCACCGCCCGGACGCGCTCGTGGCCTGCATGGACGCCGACTGGCGGCCCGAGTGGCGGGTCGAGCTGATCCCCTCCTACAAGGCGCACCGGGTCGCCGAGGAGCGCGAGGCGGGCCCGGACGAGGAGGAGGTGCCGGACACGCTGTCGCCGCAGGTGCCGGTCATCGAGGCCGTCCTGGACGCGCTCGGCATCGCGCGCGTGGGCGTCGCCGGGTACGAGGCGGACGACGTGATCGGCACGTTCACGGCACGCGCGAAGGGCCCGGTCGACATCGTCACCGGCGACCGCGACCTCTACCAGCTGGTGGACGACGAGCGCGGGGTGCGGGTGCTGTACCCCCTCAAGGGCGTCGGCACCCTCCAGCTCACCGACGAGAACTGGCTGCGCGATAAGTACGGCGTCGACGGCGGCGGGTACGCCGATCTGGCGCTGCTGCGCGGCGACCCGAGCGACGGCCTGCCGGGCGTGCCCGGGATCGGCGAGAAGACGGCCGCGAAGCTGCTGGCCGAGTTCGGCGACCTGGCCGGGATCATGGCGGCGGTCGACGACCCGAAGGCCAAGCTGACGCCCTCGCAGCGCAAGCGGCTGGACGAGTCGCGGCCGTATGTCGCCGTCGCCCCGAAGGTGGTTCGGGTCGCGCAGGACGTCCCGCTGCCCGACGTCGACACCACGCTGCCGCGCACACCCCGGGATCCGGCGGGCCTTGACGAGCTGGCGGTGCGCTGGGGGCTGGGCGGATCGCTCCAGCGGCTCCTCGTGACGCTGGGGGCGTGAGACGACGGGGCGTGAAAGCGCGTCCCGGTCGTGCGCTTGGGGCTCGTGGCACGGGGAATTCGTTCCGTAGGTGAGCGACATGCACCGATCCATGAACGTTCATGGCGGCATTCGCCAGGCGGAGGTGCTAACTTAGGTAAACCTAAGCTTGGAACGAGGGAGGCCAGTGATGGCGCTACGCCCTGCCCGCAAGCCGCGGAAGCCCCACTCCGCGCAGGTCATCCGTACCGAGCGGCTGACCCCGCACATGCAGCGTGTGGTGCTGGGCGGTGACGGGCTCGCCGATTTCGCGGCCGACACCTGCACGGACCATTACGTGAAGATGCTGTTCTCCCCCGACGGCGTGGCCTTTCCCGAGCCGTTCGACCTGGAGCGCATCCGCGAGGAGCTGCCGCGCGAGCAGTGGCCGGTGACGCGGACGTACACGGTGCGGGCCTGGGATCCCGAGCATCGTGAACTGACCCTGGACTTCGTGATTCACGGCGACGAGGGCCTGGCCGGCCCCTGGGCGATGCGCGCCGAGCCGGGTGAGACCGTGCGCTTCATGGGCCCCGGCGGCGCCTACGCCCCCGACCCGGACGCCGACTGGCATCTGCTCGTCGGCGACGAGAGCGCGCTGCCCGCGATCGCCCGTTCCCTGGAGTCGCTGCCGGAAGGCGTCACGGCGTACGCCTTCGTGGAGATCTCCGGCCCCGAGGAGGAGCAGAAGATCGACTCCGACGTGGAGGTCATCTGGCTGCACCGCGGCTCGCGGCCGGTCGGCGAGGCGCTGGTCGAGGCCGTGCGCTCGCTTGCCTTCCCCGAGGGCCGGGTGCACGCGTTCGTGCACGGCGAGGCCCACTTCGTGAAGGAGCTGCGCCAGCTGCTGCGCGTCGACCGCGGCATCCCCCGCGGGGACCTCTCCATCTCCGGCTACTGGCGCCTCGGCCACAACGAGGACGGCTGGCAGGCGTCGAAGCGGGACTGGAACGCCCGGATCGAGGCGGAGCAGGAGGGGGCGGCGCCGGCGGCGTAGCCCTAGGACGGGGGTGGGGCGGCACCTTGCGGGTGCCGCCCCCATTCATGTCTCGGCTCCGACCGTCTCGGACCGACCGCCGATACGACCGGAACGTCCAGATGGACAGCCACACCGCGGCGACGGCCAGTGCGAGCAGCCCACCGCCCCGTGCGAGCACATCCCCCCGGTCGGGATGGTCGGACATGGCCGAACGGCCCGCGACCATGGCCCAGTTGCGGATCGAAGTCGGCTATGTGTCGCATCCAGTCGGGCATCTGCGACGGTGCAATGAAGGCCGACGACAGGAACGTCAGCGGGAGCAGCAGGAAGGTGTTGATCCCGATGATCGACTCGAGCTCCTGCACCCGCATGCCGAGCGCGTTCGACAGCGCCCCGAAGATGGTCCCGAGCAGGACCGAGGCGACGACCAGGACGGCTATGCCACCGACGCCGCCCGGGTAGTCGGCACCGCCCAGCAGGCCGAGCAGCACGATGACGACCGACTGCAGGGCGGTGACCAGACCGTTGTTGACGACGTTGCCGTTCATCAGCGCGGCGCGGCTGACCGACGTGGTCAGAAACCGGTTGAGCGGGCCCCGCTGGATCTCGTCGAGCGTGCTCATCCCCGCCCACATGTTGGAGCTGAGGGCGCTCATCACGACGACGCCCGGGACCAGGTAGTCGAGGTAGGAGAAGGTGCCGAAGCCACCCAGCTCGACGACGTTCTTGAACAGGCTGCCGCACAGGAAGAGCCAGATCACCGGCTGGGTCAAGGTGTTGATCGCATACACCGGCTGCCGTACGAACACCATAAGTTGACGCTGTGTCATGTATCAGGTCCGGGAGATCGCGGTGCTCATCGTGCGCCTCCGGTCCCGGCGAGGACGAGGTCCTCGGCTCCGCCGGCCTCGGCGTAACGCCGGCCCGCGTAGCGGAGGTAGACGTCATCGCGGGACGGGCAGGCGACGGTCGCGGTGGCGACGCCGACCCCGGCGCGTTCGAGCGCGGCGAGGAGCGCGGGCATCGCCGTGGCCCCTTCGTCGGCCCGCACACTGACGCGGCGCCCGGCGACCAGCACCTCGTGCACACCCGGCAGTGCCCCGAGCGCACCGGCGAGGAGCGTATGCCCCGCTTCCCCGACCGATTGACACAGCTCCACATGGACGGCATCACCGCGGAGTTCGCCCTTGAGAGCGTCCGGTGTGCCCGCGACGACAATCCGGCCGCGGTCGACAATCACGATGCGCTCGGCGAGCCGGTCGACCTCCTCCAGATAGTGCGTGGTGAGCAGGACGGTCATGCCGTCCTCACCGGCCAGCCGCCCGATCTCGTCCCACATCGCGGCGCGCGTCTCCGGGTCGAGGCCGGTGGTGGGCTTCTCCAGGAAGCGCACCTCGGGCCGGTGCACCAGACCGAGGGCGGCATCGAGGCGGCGGCGCATTCCGCCGGAGTAGCCCTTGACCGAACGGTCCGCGGCGTCGGTGAGCCGGGAGCGGTCGAGCGGCTCGGCGACCCGGCGGCCGAGGCCGGCGCGGCCCAAGCCGTACAGCCTGCCCTGAAGTTGCAGGTTCTCACGCCCGGTGGCAACCGGATCCGCGCCGGAGTTCTGGGCGACCACGCCGATCGCGCGGCGCACCCCGGTCCGGGTGGCGCAGCATTGGTCGTCACCCCTGTCGAACGTCGCCTGCGACCGCATTCGCCGGCTGGATCATGGTGACCGGCCAGATCGTGGTGGTCGCCGCGGCCGCGCTGGCACTGCAGATGGTGCTGTCGGCGCTCTGGTCCGGCTTCCAGCTGATCGGCACCGACCCCGCACCCACCTCAGCGGACGGAGCGGCCGACGCGGCACTGTTCGGCGTGATCCTGCTGGTCCTGACCACGTTGGTGAACCTCCTGGACAACAAGGTCCTGTCGCTGGTCAACCGGGTCGGGGGGACTGCCGAGATCATCGGCGCGGTCCTGATCATCGTGCTGCTGCTGACCCACTCCGAGCGCTCCCCCAGCATCACGTCCCACTCCGAAGGCGCCGTCCAGTCAAGCCTGTTGGGCGCGCTGCTGGTCGGCTCGTTCACGGCCGCGTACGTGATGATCAGCTTCGACGGCGCCGCTGAGATGAGCGGCCCCTGCTGCATCGGGGCGGGGGCAGTGGCGGGGCCGTACGCCCTCCTCATCAGCTCTGCCGCCGTGATTCTGATGATGTTCACCTACCTGCTGCGGGAAAGCCGCGCCTAGGTCTTGGACTGCCCGGCGATGCCTCAAACGGACCGCTGGCCTGGGCAGATGGTGCCTCGACGGCCGGCCCGTCCGGTCAGTCGCCCTTCTCGCGGGCGTGCGGGTGCATGTCGTACCGGCCGTCCGCGTAGAGCGCGGCGCTGCGCTTGGTGCCCTCCAGGGCGAAGCCCGTCTTGGTCGCCACGCGGCAGGATGCCTCGTGGCGGACGGCGTGCATGGATTCCAGGCGATGGAATCCGATGTCGTCCAGGGCCCAGCGGGCCAGAGCAGTCGTCGCACGGGCGGCGACGCCCTGGCCGCGGGTTTCGGCGGTGGTCCAGTAGGCGACTTCGGCAGTCCTCGTGCCAGCCCTCGATCCAGCCGCCGCCCTCCTCCACGGAGTCGGCGGAGGAGGCGACAACTGCGAGGTGAATCCTGGTGGTCAGGCCGCCACGTGTACGGCCAGGCGCATGGCCGTCGGGATCGCCGCCAGGCCGTCCGGACCCGTCCGACCCTGATCGTGAGCCCCTTTCGCGAGCCTCGGCGGCGTAGTGGTAGGCCCGGCAGACGGTGGAATCGATGGAGACCTCCCATGCGATGATGCCGCCGACATCCACCTTGCCCTGCAGTTTCTCCCAGATGCGGGTCCTGGTCCTGCCGATCTGCCAGCACCGGGAGACCGCATATGCCGTCTCCCAAGACCCGTATCGCTGGAGGACGTCCCACCATGGCGAGCCGGTCCGAGCGCGCCTCCAGATCCCGTCGAAGAACTGCCCCCGTCCCGCGGTGGCCTGGCCGTCCTCGGGATGGGCTGCAACAGCGGCTCCAGCCAGTCCCATTGGGCATCGGAGAGATCTCCACGAGCCATCCCGACAGCGTTCCACGCCCTTGAACAACATCTCAGGCTTGTTCCAGCCGGGCCAGGTCCTCGTTGTAGTACTGGAGCCGTACACCGGGGGCGGCGTCGAGGTAGCGCGCGGAGATGCGGTGCCAGGCATCCATGTTGGCGTTCCAGTCCCTCATGCTCAGCAGGCAGCGGTGCAGTCCTTGCCGCACGTCCTCATCAAGATGCATGCCGTTTGCGACGCGGATGGTGAGCATCTGCTCGGCTTCGAGGAAGTCCTCGATACGGGCGGCCATGCGCTGGAGGGTCTCCTCAACGGCTGTTTCAAGACGGCAGCCGCGGGCCTGGCTGATCACGGTGACGATGTTGGAGGTGTCGGCAGCGCTCCTCTCCTTGGCCATGGAATGCAGGTCATTGCACCAGGCGCAGTAGTCGACCGTCGCGGTCACGCAGGTCTGGTACTCGGGGCTGTGGTAGAGCTGCGGCGGTAGTTCGGTCTGGGCAGCCAGTTCGACCAGGTCCATCCACATAACCATGGCCACGGAGCGGCGCCGGAGCTCGATGTAGTTGTCGATGGTTTCACTGGCACCGATGCTGCGGTTGTCGAACTCGCGGTCGTTGGCTGCCACTACTCCCTCCCAGTGCTGGGTGAAGCGACGCCACCATACGCCGGAGAAGTGGGGGCGGATGCGGCGCAAGATGTCACCGAGGGCTCGCGGCGCCGGATGGTCCGCGTTCGAGTCGACGGGGTCGTGGACAACCTCGCGGATCTGAGTGACCTGCCTGCGCCACTCGTGTTCCTTGCCTTCGATGATCAACCGGTCGTGCTGATCGTCCCAAAGGAAGAACCAGCATGTCAGGTCGGCCAGGATCTGGGCGCCTTCACGGGTGGCGCCATAGGAGTACCGGGTACCCAGGTGGGCGTAGGCAAGCCGATCGAAGTACTCGGCGGCCATGCCGGGCGACATCATGCCCATCCGCTGGACCCAGTCCTTGGACTGCGCACAGACGCTGCGGGCGCGCGGGTCAATCCTGCCGATATAGGGAACGGGAACGCTCGGTATCTGCATGCTAGCCCCAGGGTGGTGGTAGCGGTCGTCCCTCATAAAGCTCTATTCGGCTTCCAGGCGAAACAGCTGCATGCTCATGTAGAACACGGCGCGAAGCGCATATTCCGAACACGCTCTAATCCGACCGGTCCGAATCTCGACCAGGTCGCCATGAGCGGGCAGCGAGTCGAGGAACTCGACCGGGAGCCACATCAGCGGGAGTGCATGCCCGACAAGGGGCAACGCCCTGGGCGCTGTCCCAGTGACGAAGGTGGTGGCCATGAGCGGTTCCTCTCCCCCTATGCAGGCTGCGCAGTCGGAAGCGCATTTCGCACCGCTTCGTCGATCGCCTCGCTGCGGGACAGCCGTTTGTGGTGCTCCAACAACAGGACGAGGTTGTGCGCATCATGAATTGCCTGTGACATTTCCTTCCCTTGTTGCATGTGTTGTCGAAAGATCTCGCTCAGTGGAAAAGCCCAGGCGGAAAGGGCGCCGAGTAGTTCGGTGGAAATACGGGAGAGCCGCGCCAATGAGTCGGAGGCGTTCACAAGTGCGCCTGGGCGGTCTGCCGCACGTCCCGATGCCGCCTGGGCCGGCTCGAACCGTCGCGCGGCCGGCAAGCCGACGGATCTGCGTGGCATGGCAGATGTCGCTGCCGGGCGGGGACAGCAGTTGAGGGATCGGCGCCTGAAGACTTCGCTGCCTGCCGGGCCGTCGACGAGCGGATACGGTCCGGGGCGTGGCCGAGGGCGCCGGTGACCTCCTCGTAGCCCTGCTGACCGCGAGCGGAATGTTGCAGCGGGTTGGGCAGTTACAGCCGGCTTCGCGATGTTTCTCGTTCGCCGGAGGACACGTTGAACCAATGTCGGACAGTCCCCACCAAACGGTCTGCTCATGGGCCACAGGAACGGCACCATGGGCGAAGCGGGCGGTCGATAACACGCCTGGGCCGGGTGTGGTCATGCGCCCTCCGTATGGTGGGGTCCGTCGGGCGCCACAGACGCGCGACGGAGGCCTGGGACAGGGACATGGCGGGAGAGACGAGGGCTCGGACGACGTCGGGGCTTCGGGCAATCAAATGCTCGACATGGGAACGCACCAATGACGTTGCGGATTGCACGGATGTGAGCGCCGTCAGCCTAGATCAAGCCCACGTGGTCGATCAGGCGACCCAAGACGTCCGCACAGTGGGGTGGCCGCCTACCGCTGGCGAGCGTGAACAGGACCAGGGTCTACGTGCGCGAAGATCGTCCAGGCGGGACGTGGCGTGCCGTCCGGCCCCCCGAACCCGTTGAGCAACTCGTCGCGCAGATCGAACGACCCAGTCGGCGTCGGAGGCGCCCTTGGGCAAGTCGACAATCCGGTGCAGGCCAAATCCGCCGATCTTGCCTGCCAGTTCGACCAGCCGCTCCGCCGACAGTGCCCCCACCGGCGTTGGAACCCACATCTCCGACAACGCCTGTCCCACAGTCGGTCCCTGGTCCACAGACATCACCCCACGCGCTCGGCCGAAAGGAGGAGCACGCCGCTAAGGCCACTGTTGCGGCTTGTTGCGACCTGGACAAGTCTAGAAGTGTGCCAGCCATAAGCCCAGGGCGTAAGGCGCACGCATGTACACACCGATGCGTACGCAACCCAAGAAGTGCGCCCCGAAGAAGACCCGCACTGCGTACTTCCGCGGGATTCGCGCCTCACCTCGCGCGCGCGTACGCCCCACCGAAACGAGACAGAGTCCTCGCCGTCGTGCCCCTCGTAGACTTGATTGCGATGAGACGCCGTACTCCGCCCCCACCCTCTCCCCTGCCGCAGCGCGAAGGGGTGGATCCGGTGCGGTTTCGGTTGCCGACGGGGGACGCATGGGCGACCGTGCGCGACCATCTCGTGGCACGGCTCGCGCCCAGGGCCGAGGTGATCGACGGGATGCTGGACGCGGGGCGGATCGTGGACGCCACCGGGAGTCCGGTGTCCAGGGACACGGCGTACCGGCCCGGAATGTATGTGTGGTTTCACCGCGAGCTCCCCGACGAGGAGCGGGTGCCGTTCGCGGTCGACATCGTGTACCGGGACGAACACGTGGTGGTGGTGGACAAACCGCACTTCCTGGCCACCACGCCGCGCGGAAGCCATGTCGCCGAGACGGCCCTGGCGCGACTGCGGCGGGAACTGGGCACCCCGACGCTGAGCGCGGCGCACCGGCTGGACCGGCTGACGGCCGGGCTGGTTCTGCTCACCGTGCGGCCGGAGGAGCGAGGGGCTTATCAGACGCTGTTCCGCGACAAGCGGGTGGCGAAGGAGTACGAGGCGGTGGCCCCGTACGACCCCTCAGTGGACCTGCCAAGCACCCTGCGCAGCCGGATCATCAAGGAACGCGGCGTGGTGGCGGCCCGCGAGGTCGAGGGCGAACCCAACGCAGTTAGCCGGGTCGAGTTGCTGGAGCACCGGATGGGGCGTGCCCGGTACCGGCTCGTACCGCTTACCGGGCAGACGCACCAGCTGAGGGTGCACATGAGCGCCTTGGGAGTGCCGATCCTCGGCGATCCCCTCTATCCGGTGGTGACCGGCCCCGCGGCTGCCGGTGACTTCCGGCGTCCGCTCCAACTGCTGGCGCGGATGCTGGAATTCACCGATCCGATCACGGGGCGCGAGCACCGCTTCGTGAGCCCGCGTGTGCTGCGGGCCTGGTCGTCGTACGACGAGTGGGCCGGGTAGCCCTGGCGTCGGGTCGGCTCAGTCGCCACGCCACCAGCGCAGGAGGCGCCGGAACAGGCCCGGCCGGCTGACCGGTTCGGGGGGCGTTGTCAGGGTCGGCTCCGCGGACGGGGCAGCCGCCTCTGGAGGCGCCATCTGCGGCCTTGGCATGCTGGACTGCCAATTGCCGGGGCGCTGTGCCGTCACCGGGTGCGCCGGTCGCGCCATGACGTCCTGCTGAGGCGTGGGCGCGAACTTCACCGGCAGTTCGACCAGGTGCCGGTTCGAGATGGACGCCCGCCAACTCAGCTCGTGTTCCTCGCAGGCGAGTTCGACATCGGGGAGACGGGTCAGCAGCGCGTCGACGCCGACATCAGCGATGGCGCGGCCGATGTCCTGGCCCGGGCACTCGTGAGGACCGCCGCTGAATGCGAGGTGGGAGCGGTTGCCCTGCATGTTGGCCTTGGTGTCGGGACGGACACGTGGGTCGACGTTCCCCGGCGCAAGACCCACGAGGAGGCCATCGCCCTTGCGGATACGCTGGCCGCCCAGCTCGACGTCCTGCTTCGCGAAGTAGCCCAAGAGAGTGCTGAACGGCGGCTCGTCCCACAGAGACTGCTCGACTGCCTCGGGCACCGTCATCTGGCCGCCGCTGAGCTGGGCCCGGAACCGCGGGTCGGTGAGCACCACTCGCAGCACGTTGGCAAGGAGGTTGGCGGTGGTCTCGTACGCGATGATCAGGACGACACGCAGGTGCTGGCCGACCTCCTCGTCGCTGAGCCGCGCCGGGTGGTTGATCAGGTGGCTGGTGAAGTCGTCCTTCGGTTCCGCTCGCCGGCCGGCGGTCAGCCGCATCAGAACATCCATGATGTACGCGTTGCTGGCGATGGCGGTCTCGGTACCTTTGGGCAGGTCGCGAGCGGCCTGTACGAGTTTGTCGTTGTACTCGTGGGTCATGCCGAGGATCTCGCACAGCACGATCATCGGCAGGCGCTCGGCGAACTGGCTCACCAGATCGGCTTGGCCCTCCTCGCAGAACTGGTTGACGAGTTCCTGGGTCGCACGGTTGATGTAGCGGCGGATGCCCCGGTGGTCGATGGTCGACATGGCGCCGGTGACCGCGCCGCGCAGCCGCAGGTGTTCCTCGCCCTCGGCGTGGCAGCAGATGGGCTGCCACGCGAGGTGCGGCATGAGCGGGTGATCGGGCTTGACGGTGCCATCCTGCATCGAGCTCCACAACCGGGTGTCACGGGAGAACTGCGAGGGGGTACGCACCGTGTGCATGTTCTCCGCATGACCGAGCACCACCCAGATAGGCACGTCCTGGTGCAGCAGCGCGGGAGCCACAGGGCCGTGCTCGGCCCGGAGCTTCTCGTACACGGCCCCCAGGTCCTCCGCTTCGGGGCCGTACAGGCGGCGCAGATCGCCGGGGCCGATGCCGTGTGCGGGACAACCGGGGGGCGGGGTGGCCATGGGGTCGTCCGCACCAGTCGAAGAGAAGGATTCAGGCGTCACGATGGTCGCTCCGAAGCTGAAGTGATTCCGGTGTACAGGGGATGGAGACGGGGACGGGGTGGGGGGATGGGGTGGCCGTAGGCTCGGTCGGCGCGTGGCTCACGCAGGCGCCTTCGCCGTTGCCAGGGCGTGCAGGAAGTGCATCAGCGTCATCAGGACATCGCGGCTGGACGCCCGGCGGCGGACGTCGCATTCCACGATGGGGATCTCCTCGGGCACGTCGAGCGCCGTACGGAGTTCGGACACGGGATAACGGGGCGCGTCCGGGAAGGTGTTGACGGCCACCACGAAGGGCACTCCGCACTCCTCAAGTCGCCCGATGACGTCGAAGCTGACCTCGAGGCGGCGGGTGTCGACCAGCACGACCGCGCCCAGCGCACCCTCGAACAACCCGTTCCACAGGAACCAGAAGCGTTCCTGGCCAGGGGTGCCGAAGAGGTACAGCACGAGTTGCTCGGTGATGCTGATACGGCCGAAGTCCATCGCGACCGTGGTGGCTGTCTTGGACGCCGAGCCGAAGTTGTCGTCGACGCCGACGCCGGCCTGCGTCATGGTCTCTTCGGTGGTCAGTGGCCTGATCTCACTGACCGAGCCGACCATGGTCGTCTTGCCGACGCCGAAGCCGCCCACGATCACGATCTTGACCGCGGCCTCAGCCGTGTGCGGCAGCTGGTCCTCGGTCCGGGGGCCGGGGACGGTGTCAGAGCCTTTGAAGTCCATGCATCACCGCTTCGAGGATTGAACGGTCGGCGACGGTCTGACGCACGATCGGGGCGCGCGCCGTCACCAGCCCGGTCGCCAGCATGTCGGTGAGCAGGACCGTGATCACGCTGAACGGAAGGTTGAGATAGGCCGAGAGTTCGGCCACGGACAGGGGGGTGGTGGTGAGCCGGAGTAACGCCGACTGCTCGGGCGTCGCGGCGGGCGGAGGGTCGGCGCGTGCCACGATCAAGGCAACGAGGTCAAGGTCGCCGTCGCGCTCGGCACCGTCCGGTCCGGCCACCACGAAGAGCCTCTCGGGGTTCTTCTGCTTCCCGGGGCCGGGCCCGGGAGGGGGTGAGGGCGGTTGTTCCTTGGGGTATCGCCGCTGGCGTTGCGGAGGAGTCATACGGTCTGGCCGTTGCGCCTGGGCGGACTGGTGAGATGGGCACCGATGCGGGCGACGAGGTCGGACATACGGTTGCTCATCCGGCCGGGTTCGGCGAACGTGTCGGAGAGCACGGCGAGATAGGCGTTGGCGCCGGCGGCCATCAGGTAGAAGTAGCCGCCGTTGATCTCGATGAGGACCATCTTCATCTTGCCGTCGCTCTTCGGGATCTCCGAGGCGACCGCGCTCGCCAGGCTCTGGAGTCCGGCGCAGGCCGCGGCGACTCGGTCGGCGGTGTCCGGGTCGCCGCCGTAGCGGGCGATGCGCAGTCCGTCCGCGGACAGCACCACGATCATCTGGATGCCCGGTACGCCGTCGTGGAGCTCCTTGAGCATCCAGTCGAAGTTGGCGCGCTGCTGGATCACTTGAGGTCCCCCTCGTCTTCGGCCTCGGCGCCGGCCGGTTGAGTTCGCGGTTGGAGTGTGAGCGGGTCGGGCTTGTCCTTGAGTCCGTCCCAGAACGCCTCGACCCAGGCTCCGGGGGCAGGCTCGTCCTTCATCGGCTCGGGTTCGGGCTCGGACGTGGGCGTCGACCAGATGGTCGGCCGACCCTCTCGTTCGGCCTGCTCAATGGCCGCCTGCTCGGCGATGCGCTTGCTGAGCGGGGTCTTGACCCGGCTGCGGCGCTGGGGAAGCCCGCCCGGCGTCCATTCGGTGACGACCGGGACGTCGTCCTCCATGGAGACCGCGGCGGGGATCTTCGGGCTGGTCGGGCGCCGCTTCTTGGGAGCGCGCCTGGGACCTTCGAGCGCATCGGGGTCGTCGGCCTTGGGCGCCGCTCCCGCCCCGATGCCGTGGGCGAGTCCGGGCGCGGGCTCGTTGGTCATCATCTCGCGTGGCACCACGAGGACGGCGCGGACGCCGCCGTATGCCGACGACCGCAGCGAGACCTGCATCTTGTAGGCGGTGCAGAGGCGACCGACGACAGCCAGGCCCAGGCGTGGGGACTCTCCGAGGTCCTGGAGGTCGGTGCCCTGCTTGGCACGTTCGAGCATGCCCTCGACTCTGGCGCGGGCCTCTTCGCTCAGGCTGACACCTGCGTCCTCGATCTCGATCGCGACGCCGGTCTGCACCTCGGTGGCGGTGACGTGCACCTTGGTCTGCGGCGGCGAGTAACGGGTGGCGTTGTCGAGGAGTTCGGCCGCCGCGTGGATGATCGGCTCGACCGAGATGCCGGCGATGTTGACCTGGACGATGGAGTCCAGGCTGATGCGTCGGTACTCCAGGATCCGGGACATCGCGCCGCGCAGCACGCTGTACAGCGGGACGGGGTCGGGCCACTGGCGTCCGGGGCGGCCGCCGCCGAGCACGGAGATGGAGTCGGCGAGGCGACCGATCAGCATGGTGCCGTGGTCGATGCGCAGGAGGTCGTCGAAGACCTCGGGGTTGCGCCCGTGGTCCTCCTCCATCTCACGCAGTTCCACGGCCTGTTGGTGGACGATCGACTGAACGCGGCGGGCGATGTTGACGAAGGAGCGCTGGGCGGAGTCGCGCAGGGCTTCCTCGTGGTCGACGATGTCGACCATCGACTTCACCAACTCGATCTGCGCCGGGGCGAGTCGGCCGTAGGACGGGTCGAGTTCGGCGAGGTCGCGCATCACTTCATGGGGTGAACTGCCGCAGCGCAGCGCATGGATCGCGGCCGGCGTGATCTCCGTGGCGAGGCGGGCCATCTCCTCGCCGTGGGCGGCGACGCGGCGTTCCAGATACGCGGTGTGACGGGCATGCTCGGCCCGAGTGTCCCGCAGCGCGCGGCCGCGGCGCACCGCTTCGGCCGCGGAGGCCAGCACCAGCAGCATGGCCACGGCACCGCACACGCCGACGGCCGTCCGGGCCGGGTCCGCCACCAGGGCGACGGCGGCTCCGATCGCCGCGGCCATCACTATGGCCGGCAGCAACAGCACACGCGCATAGGGGAGTTCACGGCGTCGGGGCGGGGATTGAACGCTCACCATGTGGGCCCTCTGAAACTGATCGGGTGGGTGTAGGGGGAGCTTGCAGGGGGGTACGTCATGGGTATGTCGGAATCTTCTGCGCACTTGGGAACAAGCGCACGATTACACCTCAACTCGGTGCGCTGCGGGCGAGCTTAGTCCGACCGGATCATCGCTGTGTCATATTCAGCAAGCACCTGAAATGGGGTGCGCGACAGCGCTACGCTCAGCCTCATTTATACGCTCAGATCACATGCGAACACCTTTCGTAATCATGTGTGATTGTTCGAAAGTCACTCACCGTGAGGGATGAAGATCGGGTTCCGGACCCCGGATCGAGCGATCAACGGGAGATGTGACGTCCGGCGAAGGCGGACGAGAGGCGCCGCGCGCGGACCGCGGCTCGAACGGCAAAGGCAACTCGGCGGAAACAACAAAGGCAAGGAGCTTCTCCGCTCCTTGCCACTTTCAACTTATAGCGCACTGGGGGGCTTGCGGCAAGGCCCCCTCCATGCCGCAGAATCTCCGGCCGTAGGCCCACGACCTGCGGAAACGGGAGGCATACCGGTGCGTGCGTGTGATGTGGCCGCGGGGCCCGGGAGCGTCGCCGCACACGAGGTCCGCCGACGACCGACTTACGGAGCCAGAACTTTGAACCCCCTGACCACCAGTGCCTTCGCCCTTCCCGAACGCCTCTCCCTCAAGGCCGATCCGGCACTCGTCGCCGCCGACGAGCGGCACTTCGCCGCCATTGCCGAGTGCCTCGAACAGTCCATCGCCGAGCTGTCCGACCGTCTCGCCGCAGCCCGCAAGGAACCGGGTGGCACCGGCCGGGAGGCGATGGACCGCGACAACGAGATCCATCGGCTCAGCGCCCGTCTGCGCACCCTGCGCCGCTTCGGCCTGGACCTGTGCCTCGGACACATGGTCGGCGCGGACAGCCCCGAGCCGGTCTACGTGGGCCGCCTCGGCCTGACCGACAGCACGGGCCGCCGACTGCTCGTCGACTGGCGCTCCCCCGCGGCCGAGCCGTTCTTCGGCGCCACCCACGGCAACCCGATGGGCCTGACAAGCCGCCGCCGGTACCGCTGGAACGAGGGCCGGATCAGCGACTACTGGGACGAGGTGTTCACCTCGGACGGCTTCGCCGGGCATGCCGCGCTCGACGACCAGTCCGCGTTCATCGCGAGCCTGGGCAGCAACCGCTCCCCCAGGATGCGGGACGTGCTCGGCACGATCCAGGCCGACCAGGACGCCATCATCCGTGCCGGATCCCGCGGCGCACTAGTCGTCGACGGCGGCCCCGGCACGGGCAAGACCGTCGTCGCCCTGCACCGCTCCGCCTACCTGCTGTACTCCGACCCGCGGCTCGACCAGCGCCGGGGCGGCGTGCTGTTCGTCGGTCCGCACCGGCCCTATCTGGCGTACGTCTCCGACGTCCTGCCGAGCCTCGGCGAGGAGGGCGTGCAGACCTGCATCCTGCGGGACCTGGTTCCCGAGGGGGCCGCGGCGACCGTCGAGTCCGACCCGGAGGCGGCCCGCCTGAAGTCGTCCGCCGACCTGGTGCGGGCGATCGAGAAGGCCGTCCGCTTCTACGAGGAGCCGCCCACCGAGGCCATGACGGTCACGACCCACTGGTCCGACGTACGGCTGACCGCCCGCGACTGGGCCGTGGCGTTCGACGCGGCCGAGCCCGGCGTCCCCCACAACGAGGCCCGCGACCAGGTCTGGGAGGAACTGCTGACGATCCTGGTCGACCGGCACGAGGAGGACGCCTCCGGCGACGACGGCGAGGTCTCCCCCGAGCTGATCCGCAGGTCCCTGTCACAGAACCGGGAGCTGCGCGGAGCCTTCGACCGCTCCTGGCCGCTGCTGGAGGCGACCGACCTGGTCGGGGACCTGTGGTCGGTGCCGGCCTATCTGCGGATGTGCGCTCCCTGGCTCGACCGCGAGGAGGTGCAGCGGCTCCAGCGCGCGGACGCCCAGGCGTGGACCGTGTCGGACCTGCCGCTGCTGGACGTGGCACGGCAACGGCTCGGTGATCCGGAGGCCGCCCGCCGCAAGCGCCGGCACGCGGGCATCCTCGCCGCGCAGCGCGAGCGGATGACGCAGGTCGTCGACAACCTCATCGAGGCCACGGCGGACTCCGGTGCCGACGGCGACGACGGTGAGGGCCTGGTGATCATGCTGCGCGGCCAGGACGCCCGGGTCAGCCTGGTCGACGAGTCCGAGCTGACCGACATCGCCCCGGACCGGCTCGCCGGCCCGTTCGCGCACATCGTCGTCGACGAGGCGCAGGAACTGACCGACGCGGAGTGGCAGATGCTGCTCCTGCGGTGCCCCTCGCGCAGCTTCACCATCGTCGGGGACCGTGCCCAGGCCAGGCACGGCTTCACGGAGTCCTGGCAGGACCGCCTGGCCCGCATCGGCCTCGACCGGATCGACCTGGCCTCCCTCAACGTCAATTACCGCACCCCGGCGGAGATCATGACGGAGGCCGAGCCGGTCATCCGCGCCGCGCTGCCGGACGCCAACGTGCCGACGTCGATCCGCAGCGGAGGGCTCCCCGTGCTCCACCCATCGGTTTGGGAGCGGGACTCGATCCTCGACACCTGGCTCGCCGAACACACCGAGGGAATCGCCTGCGTCATCGGCGACCCCACGTTCCGCCCGACGGACCGGGTACGGTCACTGACCCCCGAGCTGTCCAAGGGCCTGGAGTTCGACCTGGTCGTCCTCGTGAACCCGGAGAGGTTCGGTGAGGGCATCGAGGGAGCAGTGGACCGCTATGTGGCGATGACACGAGCGACCCGGCAACTGGTCATCCTCCGGTGACGGCACGCCCCCAGGGGTGCGGGGAACTGGGCAAGCAGCCACAACGCACCCGCGCTCGCCCGTAATCCATCACCCCACCGACGAGTAGGCCACAACCCCCCGCAGCAACCCCTCAACAGCCTTACGCGCGCTCTTCCCCACGGTCGAGTCCGCAGGCGAAGCCGCCGAGATCTGCCCCAGCACATCGATCACCTGCTTGCACCACCGCACGAAGTCCCCGGCCGGCATCTCCGCCTCGCGCAGCACCTCGTCCAGGCCCTTGCCGCTGGCCCACATATACGCGGCCCAGGCAAAGCCCAGATCCGGTTCCCGCTGCCCGACACCCTCGGTCTGGGTGATCCGGAAGTCCTCCTCCAGAGCGTCCAGCCGACCCCAGATCCGCACCATCTCACCCAGCGCGGCCTTGGCCCTGCCCGACGGCAGCTTCGGGGCCATCGCGTCGTCCCCGACCCGTGCCTCGTACACCAAAGCCGAGACACAGGCGGCCAGTTCGGCCGGGCCGAGGCCCTCCCACACCCGCTCGCGCAGGCACTCGCTGGCCAGCAGGTCGAGTTCGCCGTACAGCCGCGCCAGGCGCTTGCCGTGCTCGGTCACCTCGTCGCCGCGCAGATAGTCCAGCTCGGTCAGCAGCGCGACGATGCGGTCGAAGGTGCGCGCGATCGTGTTCGTGCGGCCTTCGATACGGCGCTCCAGCTGCGAGGTGTCCCGCAGCAGCCGGTGGTAGCGCTCGGCCCAACGGGCGTGGTCCTCACGGTCGTTGCAGCCGTGGCAGGGGTGTGCCCGCAGGGCCTTGCGCAGCCGGTCGATCTCCCGGTCGTCCGCGGCCTGGGAGCGCCGCTTGCGGTGCCGGTCGGGTGAGATGTGCCCGGCCTTGGTGCGCAGCGCCGAGGCCAGGTCCCGACGGGACTGCGGGGAGCGCGGGTTGAAGGACTTGGGGATCCGCATCCGCTCCAGCGCCTCCACGGGCACCGGGAAGTCCATCGACGCCAGTCGCTTGACCTGCCGCTCGGAGGTGAGAACCAGCGGGCGCGGCCCGTCGTGGTGCTCGAAGCCGCGGTGGCCGTTGGAGCGGCCGGCCGGCAGCCCCGGGTCGAGCACCAGCGCGAGTCCGGCGTACTTGCCGGTCGGCACATGGATGACGTCGCCCGGCTTGAGCCTCTCCAGCGCGACAGCCGCCTCCGCGCGGCGCTCAGCCGCGCCCTGGCGGGCCAACTCGTTCTCGCGGTCCTTCAGTTCGCGGCGCAGCTGCGCGTACTCCTCGAAGTTCCCGAGGTGGCAGGTCATGGACTCCTTGTAGCCCTCAAGCCCCTCCTCGTTGCGCTGCACCTGGCGCGAGATCCCGACCACCGACTTGTCGGCCTGGAACTGCGCGAAGGACGTCTCCAGCAGTTCGCGCGAGCGGTGCCGCCCGAACTGCTCGACGAGGTTGACCGCCATGTTGTACGACGGCTTGAAGCTGGAGCGCAGCGGATAGGTGCGCGTGCCGGCCAGGCCCGCGAGGTGGTCCGGGCTCATGCCGCGCTGCCACAGCACCACGGCATGTCCCTCGACATCGATGCCGCGGCGGCCCGCACGGCCGGTCAGCTGGGTGTACTCGCCCGGGGTGATGTCGGCGTGCTGCTCGCCGTTCCACTTGACGAGCTTCTCCAACACCACGGAGCGCGCCGGCATGTTGATGCCGAGGGCGAGGGTCTCGGTGGCGAACACGGCCTTGACCAGGCCGCGGACGAACAGTTCCTCGACGACCTCCTTGAAGGTCGGCAGCATGCCCGCGTGGTGGGCGGCTATGCCGCGCTCGAGGCCTTCCAGCCACTCGTAGTACCCGAGGACGTGCAGGTCCTCCGTCGGGATGGACGCGGTGCGCTCCTCGACGAGGGAACGCACCTTCTCCCGCGCCTCGTCGTCGTTCAGCCGCAGCCCTGCGTGCAGGCACTGCTGGACCGCGGCCTCGCAGGCGGCGCGGCTGAAGATGAAGGTGATGGCGGGCAGCAGGCCCTCGGCGTCGAGGCGTTCGATGACTTCGGGCCGCCCGGGGGTCCACACCCTGGAGCGCTGTCTGCGCTCGCGCTCCCGGTCGGCCTCGCGCATGGCACGGCCGCGTCTGCGGTCCTGGTAGGACGGCCGGGTCGCCTCCATGCGGGCCAGCCGGGTGAGGTCGGGGTTCACGGCCTTCTTGCTGCCCTCGCCCTCCTCGAACAGGTCGTACATCCGGCGTCCGGCGAGCACGTGCTGGAACAGCGGCACGGGCCGGTGCTCGGAGACGATGACCTCGGTGTCACCGCGGACGGTGTCGAGCCAGTCGCCGAACTCCTCGGCGTTGGACACGGTCGCCGACAGCGAGACGAGGGTGACCGACTCGGGAAGGTGAATGATCACCTCTTCCCATACGGCGCCACGGAAGCGGTCGGAGAGGTAGTGCACCTCGTCCATGACCACATAGCCGAGGCCGAGGAGGGTCTGCGACCCGGCGTACAGCATGTTCCGCAGCACCTCGGTGGTCATCACGACCACCGCGGCGTCCGGGTTGACGCTGTTGTCACCGGTCAGCAGGCCGACCATGCCGTTGCCGTAACGGCGGCACAGGTCGGCGTACTTCTGGTTCGACAGCGCCTTGATGGGGGTGGTGTAGAAGCACTTCTTGCCCTGCATCAGGGCGAGGTGGACGGCGAACTCGCCGACGATCGTCTTGCCTGAGCCGGTGGGCGCGGCCACCAGCACGCCCTTTCCCGTCTCGAGTGCCTGGCACGCCTCGATCTGGAAGGGGTCGAGGCCGAAGTCGTACATCTCGCGGAAGGAGGCGAGCGCGGTGGCCTGCTCGGCGGCGCGCCTGCGTGCCGCCGCATACCGCTCGGCCGGTGAGAGGTCCTCTGTCATCGTGCTTTCGAGCGTACCGGGCGCCACTGACAACAGGACGATCATTATCCGGATCGGCACCCCGCAAACCCGGGATCCACGCAGCTCACGACCCCGAAGCGGAAGCGGCCGGGTGCGCCCCGTAGGCACCCCGGCCGCTTCCCGCTGAGAGACGTCTCTCAGGTGACGTCGTCGTAACCGTTGACCCGCTCCGTGGTCGCCTGCTCAGGCAGCGCCCGGCTCGCGGAGACCGACTCGACCTCACCGATGTCCTCGGGGGTGAGATCCAGGTCGGAGGCCTCGTCGTCGGCCGGGCCCGCCGCGTCGCGGCGCGCGCGACGCCGGTCGTTGAGAAGCGCGATGGCTGTCGCACCGAAGTACAGGATCCAGATGGGGCCGGCGAGCGCCAGCATGGAGATCGGGTCGGTGCTCGGCGTCGCGATCGCGGCGAACAGGGTGATCCCCATGATCATGGCGCGCCACCAGCCGGCCATCTTCCTGCCGGACAGCACTCCGCCGAAGTTCAGCATCACCAGCAGCAGGGGAAGCTCGAAGGAGAGGCCGAAGACGACGATCATGCGCATGATCAGCTGCAGGAGATCGTCCAGCGGCAACTGGTTGTCGCTGCCGATGATCGAGAACTCGAGCATCACCGACGCCATCTTGGGCAGAGACCAGTAGGCGAAGTAGGCCCCCGTGACAAACAGGGGGAAGCCCGCGCCGACGAAGGCGAGGCTGTACTTCTTCTCGTTCCGGTGCAGACCCGGCGCGATGAACGCCCAGAGTTGGTAGAGCCAGATCGGGGAGGCCAGCACCACGCCCGACGAGAGCGAGACCGTGAGGGCGAGCGTGAACGGGCTCAGCAGGCCGTTCTGCACGATGCGCGCGCACTGCGTCTCATTGGTGTCCTTCGCCAGCTCCGCGAAGCTGTACTCGCATCCCACCGCCTGGAGGATGGGATCCGTGAAGAACTGGATGATGTCCTTGTAGAAGAAGGCCGCCACGATCGTCGTGACGAGAACCGCCAGCAGACTCTTGACGAGCCGGTTGCGGAGTTCGCGCAAATGCTCCGCGAGGGGCATCCGCCCCTCGGGATCCTTCTCCTCTTTGCGGGCAGACTTCAGCAACCCACGTTCCCATCTCGTGCGGCGGGCCGGAAGTCACCGGCCCTGCGTCAGCGCTTGGTGGTGTCCGTCGGCTCGTTGACCGGGCGGGAGCTGGTCACGTCACCGGGGGAGGCCTGGATGATGCGCTGAGCCGGGGGCTGCTGGTCGTCACCGGCGTTGTTCGGCGGGTCGGCCGGGGCGGCGGACTTGTTGTCGTCCTTCATCGCCTTGGCCTCGCTCTTCAGGATCCGGGCGGACTTGCCGAGCGAGCGCGCCATGTCCGGAAGCTTCTTCGCGCCGAACAGCAGGATGATGACGACGAGGATGAGAATGATCTCGGGGGCTCCGAGCCTTCCGAACATAAGTCTTTACCTTCTCACCGAGGCGGCTGGGGTGGGATGCTGTCCGATCGGTCGGACATATGTCCTAACGATCGCGTTGACAGCGATCGTAACGCTCAGGGGTAAACGAGAGGCAATCCCCGTGCGTACTACTCCCTGTCCGCGGTCCGGGCCTCGTTCTCCGACCCGCGACCAGCAGCGTACCTTTCCCCGTAGCCAGGTTGACAGGGCGAAGTGGCCCAAAACGTATGCGGCACTGCACTCACACCCACTTCTTGGCGTGGCTACAGGGAGTCCACAGCGCGGGCGGCGCTCATGCTCGCCCGCTCCAGGTCCTCGGCGGCCCGGCTGATGCGCTGTGCCGAGTCCGTGACCTGCCGGCCCAGCCGCTGCGCCTCCAGGAAGACCCGCACGGCGAGCACACCGAGGACGGCGAGACCCACAAAACCCACAGCTACCGCGAACATCGGCCAGAACATGAGGGCGAGCCTAGACGGTCCTAGACCGTGGAGTGCAGCCGCAGGGTGCTGACGCCGCCGCCGGTCAGCAGCTCGATGATCCGCTCGCCGGCGGGCTTGCGGACGGCGACGCCGCAGTCGGGGCAGGTGAAGGAGTAGAACGTCGTACGGCTGCTGGCACCGATGGCGAGGCGCAGGGCGTTCGCGCCGAGCTCGAAGCGGCCCCGGCAGTCCGGGCAGCCGGCCTTGAACACCACCGGAGCCACGCTTCTCATCCCGGCGAACGCTGACGCCACCGTGATTCCCCGTACACCGGACCCGGACGTAGCCGACTCGCTCAAAGCCCTTGCTCCTGCCTGTCGCCCTGCCGCTCCTGAACCACACGCGTCCCGTGGGACTCCTGCACCTCGTCCCCGTCATACGCAGCCAGTGCCTCGCGGGCCGCCTGCCGGGCGCTGTCGGCCAGCTCGGGCGGCGACACGATACGGCCGTCGCGGCCCAGCCGGAGCGCCAGGCGCCGCAGCGACGCCGGGTCGGGGGTACGCAAAGTGATACGCAGCCCGCCGTCCGCAAGCTCATCCGCGCTGTCGTGCGGGTAGTACTCGGCGACCCAGCGCCCGCCCGGTCCGACCTCGACGACGACCTCCGGGTCCTCCGCCGCGGGCTGCACCAGCCCCTCGGACAGGTCCCGCAGCTCCACCTCGGGCGGCGCGGACGGCTCATCGAGGATCTTGATCTCGGCGACTCGGTCGAGGCGGAAGGTGCGCCGGGCCTCGGAGCGCCGGCACCAGGCCTCGACATAGGTGTGGCCGACGCTGACCAGGCGGATGGGGTCGATCTCCCGCTCGGTGACCTCGTCGCGGGCCGGTGAGTAGTAGCGGATCCAGAGCCGGCGCCGTTCGGAGATCGCCCGGTCGACGTCCGCGAAGACACCGCCCTCGGCCTCGAAGGTCACCGACAGCCGGGCACTGGCGCCGGCCGCCTCGCCCGAGGCGGTCTCCACCTTGGCGGTCGCCCGCAGCAGCGCCTGCCGGTCGCTCTCGCGCAGCCCGGGCAGCGTGGCCACGGCGCGGGCGGCCACCAGCAGCGCGGTCGCCTCGTCGGCGGCGATCCGCAGCGGCTCGGCCACGTCGTCGGGGTTGTGCCACCAGATGCGCTCGCCGTCGGTGTCGATGTCGAGGAGATCGCCGCCGCGGAAGCTGGTGCCGCACATGGGCAGCACGTCCAGGTCGGAGACCAGCTCGTCCTCGGAGATCCCGAAGGCGCGCGCGACGTCCTCGACGCGAGCACCGGGACGCTCCTTCAGATACGTCACCAGCGAGAGCATCCGCCGGGTCTGGTCGATGGCGTTGACGGGCCTGACCGGTTTGCCTGCCACTGTCTCGCTCCGCTCCCCCTCAGCCCTTGGCCACGGCACGCAGCCGGTCCACCACGTCGGCCCGCAGCTCCGCGGGCTCCAGCACCACCACGTCCGGCCCGAACTCCACCAGCCAGGCATCCAGCCCATGGCCGTACGGAATCTCCAACTCGTCCCAGCCGTCGCCGAGTTCCCGAACCGCCGTGGCCTTCGCCCGAAGGGGGTACCCAGCGTCCGTGCGCAGCCGGATCAGCGCCGAGCGGTCGGCGGTCTCCCCCGCCCAGCCCGCGACGGTCTCCCGCACGGTGACGACGTCGGGGATCTCGGCGGTGAAGCGGCCGCTGCGGCTGCGCACCCTGCCGGTGATCCGGGACAGCCGGAACACCCGCTCCGCGCCGCGGTCGCGGTCCCAGCCCGCCAGATACCAGTGGCCGCGCCAGCACTCCAGCGCCCACGGCTCGACATGGCGCTGCTCGGGGCGGGCGGCGGTGGCCTTGCGGTAGTCGAAGACGACCGGGCGACGGTCCCGGCAGGCCAGCATCAGCGGCTCGAACGCCGCCTCGTGCACGGGGATACGGGGCTCCAGCGCGCCGTGCGCCTCATAGGGGTCGACGTCCTCCGGCAGCCCCGCGGCGCGCAGCTTCTGGAGGGCGCCGCTGGCAGCCCCCGCGAGCCGGGCCTGCTGCCACACCTTGGCGGCCAGGCCGAGCGCCGCGGCCTCCTCGGCGTCCAGGGTGATCGGCGGCAGCCGGTTGCTGTCGCGGCGGGCCAGATAGCCGACCTCGCCGTCGAGGTTCTCCACGGTCTCGATGACCAGCCCGAGTTCGCGCAGATCGTCCTTGTCGCGCTCGAACATCCGGTTGAAGGAGTCGTCGCTGCCCGCTTCGAGATAGGCCTCGATGGACTCACGCAGCTCGCGCTTGCTCAGTGGCCGCCGCGTCCCGAGCAGACACAGCGCCAGGTTCATGAGCCGCTCGGCCTTGGCAATGGCCATCGACGCCCTTCGCCTTCCCTATGGTGCTTACGAGCGATGACCGTACCGCTCCGCAGTGGCGTGACAAAAGCCGAGGCCCATGCCCGCACAGGCATGGGCCCCAGGTTGTCGGCTCCGGTCGCCCGCCGATCACAGGCGGCGATCGGATGCGACGATCAGACGCCGAGCAGGTCGACCACGAAGATCAGGGTCTCGCCGGGCTTGATCGCCGGGGTGGGGCTCTGGTTGCCGTAGGCGAGGTGCGCCGGGATGGTCAGCTGGCGGCGGCCGCCGACCTTCATGCCCTGCACGCCCTGGTCCCAGCCCTTGATGACGCGACCGCCGCCGAGCGGGAAGCGGAACGGCGTACCGCGGTTCCAGCTGGCGTCGAACTCCTCACCGGTGCTGAAGGCCACGCCCACGTAGTGGACGGTGACGGTCTGGCCCGCCTGCGCAACCGCGCCGTCGCCCTCCCAGATGTCCTTGATCTCCAGGTCCTTCGGCGGCTCGCCGCCCGGGAAGTCGATCTCGGGCTTGTCGATGCTCACGTCTTACGCTCCATGCTTGTTGTGGAAAGGCAACGGTCTCAGTCTTTCATCACGGCAGCCGGACTCACATCTTGGCGAGGATGTCCACGGTGAACACCAGCGTGGCGCCCTTCTCGATGCCGCTGCCCTGCGGCGGGTTGTCGCCGTAGCCCAGGTCCGGGGGGATGACGATCAGCACCCGGCTGCCGACCTTCTTGCCGGTCAGACCCTGCGACCAGCCCTTGACGACCTGCGCGAGCGCGAACGACACCAGCTGCTTGTTGGCGTACGTGGAGTCGAACTCCTTGCCGTTGGACCACTGCACGCCCTTGTACTGCACCAGCACCGTGTTCTCGGCGGCCACCGCGTCGCCGTCGCCCTCGATGACGTAGTTCGCCACCAGCTTCTTCGGCGGATCCGTCTTGGGGATCTCGATGGAGGGGGCCTTGCCGTCGGTGTTGGTGCCGGCCTTGGGCAGGTTCGCGTCGTCCTGGGGGACGTCCTTGCCCTTGGCGGAGCTCTTGGAGTTGAAGGTGTCCTCGATGTCGACCACGAACACCAGCGTGTCGGTGCCCTTGATCCCGGCCTGCTCGTTGCCCTGCTTGCCGTAACCCCAGGTCGGCGGGATCGCCATCTCGACGCGGCTGCCGACCTTCTTGCCGGCCAGCGCGTACCGCCAGCCGTCGATGATCTGGCCCTGCGTGAGCGGGAAGAAGGCGGGCGCGCCCCGGTCGTAGGAGTTGTCGAAGACCTTGGCCGTGGCCCAGATCTGGCCGAGGTAGTTGGCGAGCATGTAGTCGTTCTCGGCGACCGGCTTGCCGTTGCCCGCGATGACGGTCTTCACGGCGAGGTCCTTCGACGGGTCACCGCTGCCCTTGGCGACCGTGGGCTTCTCGCCGAACTTCGTGCCCGCGGTGATCGCCGGCAGCGGGCCCTCCACGATCTTCGGCGAGGGCGCGGCCGAGTTCTCCGGGTTCGACGGCGACGCGCTGTCGCTGCCCTGTCCGGAGTCCGACCCGTCGTCGTCCCCGCATCCGGCGAGCGTGACCAGTCCTGCGGGAACAGCGATGAGAAGTGAGCGTCGGCGCACGGTGGGGGCCTCGTAATCGGTCGATCTTGTGGATGGCGTGCGCGCAACTCTACGGCGTGCGAAGGGCGCCGTACGGGAAACGTACGGCGCCCGTGTTGCGTTCCGGCCGGATGTCACCGCTCACCGGAGTCGGGCCGGTCGGATGGAATTCCTCACATTCCGGCGATGAGTTTCTCCACCCGGTCGTCCACCGAACGGAACGGGTCCTTGCACAGGACCGTGCGCTGCGCCTGGTCGTTGAGCTTGAGGTGGACCCAGTCGACGGTGAAGTCACGGCGCTGTTCCTGGGCCCTTCGGATGAAATCGCCGCGCAGCCGGGCCCGAGTGGTCTGCGGCGGAACGGACTTGCCCTCGAAGATCTTCAAGTCGTTGCAGATGCGCGCCGCTTGACCCTTCTTCTCCAGCAGGTAGTACAGGCCACGACGCCGGTGGATGTCGTGGTAAGCGAGGTCTATCTGGGCGACCCGCGGATGCGACATGGTCATGTTGTGCTTGGCCCGGTACCGCTCGATGAGCTTGTACTTCATGACCCAGTCGATCTCGGTGCCGATGCGGTCGAGGTCCTCGGACTCGATCGAGTCCAGGGTGCGGCCCCACAGCTCCAGGACCTGCTCGACGGTGCCGGTGCGGATGCCGCGGCGCTCGCAGAAGTCCACGGCCTTCTCGTAGTACTCGCGCTGCACCTCCAGCGCGGAGGCCTCGCGGCCGCTGGCCAGGCGCACCTTGCGCCGGCCTGTGATGTCGTGGCTGACCTCGCGGATCGCCCGGATGGGGTTCTCCAGGGTCAGGTCGCGCATCACGGTGCCCGCCTCGATCATGCGCAGCACCAGGTCGGTGGCGCCGACCTTGAGGAGCATGGTCGTCTCGGACATGTTCGAGTCGCCCACGATGACGTGCAGACGGCGGTAGCGCTCCGCGTCCGCGTGCGGTTCGTCCCGCGTGTTGATGATCGGCCGGGAGCGGGTCGTCGCCGAGGAGACGCCCTCCCAGATGTGCTCGGCCCGCTGACTGACGCAGTACACCGCGCCCCGGGGGGTCTGCAGCACCTTGCCGGCGCCGCAGAGGAGCTGCCTGGTGACCAGGAACGGAATGAGGATGTCCGCGAGCCGGGAGAACTCCCCGTGCCGCGCCACGAGATAGTTCTCGTGGCAACCGTAGGAGTTTCCGGCCGAGTCGGTGTTGTTCTTGAAGAGGTAGACGTCGCCCGCGATTCCCTCCTCGTGCAGGCGTCGTTCGGCGTCCACCAGGAGTCCTTCGAGAATGCGCTCGCCCGCTTTGTCGTGGGTGACCAGTTCGGTCACGTTGTCACATTCCGGTGTGGCGTATTCCGGATGCGATCCCACGTCGAGATAGAGGCGGGCGCCGTTTCGCAGAAAGACATTGCTGCTGCGGCCCCATGACACGACACGGCGGAAGAGGTACCGCGCCACCTCGTCGGGAGACAGGCGGCGCTGTCCCCTGAACGTACATGTGACGCCGTACTCGTTCTCCAGCCCGAAAATGCGGCGGTCCATGACTGAACATTACGCCCGATCCCCTGAGCTGAAACGGGGTTCGACGGCACGGTTTGGATCATTTTCCGATGAAGCCGCAACCACCGCACCCCTGCCGGGAGCTGCGAGGACCCGTCCGGTGGCCAGCAGGACCAGCAGTGACACCGCCCCCGCGGCACCCGGCACGGCGAACCCCCAGAAGGCCCCGCCGGCCTCGACCACCGGCCCCGCGAGACCCGTTCCGACGGACGCGCCCACGGTGAACGTCGTCACAAGCCAGGAGAACGCCTCGGTGACCGTGCCCTGTGGCGCGTGCCGGTCCACGAGCACGAAGGCACACGCGATGCACGGCGCCAGGAACACGCCGGCGAGCACCGCGAGGAAGGTCATGGCGACCGCTCCCGGCATCAGCGTCAGCGGCAGGTAACACACCGCCAGAAGGGCCACCAGCACCCGCAGTCGCCGCGCCGGCTCGCCACCCCACTGCCGCGCCCCGTACGCCGTGCCGCCGATCAGGGCACCGAGCCCCAGCCCCGCCATCAGCCAGCCGTACACCACGTCACCGCCGTGGTCGTCCGCGTACGACACCGCCGCCACCGCGATGGACCCCATCGCCACGCCGACGAACAGGAAGGCCCCGAGCAGCGCCAGCAGGCCCGCCGAGCGCAGCGCCCCCAGCCAGTGCGCCTCGCGCGGTGCCGAGCGCCACGCGCGCGAGGGCGGCGACACGACCACCGACAGAGCCCCCAGCACCCCGATGACGTTCAGCACGAGCAGCGCCGCCTGGGCCGACCACAGCGACGCACACAGAGTCAGCAGCAACGGTCCCACCGTGAACATGACTTCCTGTGCCACCGCGTCCATGGCGTACGCGGTGTGCACCTGGCCCTCCTTGTGCAGGACCGAGCCCCACAGGGCCCTCAGACCGCCCTCCAGGGGCGGCGTGAAGAGTCCGGCGGCGGCCACCGCCGCGTAGGCGAGCGGCAGCGGGGCGATGCCGACGAAGGCGAACACGGCCATGGCCAGCGCCGAGGCGATCGCGGCGGGCAGCTGCACCCGCGGCTGGCCGTGCAGATCCACGACGCGCCCCAGCACCGGCTGGCCGATCGCGTTGGCGACGCCGTACACGGCCGCCAGGGCGCCGGCCAGGCTGTAGGAGCCGCCCTCGGCACGCACGAACAGCAGGATCGCGAGCGCGGCGACGGCGTTCGGCAGCCGCCCTATGAGGGTGCCGACGAGCAGCCGGGCGGCATGCCTCGCCCTGAGGATCTCCACGTATGCGCCGGTCATCGGCCGCGCCGCCCCTCCGCTGAAGTTTTACGTATAACGCCCTCCGCCATACGTACCATGTGCGCTGTTCACGAGTCCAGGTGAAGGAGTAGGCGGACGGTGGCACACGGCAACACGCGCCCCACCAGCCGGGACGTCGCCCACGCCGCGGGCGTGTCCCAGGCCGCGGTCTCCCTCGTCCTCGGCGACAAATGGCGCGGCCGCGTCTCCGCGGCCACGGCCGAACGCGTACGGGAGGCAGCCCGCGAACTCGGCTACCGGCCCAACCTCGCGGCCCGCAACCTGCGCCTGGGCCACACCCGCACGGTACTCCTGGTGGTCCCGGCTCTCACCACGGAATTCTTCGCCGGCGTCTACACCGGCGCCGCCCGGGTCGCCGCCCGGCACGGCTTCGGCGTGGTCCTCTACCCCTCCCCCGAAGGCATCGGCCCGGCCCGCGACCCCTTCGCCTCCGCCCAGGCCGCCCTGGACGGCGTCATCGCCTCCTCCATGGCCGCCGACGCCCTCAGCGCCATCCGCGGCGACCAGCTGCCCCTCGTCATGCTCGACAGCGACCCCGCGGGCAGCCTCGGGGGCGCGATCGTGAACCTGGACATCGCCGACGGCGTCCGTCAGGTCACCGAGCACCTGCTGGGCCTCGGCCACCGCCGCTTCCTGCACCTGGCGGCCGACATCGCCTCCTGGACGTTCGAAGTACGCGCGGGCGAACTGGCCACCCGGCTCGCCGGCACGCCCGGCACCTCACTGCGGACCGTGCGCGCCCCCATCTCCATCGACGCGGCCCGCACCGCCGCCGAAACCGCGCTCGCCGCCGAGGGCCCCCGTCCCACGGCGATCATCTGCGACGACGACAAGCTCGCCGCCGGCGCCTACAAGGCCGTCCGGCGCCTGGGCCTGCGCATCCCCGACGACATCTCCGTCACCGGTCTGGACGACCTCGCCCTCGCCACCGCCATCGACCCCGAGCTCACCACCGTCCGGCTGGACGCGGAACTGTTCGGCGAGCGCGGCATGCAGGCCCTCCTGGCGGTCCTGGAAGGCCGTGAGCCGGAAGGGGGCGACATTCCGGTCCAGCTCGTCGTACGAGGCTCCACAGCCCCGCCCAGCGCCCCCTGACGGCCCCCGGACATGCCCTGTGCCCCGGCCGCGAGGTTCGGCCGGGGCACAGTACGGGCGGGGTGAGGCGGGGCGGGACTACTCCTCGGAAGCGCCGGACTCCTCGGAGGACTCGTCGCTGTCGGCGCTCTCGGCCTCGGTGGCCGCTCCGCCGGCCTCAAGGAGCCGGTCGAGCTGACGGCCGACGATGCGCTTGAACTTGCGCGACTGCGGACGCGTACGGTCCAGCACCGCGACCTCCAGGCGCTCCGCGGGGATCTCCCGCTGAGTGCCGTTCGACTCGCGCGACAGCGCCTGCACGGCCAGCTTCAGCGCCTCGGCGAGGGTCATGCCGTCCTGATGGCGCTGGTCCAGGTAGTTGCTGATCAGCTCCGCGTTGCCGCCGACCGCGACCGAGCCGTGCTCGTCCACGATCGATCCGTCGTGCGGCAGCCGGTAGATCTGGTCGCCCTCGGGCGTCGCGCCCACCTCGGCGACGACCAGCTCCACCTCGTACGGCTTCTCGGCCGCGGAGGAGAAGATCGTGCCCAGCGTCTGGGCGTAGACGTTGGCCAGACCGCGGGCGGTCACGTCGTCACGGTCATAGGTGTAACCACGGAGGTCGGCGTAGCGCACGCCGCCGATCCGCAGGTTCTCGTACTCGTTGTACTTGCCGGCCGCCGCGAAACCGATGCGGTCGTAGATCTCGCTGAACTTGTGCAGCGCACGGGACGGGTTCTCGCCGACGAACACGATGCCGTCGGCGTACTGGAGCACGACCAGGCTGCGGCCACGCGCGATGCCCTTGCGGGCGTACTCCGCCCGGTCGGCCATGGCCTGCTGGGGTGAGACATAGAACGGCGTCGACACCGGTTATCCGTCCCTTTCTGTCGAAGTCACAGGATCACCTTGATAAGACGGAACCCGCGCCTACAGCAGCGCGGCCCGCGGGCCGTCGGGCTGCTCCAGACGCCGCTCCAGGATCGAGCGGGCGATCTCGGAGGACTCGTCGTCGCCCAGCCGGCGGAAGCCGTCCTCGGTGATCACGGTGACGATCGGGTAGATCCGGCGGGCGACATCGGGACCACCGGTCGCCGAGTCGTCGTCGGCCGCGTCGTACAGGGCCTGCACCACGAGCGTCGTGGCGTCGGCCTCGCTCAGATCATCACGGAAGAGCTTCTTCATGGCGCCACGCGCGAAGATCGAACCGGAGCCGGTGGCGGCGAAGCCGTGCTCCTCGGAACGGCCACCGGTGACGTCGTAGGAGAAGATCCGCCCCCTCTCCCGGTCCACGTCGTACCCGGCGAAGAGCGGCACCACGGCCAGCCCCTGCATGGCCATGCCGAGGTTGGACCGGATCATGGTCGACAGCCGGTTCGCCTTGCCCTCCAGCGACAGCTGGGCGCCCTCGACCTTCTCGAAGTGCTCCAGCTCCAGCTGGAACAGCTTGACCATCTCGACGGCCAGACCGGCCGTACCGGCGATGCCGACGGCCGAGTACTCGTCGGCGGGGAACACCTTCTCGATGTCGCGCTGCGCGATGACGTTGCCCATGGTGGCGCGGCGGTCACCGGCGAGGACGACGCCTCCGGGGAAGGTGACGGCGACGATGGTCGTGCCGTGCGGCGCCTCGATCACGCCCTGCGTGGGCGGGAGTTGACGCTTGCCGGGCAGCAGCTCCGGCTGGTGGTCGGAGAGAAAGTCCATGAAGGAGGACGACCCAGGCGTCAGGAAGGCAGCTGGTAGACGCCCGGTGCTACGAGTGTTGGCTTCCACGCGATTCCTTCCACGTAAGCAGCAGCCCGCCTTATGACGTCGGGCCGATCCTTGAACTGCCCCAGTGCGGCATTGCAGCTGAAGCACAGTACGCCACGGACCCTACCCGTCTCGTGGCAGTGATCCACATGCTCGGGCACAGCTGCCAAACATATGCAGCAGACGCCTCCTTGAGAGGCCGCCAACGCGTCGCGCTCGGCTTCGGTGATGCCGTACTGGCGCTTCAGGTGATCCTGCCGCCCCTGGATAGCCCGGCATGCCTTGCACCGTGTCGACAGACCTTCGGATGCAGTGGCGTTGCGATGCCACTCGCTGTGCGGCTTGACCTCACCGCACGTCCGACAGATCTTGTGCCCGGCCGGGACGTCCACCTTCTCCCGTACCGACTTGCCCATGGTCTCCCGGCGGCGCCGGTAGTGCGCTGCGCTGTACTCCGCCACGCACTCCCGACACCGCACCTGAAGACCATCACGCCGGTTCTTGTCCCGTGCGAATGCCTCAGGAGACAAGTCGCGCTTGCAACCCGTGCACTGCTTCGCGTTCGGATCCCCAGTCACCCTCATCCCCCGCCACCTTCGATTCGAAGGCAAAAGCGGCCCGAATTCCTTTACTGGCCACCCTTTTGCACGAAGGAGCGCACGAAATCCTCGGCATTTTCCTCGAGTACGTCGTCAATCTCGTCCAGAACCGAGTCCACGTCGTCGCTCAGCTTCTCCTGACGCTCCTTGAGGTCCTCCGAAGCCTGCGTTTCCGCAGCCTGCTCCTCGACCTCCTCGGTGGAGCGCGTGGCCTTCTGCTGTCCGCCGCCGGTGTCCTTGGTTGCCATATCCCTCACCCCGCTCGTTTCGCCCGACATGTTCGGCAGGTCGGCTTTCCTGCCGATCGGTGATGATCAGACCCTACAAGCCGGGTCTGACATCGGCCCCGCAGTTTCTCCAACGTACGGGGGCCACCTCGATGATTCCCGTGCGCCGGGTTTTCCACCCTGCCCCGCCGATGTCCGGCCGACACCGCCCGGGGCCGATCAGTTGCCTGACAGGACCCTGACCAGGTCTTCCGCGGTCCGGCAGCGGTCCAGGAGCTCCTTGACGTGATTTCGCGTTCCGCGAAGCGGTTCGAGGGTTGGAACGCGCTGGAGGGAGTCGCGGCCCGGGAGATCGAAGATGACCGAGTCCCAGGAGGCCGCGGCGACGTCGTCGGCGTATTGCTCCAGGCAGCGGCCGCGGAAGTAGGCCCGGGTGTCCTCCGGAGGCTTCACCTGCGCCCGCTCCACGGTCGCCTCGTCCATCAGGCGCTTGATGCGCCCGCGGGCCACCAGACGGTTGTAGAGGCCCTTCTCGGGGCGTACGTCGGCGTACTGGAGGTCGACCAGGTGCAGCCTGGCCGCGTCCCAGTCGAGGTCGTCGCGGCGGCGGTAGCCCTCCATGAGCTCCCGCTTGGCGACCCAGTCCAGTTCGCCGGAGAGGCTCATCGGGTCGCGTTCGAGCCGGTTCAGGGTGTCCTCCCAGCGGGACAGGACGTCCTTGGTCTGCTCGTCGGCGTCCGCGCCGAAGCGCTCCTCGACGTATTTGCGGGACAGCTCGTAGTACTCCATCTGGAGCTGTACCGCGGTGAGTGTGCGGCCGCTGCGGAGGGTGACCAGGCGTTTGAGGGAGGGGTCGTGCGAGACCTGGTGCAGCGTGCGTACGGGCTGGTCGACGGCCAGGTCCACCGCGATGAACCCGTCCTCGATCATGGACAGGACCAGGGCCGTCGTGCCCAGCTTGAGGTAGGTCGAGATCTCGGAGAGGTTGGCGTCGCCGATGATCACGTGGAGTCGGCGGTACTTCTCGGCGTCGGCGTGGGGCTCGTCGCGGGTGTTGATGATCGGGCGTTTCAGGGTGGTCTCCAGCCCCACCTCGACCTCGAAGTAGTCCGCACGCTGGCTGAGCTGGAAGCCGTGTTCGTGGCCGTCCTGACCGATGCCGACGCGGCCCGCTCCGGCGAAGACCTGGCGGGAGACGAAGAAGGGCGTGAGGTGGCGCACGATGTCCGAGAAGGGGGTCTCCCGCTTCATCAGGTAGTTCTCGTGCGTGCCGTAGGAGGCGCCCTTGTTGTCGGTGTTGTTCTTGTAGAGGTGGATGGGCTGGGCGCCGGGGAGCTGGGCGGCCCGCTCGGCGGCTTCGGCCATGATGCGCTCGCCGGCCTTGTCCCACAGGACGGCGTCGCGCGGATTGGTGACCTCGGGCGCGCTGTACTCGGGGTGCGCATGGTCGACGTAGAGCCGTGCTCCGTTGGTGAGGATCACATTCGCGAGGCCGATGTCCTCGTCGGTGAGCTGGCTGGCGTCGGCGGCCTCACGGGCGAGGTCGAACCCCCGCGCGTCCCGCAGCGGGTTCTCCTCCTCGAAGTCCCAGCGGGCCCGGCGGGCCCGGTGCATCGCCGCCGCGTAGGCATTGACGATCTGGGATGAGGTGAGCATGGCATTGGCGTTGGGGTGGCCGGGGACGGAGATCCCGTACTCCGTCTCGATGCCCATTACTCGCCGTACGGTCATGCGGCCCTCCTTGCCCGGCGGCACCCTCGGTCGTGGGCGCCGCACAAGTACCGCTGGCGCTCGGTTGCGTGTGCGGTGCCCGTCCCCGCACTGCGCGACTCGGCGGTACGGAAGAGCCTAGAGCGCCTTTGCCCTGGTGGGGAGATCATTTGCGTCATTGCCTTGCACGCCTTGTGTTCCGGTTGTGGCCGGAAAAACAGTGGGCTGCGGGTACCCGATGAGGGCACCCGCAGCCGCCCTGGGTTTTACAGGTACTGTCCGGTGTTGGCCACCGTGTCGATGGATCGTCCGGTGTCGGCTCCCTGCTTTCCGGTGATGAGGGTGCGGATGTAGACGATCCGCTCGCCCTTCTTTCCGGAGATCCGGGCCCAGTCGTCCGGGTTGGTGGTGTTGGGCAGGTCCTCGTTCTCCTTGAACTCGTCCACGCATGCCTGGAGGAGGTGGGAGACGCGGAGGCCCTTCTGCTTGTGCTCGAGGAAGTCCTTGATCGCCATCTTCTTGGCGCGGCCCACGATGTTCTCGATCATGGCACCGGAATTGAAGTCCTTGAAGTAGAGGACTTCCTTGTCGCCATTGGCGTAGGTGACTTCCAGGAAGCGGTTCTCCTCGGATTCGGCGTACATCTGCTCGACGGCGGTCTGGATCATGCTCTGGACCGTCATCGACTTGTCGCCGCTGTGCTCGCCGAGGTCCTCCGAGTGCAGCGGGAGTCGCTCGGTGAGGTACTTGCCGAAGATGTCCTTGGCGGCCTCGGCGTCGGGACGCTCGATCTTGATCTTCACGTCCAGGCGGCCGGGGCGCAGGATGGCCGGGTCGATCATGTCCTCACGGTTGGAGGCACCGATCACGACCACGTTCTGCAGGCCCTCCACACCGTCGATCTCGGCGAGCAGCTGCGGGACGATGGTGTTCTCCACGTCCGAGCTGACACCGGAGCCGCGGGTGCGGAACAGGGACTCCATCTCGTCGAAGAAGACGATGACGGGTGTGCCCTCGGAGGCCTTCTCCCGCGCACGCTGGAAGACGAGGCGGATCTGCCGCTCGGTCTCGCCGACGTACTTGTTCAGAAGCTCGGGGCCCTTGATGTTGAGGAAGAAGCTCTTGCCCGCGGCCACGCCGGTGACTTCGGCGACCTTCTTCGCCAGCGAGTTGGCGACGGCCTTGGCGATGAGGGTCTTGCCGCATCCCGGGGGCCCGTAGAGCAGGACGCCCTTGGGCGGACGCAGTTCGTGCTCCTTGAACAGGTCCGGGTAGAGGTAAGGCAGCTCGACGGCGTCGCGGATGGCCTCGATCTGGCCGCCCAGGCCACCGATCTGCTCGTAGCCGATGTCGGGAACCTCTTCGAGGACGAGTTCCTCGACCTCGCTCTTGGGAACGATTTCGTAAACATAACCGGAGCGGGGTTCGAGCAGCAGGGCGTCACCGGGGCGGATGTTCACGCCGCGCAGCGGCTCGGCGAGCCGTACCACGCGTTCCTCGTCGGTGTGCCCGAGCACCAGGGCGCGTTCGCCGTCCTCGAGGATCTCCTTGAGGGTGACGATGTCCCCGACGCTCTCGAATTCCATGGCCTCGACCACGTTGAGGGCTTCGTTGAGCATCAGTTCCTGGCCGCGCCGGAGGTCGTCGAGTTCGACGCTCGGGCTGACATTCACGCGGAGTTTGCGTCCTCCGGTGAAGATGTCGGCGGTGCCGTCCTCATTGGCTTGCAGGAAGACACCGAAGCCGGCCGGCGGCTGTGCGAGCCGGTCGACCTCTTCCTTGAGGGCCACGATCTGGTCGCGGGCCTCACGGAGCGTGTTCGCGAGACGCTCGTTCTGTGCGGACACGCCGGCCAGATTGGTCTGCAACTCGACGATCCGCTCTTCGAGAATCCTCGTGTGTCGCGGAGAGTCGGCGAGCTTGCGTCGCAGGACGGCGATCTCCTGCTCAAGGTAGGCAATCTGCCCGGCCGGGTCGTCGGACCCTCGTCCCGGGCGGATGCCGCGGTTCATGTCGTCGTCGTGGGCTGCCACGGTCCTCACCTCCTCCAAGGGGAGCTGGACGCTTCCAGACCCTACCTGGGTGGGTGTCGATTGAAACCCCTAGATCACAAAGACGGTCGGGGTGTGTCCGATCTTCACCCTTGCGCTCTCCCTCACGCCAGGGGAATACCCACCGCACATGATTGGAACCCAGTCGAAGGTAGGGTCGAAGCGTTCAACACCCGTCAGAGCTGGCCGGATTCCCGTTCGGCTCGGCGCAGCAAGCGGTAGGAGAGATGAGCGTGGAGCGGACGGCCGGGGTCGAGGGTGAGGCGCTGGAGGTCTGGATCGATCAGGATCTCTGTACCGGCGACGGCATCTGTGCCCAGTATGCGCCCGAGGTGTTCGAGCTGGACATCGACGGTCTGGCCTACGTGAAGAGCGCCGATGACGAGCTCCTGCAGGCCAAGGGGGCCACAACGCCCGTGCCGCTGCCGCTTCTCACGGACGTGGTGGACTCGGCGAAGGAATGCCCGGGCGACTGCATCCATGTGCGTCGGGTTTCGGACAAGGTCGAGGTGTTCGGCCCGGACGCCGAGTGACCTTGCGTTCACGGGGTGTTACGACTGTCTGATTTCTCACAACTCTCTGTGGCGAGGGTCAGACGCTGTGGGCACCGGCGGGTGTCAAGCGGACGAACGAGCCGTTCTGCCACTGCCATTTCGCGCTCTTTTTCACGTCCGGGCAGCAACGCGGTACGTCGGTCGACGAGTAGCCGAGCAGCTCGGCCTCGACCGCTTCGTCACGGACGGCGATGTCACTGACGGTGATGCTGTCCTTCGGGTCGACGAGGGTCGCGACGACGCGGGGAGCGGCTGTCTCCTTGGCGTGCGTGAGGACGTAGACGCCGTCGGGCGGGGTGCCCATCGGGGAGTCGCAGTGCACCACGGCCACGGTCTCGGGGCTGCCGTCGCCGTCGAGGTCTCCGGTGGCCTTCTTCACCACGACGGCCTTCACGGGGCCGCATTCGAGCGGGAAGTCGATGCGCGCGGGGTCGGGGGGTGCGACCGCCGCGGCGGCGTGCTTCGTCTCCGGGCCGGCTGCCTGTGCCGCTGTCGCCGCGCCCGGCTGGAGGACCGAGGAGAACGCCACGACACCGGCGACCGCTGTGGCGGTGGCGAGCCAGTGGATGGGCCGGGTGTGGGTGTGTGCCAGTTCCGGGACGGCGGATTGCTGCACTAGGAGCGTCTCCTGTGAGGGCTGTGCCGGTGGGGGTGGGTGGCCAGCATCGTGCCACACGTCACAGTGTGACGGAACGGCGGGGGTGTGGAGTTCCGGTGCCGGATGTCGGGTGGCCGGGGGTGCCGGCGGGGCGCGCGGCGCTCGGCGGGCGGTCGGTTCCCGGGGTCGCGTCAACAGAAAGGCGCTGTGGTGGAGTTCCCGGGGTGACCTGGGAACTCCACCACAGCGCCGGTGCGTTGGATGCGGTACGGGGCCGGCTCAGCGGCCGGTGCCGCCGTCGGCGTTGGGGCCTTCGTAGTCCTCGCCGTAGGCGCCCTTGGCGGGGCGTCGGCGGCGCATGGGCGGCTCCACTCCGTCGGCGAGTCGCCGGGCGGTGAGGAGGAAGCCGGTGTGTCCGATCATCCGGTGGTCGGGGCGGACGGCCAGGCCCTCGATGTGCCAGTTGCGGATCATCGTCTCCCAGGCGGTCGGCTCGTTGAAGCAGCCGATCTCGCGGATGGACTCGACGGTCCGGGCGAGCTGGGTGGTGGTGGCGACGTAGCAGCACACGATGCCGCCGGGGACGAGCGCCTTGGAGACGGCCTCCAGGCATTCCCAGGGGGCGAGCATGTCGAGGATGACGCGGTCGACCTCGGTGTCGGACAGGTTGTCCTGGAGGTCGCCGACGGTGAGCTGCCAGGCGGGGTGGGGGCCGCCGAAGTAGCGCTCGACGTTCTGCCGGGCGATGTCGGCGAAGTCCTCGCGGCGCTCGTAGGAGTGGAGCATGCCCTGGTCGCCGATGGCGCGCAGCAGGAAGCTGCTGAGCGAGCCGGAGCCGACGCCGGCCTCGACGACGCGGGCGCCGGGGAAGATGTCGGCGAAGGCGAGGATCTGTCCCGCGTCCTTGGGGTAGACGACGGCTGCCCCGCGGGGCATGGACAGGACGTAGTCGGGGAGCAGGGGGCGCAGCGCCAGGTAGGCGACGTTCCCGGTGGTGCGGACAACGCTGCCCTCGGGAGCACCGATCAGTTCGTCGTGCGGGAAGGAACCCTTGTGGGTGTGGAAGTTCTTCCCGGCTTCGAGCGTGAACGTGTAGTGGCGGCCCTTGGGGTCGGTCAGCTGAACCTGGTCCCCGACCTTGAAGGGCCCGCGACGGCGGGCGGCACCGGTCGGTTCGGACATGTGAACAGCCTACCGGCGTTTCCGGGGGCCGCCGACCACGGGTGAGCGGGCCCGGGAAGCGGGGTGCGTCAGTTCGGGCGGGCCATCGCCTTCACGAAAGCGCGCTCGACGTCGGCCGCCGACAGCACGCCGTAGATCTCGCCGGTCTCCTCGACGACCAGGTATTCGGTGGCGGGGGCGGCCCGCAGGGCGTCGAGGAGTTCCTCGCCGGAGAGTTCGGCGGAGACGCGCATGCCGTCGGTCAGGTCCTGGGCGACGCCGCTGACGGGGACCCAGGGACGTCGGTGCTCCGGTACGCCGACGATGGCGGCCTCGCGGACGAGGGAGACGGGGTTGCCGTCGGCGTCGACCACGACCAGGGCGCGGGCACCGGCCGCGTTGGCGCGGCGCAGTGCCTCGGACAGGGGGGTGTCGGTCTCGACGGGGACGGCGCGGCGGGTCAGGTTGCGGGCGCGCAGCTCGGGCAGGTGCTCGCGCAGCCTGGCCATGCGCAGGCTGTTGCCGGCGCCGGTCCAGATGATCGCCGCGAGGATGGCGGCGAGCAGGGCGTCCATGACGGTGTCCATGCCGACGTTGTCGACGGCGTCGGAGCCGAGGGCGCCGGACTGGGTGAGCCACGGGAGGCCGACCAGGACGGAGACGGCGAGGGCGCGGCCGATCCAGGCGGCGGCGACGGTGCCGCTCATCGGCCTGCCGGTGATCTTCCAGACGACCGCGCGGAGCATGCGGCCGCCGTCGAGGGGCAGGCCGGGCAGCAGGTTGAAGGCGGCCACGATGAGGTTCGAGATCATCAGGCCGGCGAGCAGGACGCCGGGGACGGTGCCGGGTTCGACGAACTGCATGGCGCCGTAGAAGGCGCCCGCGAGGACCAGGGAGAGCAGGGGGCCGACGAAAGCGAGCACGAACTCCCGGCCGGGGGTCTCGGCTTCCTTCTCGATCTCGGAGACGCCGCCGAAGAACTGGAGCTGGATGCGCCGGACCGGGAGTTTGAAGCGCAGGGCGGCGACCGTGTGGGCGAGTTCGTGGACGAGGACGGACGCGTAGAAGGCGACCGCGAAGAAGAGGGAGACGAGGTAGCGGGCGGCGCCGAGCTCGGGCAGCACGCGGTCGAGCTGCCCGCCGAACACCCAGGTGATCAGGGCGGCGACGAGGAACCAGCTGGGCGCGACGTAGACGGGCACGCCGAACGGCCGCCCCATCAGCAGCCCGCCCCGGGGATCCTTCGGCCGCTGCGGCGGACGCCCCTTGGTGGTGCCGGAGTGGGCGAGGGCGCGGTCGAGGTGGGGGGTGGCCTGGTGGTCGTGCGGGGTGGGGGCGTCGGGGTGCGGACGCCGGGGGTCGTGGGTGCCCTCGGGACGGTGGGCGCCGGAAGTGGGGCCCTCTTCCGTGCCGTGCTCGGCGGAAGCGGAGGCCGATGGCGCCGCCTCGGGGACGGCGGTGTCCTGCGCCTCCGGGCGGTCGGCGGCGCTGTTACCGGTGTCGCCCGCGCCGTCCGTGCCCTCTGAGCCCTGCGTGCCGTTCTCGGGCTCGGAGTCCGCGTGCGCGGTGTCGGACGGGGTCGGGTCGGGGCGTGCGGGGTCGGTGGCCGGGGCCATACGGTCTGGTCGGCGCTCGGTCGACTCGTCGGTGCCGGATCGCGGCTGCCCGCTCCCGCCGCTCTCGTCCACGATGTCCCCTCGTTCTCAGCGTCTTCCGCCCAAGCGTCTTCCGCGCCTGCCGGGCGGAAGGGTCTCGGGTCGATGGTATGCGGCCGTCCTGACGGGTTCCGCCCCGGCACCCCCTGAGTTTCCCCTGACGTACCGCCCGTAACAGCCGGACTGGGTCACTGTCAGTGGTGGGCCGTAAGGTCTGTGGTCATGGAGACGAGCACGGAGGGTGCCGCGGCGGACTGCGGCAGTGACGTCGCGGCGGCGACGGCACCGGTCACAGGGCCGGTGCCGGACGAGGAGCCGACGGGGGTGGACGGTACGGCGGCTGCGGTCGCGACCGGTGAGGGCGCTGCGGGTGAGGGCGCGGCCACGGACGGACCGGCCGCCGAGGCGGGTGAGGGCGCGAAGGTCACCGCTCTGCCGGTGATACCGCCGAGCTCGCTGTCGCCGTCCCGTGCCAGTGACTTCATGCAGTGCCCTCTGCTGTACCGGTTCCGGGTGATCGACCGGCTGCCCGAGAAGCCGAGCGCGGCGGCGACCAAGGGGACGCTGGTGCACGCGGTGCTGGAGCGGCTCTTCGACGCTCCGGCCGCCGAGCGGACCGCTCCGCGGGCCAAGTCCCTGATCCCCGGGCAGTGGGACCGGCTGCGGGAGAGCAGGCCGGAGGTCGTGGAGCTGTTCGCGGACGACCCCGAGGGCGAGCGGCTGGCGACCTGGCTGGGCGAGGCGGAGCGGCTCGTCGAGCGCTGGTTCGGGCTGGAGGACCCGACCCGGCTGGAGCCCGCCGAGCGCGAGCTGTTCGTGGAGGCCGAGCTGGACTCGGGGTTGAAGCTGCGCGGGATCATCGACCGCGTCGACGTGGCGCCGACGGGCGAGGTGCGGATCGTCGACTACAAGACGGGCAAGGCGCCCCGGCCCGAGTACGCCGAGGGCGCGCTGTTCCAGATGAAGTTCTACGCGCTGGTGGTCTGGCGGCTGAAGAACGTAGTCCCGCGCCGGCTTCAGCTCGTGTACCTCGGCAGCGGTGACGTGCTGACGTACGACCCGGTGGTCGCGGACCTGGAGCGGGTCGAGCGCAAGCTGCTCGCGCTGTGGGACGCGATCCGGCAGGCGACGGAGTCGGGCGACTGGCGGCCCAGGCCGACCAAGCTGTGCGGCTGGTGCGACCACCAGGCCCACTGCCCGGAATTCGGCGGCACTCCCCCGCCGTACCCGCTCGCGGTCGGGGCGGGCGAGTCCGGTGGCGGTGCGCAGGGCAGAATGGGGCCGGACTAGCGAAGGAGACTCACGTGGCCATCCGCGTCCTACTGGTCGACGACCAGCCCCTGCTGCGAACCGGCTTCCGGATGATCCTGGAGGCCGAGCAGGACATCGCGGTCGTGGGCGAGGCCGGTGACGGCCTGCAGGCCCTCGACCAGGTGCGGGCCCTGCAGCCCGACGTGGTCCTGATGGACATCCGCATGCCCCGGATGGACGGGGTGGAGGCGACGCGGCAGATCACCGGGCCCGGGCGGGACGGCCCGGCGAAGGTGCTGGTGCTGACGACCTTCGATCTCGACGAGTACGTGGTGGAGGCGCTGAAGGCGGGCGCCAGCGGCTTCCTGCTGAAGGACGCCCCGGCCAACGAGCTGGTGCAGGCGATCCGCGTGGTCGCCGCCGGTGAGGCGATGCTCGCGCCGAGCATCACGCGCCGGCTGCTCGACAAGTACGCCACGCATCTGCCCTCGGGCGACGAGCCGGTCCCGGACACCCTGCACACGCTCACCGAGCGCGAGGTGGAGGTGCTGAAGCTGGTGGCGCGGGGGCTGTCGAACGCCGAGATCGCCGCCGACCTGTTCGTCAGCGAGACGACCGTGAAGACCCATGTGGGTCATGTGCTGACCAAGCTGGGGCTGCGGGACCGGGTGCAGGCCGCGGTGTACGCGTACGAGAGCGGTCTGGTGCGTCCCGGCGCGCAGTAGGAGACCGGGTCACGACGAAGAGGGCGCCCCTTGCCGGAAGGAAGGGGCGCCCTCGGTGCGTTCGGGCCGCGTACGGCCGCCCGTCAGCCCTTGCTCAGCTCCCAGAAGCGGAACACGGTGGACGCGTCGAGGCAGTACTCCAGGCCGTAGACGTTGTCCCGCACGACCGCGTACTGCTTGGCCTGCCAGACCGGCAGGACGGGCAGCTCCTTGGCGACGATGTCCTGGAGCTGGCCGAAGTCGTCCTCGGTCGCGGCGCGGTCGCTCTCGGCCGCGGTGCGCGGGATGAGCGTGCCGGTGATCGCGTTGTTGCTGTAGTTGTTGCTCAGCACGTTGCCCTCGCCGAAGAAGGGCGCGGTGAAGTTGTCGGCGTCCGGGTAGTCCGGGATCCAGCCCTTCACGTACACGCCGTACTTGCCGTCGGCGATGTCCTTCTCGTACTGGTCGAACGCGACGGACTGCACGTCGGCGTCGAACAGGCCGCTGGCGTTGAGCTGCTTGGCGATCGCCTTCAACTCGTCGTCGGTGGCGGGGCCGTAGCGCGACGGGGTGGACCACAGGGTCAGCTTGACCTTGCCGTTCACGCCCTCGTCCTGGAGCGCCGCGGCGGCCTTGGCGCGGGAGGGGCGGGCGCCGTAGGTGTCGAAGAAGGCCGTGTTGTGGCCGCTGATGCCGGCCGGGATGATCGAGTACAGCGGGGTGGCCGTGCCCTGGTAGACGTCCTTGATGAGGGCGTCGCGGTCGATCAGGTAGGCGATGGCCTTGCGCACGCCGAGCTTGCCGGTGACCGGGTCGTCCATGTTGAAGACCAGGTGCTGGACCTCGGCGCTGCCGCCCTCGACGACCTCTATGCCCGAGTCGCCGCCGGAGTTCTCGACGTCGGTGATGTCGCCGGCGGTGAGACCGCGGTAGGCGATGTCGACCTCGTTCTCCTTGAGGGCCTTCTTCAGGGCTTCCTGGTCGCCGTGGAAGAACTTCATCGTCACGCCGGAGTTCTGCACTTCGGCGGTGCCCTTGTAGTTCTCGTTGACCGAGAAGACGGCCTCGTCGTCGTCGAACTTGTCGAGCTTGTACGGGCCGGAGCCGACCGCCTCGCCGTCCTTGCGCAGGCCGTCGGCGTCGTACTGGTCCTCGTCGACGATGGAGCCGGCGCCCGAGGCGATCTTGCTCGGGAACGTGGCGTCGGAGGAGTTGAGCCGGAAGACGACCGTCTTGTCGTCCGGCGTCTCGACCTTGCTCAGGGTGGGGAACATGACCGCGGGGCCGTCGGGGTCATTGATCTTCAGCATGCGGTCGAAGGAGAACTTGACGTCCTTCGAGGTGAGCTCGTCGCCGTTGCTGAACTTCAGGCCGTCCTTGAGCGTGCACTCGTAGACCATGGCCTTGGAGTCGGAGAAGGCGCACTCCTCGGCGGCTTCTGGCTGCGGTTCCGTGGCGCCCTTGGGGAAGCTGAGCAGCGACTGGAAGACGTTGTTGAACAACAGCCAGGAGCCGGGGTCGTAGCCCGAGGCGGGGTCGGTGGCCAGGACGTCGTCCGACATCCCCATGACCACCGAGGTGCCGGTGTCGCCGGCGCCCCCCGTCTCCGTGCCACAGCCGGTCAACAGGCCGGAGGCCAGCCCTGCCACTACGGGCAGGACTGGCCACTGGTTGCGCATGTTCACTTACGAGTGCCTTGTCGTCGATTGTGCGGAACCCGTCCCGGGTCCC
Source organism: Streptomyces sp. bgisy027 (assembly GCF_057710365.1). Taxonomy (NCBI): domain Bacteria; kingdom Bacillati; phylum Actinomycetota; class Actinomycetes; order Kitasatosporales; family Streptomycetaceae; genus Streptomyces; species Streptomyces sp. bgisy027. Next base: position 320,499 of record NZ_JBYIVZ010000004.1, read on the forward strand.
CGTGCCTGGCCCGGCGTCCTGGTGCGGGCGCCGGGCTCGGAGAGACGTCAGCCGCTCACGCCACGGCCGAGCTCCCACAGCTGAAGGGTCGAGGAGGAGTTGAGGACGTAGGCCGTGCCCGTGACGGCGTCGTTCGCGGCGACGAACTGCTTGCCCTGCCACAGCGGCAGCACCGGCACGTCGTTGGCCACGATGTCCTGCATCTCCGTCAGGCTGCCGGAGGCGGACAGCCGGTCGGCGACCCGGCGGGACTCCGGGATCAGATCGCTGCGGATCGCGGAGTTGGTGTACGGCGAGCCGAGGAAGTTGTCCTTGTCGAGGAACGGCGCGAGGTAGTTGTCGGCGTCGGGGAAGTCCGGGAACCAGCCCATGCCGTAGACGTCGTACGCGCCCTTCTGTTCGGCGGGGCGGAATGTCGCCCAGGGCGTGCCCTTGATGTCGACGTCGAACAGACCGCTGTCGTTGAGCTGCTTCTTCAGCAGCTCGAACTCCTTCTCGGTGGCCGAGCCGTAGTGGTCGGTCGTGTAGTGCAGGGTCAGCTTCACCGGGGTGGTGATGCCGGCCCGCTCCATCATCGACTTGGCCTTGTCGACGTCGGGGTCGCCGTACTTGTTGAAGAAGGAGTTGGAGTGGCCCGTGATGCTGGCCGGGACCAGCGAGTACAGCGGCTGGGCCTGGGAGCCGTAGACCTTGGAGACGAGCTCGCCGCGGTCGATGATCTGGGCCATCGCCTGGCGGACGGCCTTGCTCTTCACCGTGGGGGCGTTGGTGTTGAAGGCCAGGTAGCGGATCTCCAGGCCCGACATGTCGACGAGGTCGACCTCGTCGTCGGAGTCGGCCGACAGCTTCTGGATCTGCTCCGGCGACATGGTGCGGGTCATCAGATCGATGTCGCCCTTGTCGAGGGCGCTGCCCATTTCGTCGGCGTCCTCGAAGTTGCGCAGCTCGACCTTTTCGTTGTTCACCTTCAGGCTCCCCCGGTAGTTGGGGTTCTTGGTGAACACGGCGGAGACCAGCTTGTCGTCCTCGACCTCGGCCTTGAGCGTGTACGGGCCGGACCCGTCGAGCTCGAAGCCGTCGCGCAGCTTGTCCTTGGCGTAGATGTCGGGGTCGACGATGCCGGCGACCGGGGTCGACAGCTTGAACGGGAACGTGGCGTCCGCGGTCTTGAGGTGGAAGATGACTTCGTTGTCACCCTGGGTCTCGACGGTGTCGATCGTGGACAGCAGGGCGAAGACACCGCTGTCGGCCTTCAGGGCGCGGGCGCGGTCGATGGAGTACTTGACGTCCGAGGCGGTGATCGGGTCGCCGTTCGCGAACGTCAGGTCCTTGCGCAGCGTGCAGGCGTAGCGCTCATTGCCGCTGTCGGTGAAGCCGCAGCTCTGGGCGGCCTCGGGAACCGGCTCGCCCTCGCCGCGCGGCTGGATCATCAGCGTCTGCACCGTCTGGCGCAGGATGTTCCAGGTGCCGACGTCGTAGGCGAAGGCCGGATCGAGGGGGGCGGGAGCGTCCTTCGAGGCAGTGAACGCGTCGGTGGTGCCGACGACGATCGCGTCGCCGTTGTCGCTGCCGCTGTCGGTCCCGCCACAGGCGGCGAGAACCGGCACGAGCAAGCCGATGACGGCCGGCAGCACCAAAGTCTTGCGGTTCATGCTCGGGTTTCTCCAGCGGTCGACTCCGTGTACCCGGCATGCAGGGGTGTCGCGGCGGATCACGGGGTGAGTTCGGTGTTCTCGCGATGAGATTAGTCCGCGCGCGCAGGACGGTTCGAAGCGACCGGAGTTGAGGATCCATCACGCAGCGGAACCGGGCGCGGACGCAACGAAAACCTGACCGGGGAAGGATTCGTGCACCGATTCATCAATCGGGACACAAAGGTGCGTCCGACACCTCCGGCCGGGGGCCGACTGCACAGTGTGTGACTTCTGTCGACCCCCGTTGAAGTGTTGAACATCACAAACTGAACGGACTTCGGAGGCACCGGAATTCAGCCATCCGGCAGGTTCGAATTCACCCGTGGAATTCTCGCGTTGTCGATGTTGCACGCTGGGTGAACGCCCGGCGTATTTGTGTTGTCAGGCAGCCATCAGCCCGCGCAGAAATGCCAGATCGACCTCTTCGAGGGAGGTCACGACGGTACGGCGGTCGGCCGGCACGATGGGGGCGATCGACGGTACGGCCACCACATGGCAGCCTGCCGCCTCCGCCGCGGCGACCCCGGTCGCCGTGTCCTCGACGACCGCGCATCTGGCCGGGTCCGCGCCGAGCCCGGCCGCGGCGAGCAGGTAGGGGTCCGGGTGCGGCTTGGTGCGCTCCACCTCGTCACCGGCGACGGTCAGCGCGAAGTGCTGGGGGCCGAGTGAGGTCAGGACGCGGTCGATGATGCGCCGGTGCGAGGCGGAGACCAGGGCCGTGGGGATCTCGTACGCGGCCAGTTCGGCCAGCAGCCGGGCCGCTCCCGGCATCAGCGGCAGGGCGCGGTCGATACGGTCCTCGAAGCCCTGGTTGAGCAGCACCGTGAGTTCGGCGAGCGCGATGTCGGCGCCGGTGGCCTCGATCAGGAAGCCCGCGCTGCGGGTCATCGGGCCGCCGACCACCACATGGCGCCAGGAGTCGTCGAGGGTGTGACCGAGGCCGGCGAAGATCTCGACCTCGACGTCCCACCAGAAGCCCTCCGTGTCCACCAGAGTGCCGTCCATGTCGAGGAGAACAGCCTGAAGAGCCGACCCATCGGCCATTGGGGTGTCCCCTGCTCGAGAGGAGCCGGGAGCTTGGGGAAGGGTTACTGGCCCGGGGACCGTGCTGGTCATCCTGGCGCACCTCCTTGAGGGGCGGACAGGCCGGCTCCCACTAGGGGAACCGGCCTGCGGTGGACCGTCCAGTGTACGACGTGCGCAGCCGAAGCGCCTGGTTTAACCGGTGTGCCCCGGGGCACACCGCAAACACGCCGGGGGACGCTCCGACCTGCGTGGAAGCGGGCCCGGCAGCGGCGGCGCGGGGCGCCTCACCGTGCGTTGAAGTACTTTGCCTC